>NZ_QKLE01000007.1:0-139912 GCF_003224275.1 Curtobacterium sp. MCSS17_011 | reverse complement strand
AGATGTGTATAAGAGACAGCCGCCCACCCGATCCCGTGCGGCCACGTCCCGTCGGCCAGACCCCGGCCAGCCGACGCCTTGCGACCACTCGACGCCCCTCACGCGACGCGTCCCGACCAGTCACCCTCGCCGAGCTCACACCAACCGCCGCTCGCGGGCCTGCCGTGCGACGGTTCGTGCGGCCCCGGCGATGCACACGCGGCGCGTCGTGTGACACCGCGCCCCTGGCTGGAGGCTCGCCCCGCGTCGACCCCGGCCCTCACCTCCGCCGACCGGTCACGACACACCGCCCGCCCCACCCCGCGCGGTCACGTCCTGTCGGCCGGACCCCGGCCAGCCGACGGAGTGTGACCACTGAACGCCCCACACAGGGCACGTCCTGAGCGCTCACGCACCCCCGAGGCCGAGCGAGGACGGGCTAGGACGCCTCGGCGTCGGCGCGCAACCGCATCCGCTGCCCGTCGAGGTCGACGAGCTGCCGCTGGATCTCTGCGCGGCGCTCGGCCTGCTCGTGCGGGTCGGCACGCTGCAGCTGCCCGAGCAACGAGGCCTTGCGGGCGAGCAGGTCGCGCTCGACCAGGGCCACGACGATGCTCCGGCAGTAGGCCGCCAGGTCCTCCGCGTTGCGCGCGGGGATCGGAGCGAGAGCGAGTTCGTGCGTCAGAGTGCGGAGGGGCGCCGGCACGTCGGCGAGCAGCCGGTCGAGCCAGTCCCCCGCGCCGATGACGTCGACGTTGGCGACCACGGCGTCCCGCACCGCGGCGAGCATCGGCGTCGAGAACGTGGCCGACGCGGCGAGCCCGAGCAACGGTGCCGCGACGGACGTCGGCTGCTGCACCATCGCCATCACGGCATCGCGCTCCATGCGGCTGATCGGGTCGTTCGGCAGCGAGCGGATCCCGGCGACGGGCTCGTCGGGGGTGTCGGCCCCGTCGGTGCCGGTTCCGGCACGGCCGTCGCGCCCCGTGCCTGCGGACCGGTCGTCCTGGCCGGCGGAGCCCGCACGGCGCCGGGCGGTCTCGACCGACCGACGGACCTCGGGGATCTCCATGCCGAGCCAGCCGGCGAGTTCGCGGACGTAACCCTGCGTCAGTGAGCGGTCACGGATGCCGGCGAGTACAGGCGCAGCCGCGCGGAGCGCCCCGACGCGACCCTCGACGGTCTCGAGGTCGTGGCCGTCCAGGGTGCGGCGGATCATGAACTCGAACATCGGGCGCTTGTTCGTGACCAGTCGGCGGATGGCGTCGTCACCGCGGGCGAGCCGGAGGTCGCACGGGTCGAGCCCGCCGGGCGCCACGGCGACGTAGGTCTGGGCGGCGAAGCGCTGTTCTTCCGCGAAGGCACGCGAGGCGGCACGCTGCCCGGCCTCGTCGGGGTCGAACGTGAACACGACCTCACCGTTGGCGTTCGGGTCGGCGCCGGCCAGGTCACCGAGCATCGGGCGCAGCACCTTGATGTGGTCGACGCCGAACGACGTGCCGCAGGTGGCGACGGCGGTCGTGACACCCGCGACGTGACACGCCATCACGTCGGTGTAGCCCTCGACGATGACGACCTGCTTCTGCTTCGAGATGTCGCGGCGGGCCAGGTCGAGCCCGTAGAGCACCTGGCTCTTGTGGTAGATCGGGGTCTCGGGCGTGTTGAGGTACTTGGGACCCTTGTCGTCCTCGAGCAGGCGGCGCGCCCCGAAGCCGATCGTCGCCCCGGTGACGTCGCGGATCGGCCACATCAGACGCCCGCGGAACCGGTCGTACGGCGAGCGGTCGCCCTGGCTGACGAGGCCGGCGGACACGAGTTCTTCCATCGTGAAGCCGCGCCCGCGCAGGTGGTCCTTGAGCATGTCGTAGGATTTCGGCGCGAACCCGACGCCGAAGTGCTGGGCGGCCGAGGGGTCGAACCCGCGCTCCCCCAGGAACCGGCGGGCGGGGTCGGCGGCAGCGGTGGTGAGCTGCCCCGTGAAGTACTCGAGCGCGGCTTCGTTGGCGGCGATCAGCCGGGCCCGGGTGTTGTAGTCGGTGCGCGGCCCGTCGCCCTCTTCGTAGTGCAGGGTGAAGCCGATCTTCGCGGCCATGCGCTCGACGGCCTCGGCGAAGGTGGTGTGGTCCTGCGCCATGATGAAGCTGAAGACGTCGCCGTCCTCGCCGCAGCCGAAGCAGTGGTAGCGGCCGACCTGGGGTCGGACGTGGAACGACGGCGAGCGTTCGTCGTGGAAGGGGCAGAGGCCCTTCATCGACCCGACGCCCGCGTGCTTCAGCGTGACGTAGTCGCCCACGACGTCGGCGATGTTGACACGCGAGCGGACCTCGTCGATGTCGTTCCGCGCGATCCTGCCAGCCACCCCTCGATCCTAGTTCGTGGGACCGACGTCGGCGGACCGGTCAGACGGCGATGTGGACCGGGTCACGGTCACCCACCACCAGACGTCGGTGCCACGCGAGTGCGCCCTGGTCGGTCAGGCTCGCGACCTGGTCGACGACGGCACGCAGTCGGCCGGCGTCGTCGCCCGCGGCGTGCCAGTCGGCGGCGAAGCCGGGCTCGAGGTCGGACGCACCCGTCGCCGCCAGCGCGTCGAGCAGTTCGGTGAGCACGCGGCGCTGGTCTTCGTACACGGGCTGGCGGTCGCCGTGGGTCATCACGAAGGCCGCGACGATGCCCTTGAGCACCGCGATCTCGCCGATGATCTCGGGCGGGGTGACGACCGACGCGGCGAACCGCACGAGCGACCCCGAGGCGTAGGACTCGCGGGTGGCCGTCGTGGCGGTACGGGCGAAGCGTCCGATCAGTTGCGACGTCAGGTTCTTCAGGCGTGCGGCATCACGTCGGGAGCCGTCGTACGCGGTCATCCAGAGCGGCAACTCGCGCAGGCGGTCGAACGCCTCGAGCAGCTCGTCGCGGCTCAGGTCGTCACCGACCCAGGCGTGCATGGCGGTCACGATGTCGTTCTCGCCGACGCGGTCACCCAGGGCCGCGACGTCGATGAACCCGGCGACGACGGCGTCCTCGAAGTCGTGCACGGAGTACGCGATGTCGTCGGCGAGGTCCATGACCTGCGCCTCGATGCAGCGCTGGCGACGCGGGGCGCCGGCGCGGAGCCACTCGAAGGCGTCGTGGTCGTCGTCGTAGAAGCCGAACTTGGTGCGTCCGGAGGACGACTCCGAGACCCCCTGCGCCGCCGGCCACGGGTACTTGCAACTGGCGTCCAACGACGCGCGGGTCAGGTTGAGCCCGTACGGACGGTCGACGTCGGAGCCCGGCCGGACACCGTAGACCTTCGGCTCGAGCCGCGTCAGCAGCCGGAGCGTCTGCGCGTTGCCCTCGAAGCCCCCGATGCCGGTGGCCCAGGCGTTCACGGCGGTCTCGCCGTTGTGCCCGAACGGCGGGTGCCCGATGTCGTGCGCCAGGCACGCGGTGTCGACCACGTCGGGGTCGAGCCCGAGCGAGTCGGCGAGCTCGCGGCCGACCTGCGCGACCTCGAGCGAGTGGGTCAGCCGGTTGCGGGCGAAGTCGAGCCCCGCCGTCGGGCTGAGCACCTGGGTCTTGGCGGCCAGACGCCGGAGCGCACTGGAGTGCAGCAGTCGGGCGCGGTCACGGGCGAAGTCCGAGCGGCGGTTGCCGTGCTCCTCGGGGAGCCAGCGCTCCGCGTCCGCCGGGCCGTACGAGGCGGTGGCGCTCATCCGCCGCTGTGGTGCAGCTCGGCAGCGGCCAGGACCTTGCGGAACTCGGAGTCGACGTCGCGGCTCTCGAGCCAACGGTCGGGCAGGGCGGTGCGCTTCGGGTGACCGGCACGCCCGCGCGGCCCTTCGGCATCGGCACCCGGGTACGGCGCGTCGTGGTCGAGCTGGCCGAGGAAGTCGTCGATCTCCTGCAGGCTCGACGCCATCGCCAGTCCGGCCCGGACGTCGCTGCCGATCGGGTACCCCTTGAAGTACCAGGCCACGTGCTTGCGGATGTCGCGGCAGGCGTGCTCTTCGGACCCGAAGAACTCGACGAGCAGCTCAGCGTGCCGGCGGAACCCGTCGGCGACCTCGCCCAGGGACGGCATGTACCGGAGCCCCTCACCACGGAAGGCCGCGGCCAGGTCACCGAACAGCCACGGACGGCCGAGGCAGCCACGGCCGACGACCACGCCGTCGGCACCGGTCTCGTCGATCATCCGGAGCGCGTCGGCGGCCGACCAGATGTCGCCGTTGCCGAGGATCGGGATGTCGGTGACGGTCTCCTTCAGCGTGGCGATCGCCGACCAGTCGGCGTGCCCGGAGTAGTGCTCGTTCGCGGTGCGGGCGTGCAGCGACACCGCGGCGACACCGGCGTCCCGCGCGATGCGGGCGGCGTCGAGGTAGGTCAGGTGGTCCTCGTCGATGCCCTTGCGCATCTTCACCGTGACCGGGACGTCGCCGGCGGCGCGCACGGTCTTGGTGACGAGTTCGCGGAACAGGTCGAGCTTCCAGGGCAGGGCTGCGCCGCCGCCCTTGCGGGTGACCTTGGGCACCGGGCACCCGAAGTTCAGGTCGATGTGGTCGGCCCGGTCCTCGCCCACCAGGATCGACGCAGCCTCGGCCACGGTGTTCGGCTCGACGCCGTACAGCTGGATCGACCGCGGGGTCTCGGACTCGTGGTGCTGGATGAGCTGCATCGACACCGGGGTCCGTTCGACCAGCGCCCGCGAGGTGATCATCTCGCACACGTAGAGCCCGGCGCCGTACTCGCGGCACAGCCGGCGGTACGCCATGTTCGTGATCCCGGCCATCGGCGCGAGCACGACCGGCACGTCGACCTCGATCGGGCCGATGCGCAGGGGGCCGCCGACTCGCGAGGCGGGTGCTTGTGTGATCGTCATACCTGTCCCATCTTCCCACGTCGGTGCGCGCCGGTAGCGTTCTCCACATGACGACCGACGCCAGCACCCGGTTCGACGCCGACGCCCAGGCCCGTGGCCTGCCGGTCGAGGTGGTCAAGCGCCCGGCCGCGGACTCCCTGCACGAGGCCGCCGGACTGCTCGGCATCGAGCCCGGCGACATCGTCAAGACCCTGGTGGTGAAGCGCCACGACGGCGGCTTCCTGCTCGCCCTGGTGCCCGGCGGCCGCAGCATCGCCTGGAAGAAGCTCCGCACGGTCGTCGGCGTCAACAAGCTCTCGATGCCCGACGCTGCTACCGCGCTCGAAGCGTCCGGCTACGAGCGCGGCACCATCACGCCGATCGGCGCCACGGGCGACCTGCCGGTGTACGCCGACGAACGCATCGTCGGCCGCCGGGTCGCCCTGGGTGCCGGCCGGCACGGCGCGAGCGCCTTCGTCGACGCCGACGCGCTCGTCGCCGCCTACGGCGCGACCGTCGCCGACATCACCGACGAGGAACCGCAGCGCGACTGACGCAGCCGTCAGTCCGGCACCTCGGACCAGTCGCCCTCGGCCCCGGCGAACGAGCCGGCGTCGATCAGGCAGGCGTCGCCCTCGCAGACCGGCGCACCGCCGGGCGTGACGAGCGTCAGCAACGCGGGACGGGCCTCCAGGCCGGAAGCGGCAGAGAGGCCGCGCACGCCCGGCAGCCCCGTGATCGCGTCCGGCACGGACGGTACCGACGTCACGGCCTGGAGGCGCACTGCGCCCTGGTCGCTGATGGTCATGTCCGTCACCGTGTCACCGCCACGTCCGCGCTCGCGTCGTCCGCGGCGCGCTCGGCCGCCGAGGCGACCTCCTCCGGCGTGGTCTCGCGGAGCGCGACCACCTGGCGGAGCACCTGCTCGAACGCCGTGGGGTCCTGGGCACCGGAGACGCCGTACTTGCCGTCGATCACGAAGAACGGCACGCCGTTGATCCCGTACGCCTGCGCCTGGGCCTGGTCGGCGCGGACAGCAGCGAGCTGGGCGTCGTCGCGCAGGGTGCTGAGGACCTCGTCGCGGTCGAGGCCGATCTCCGCCGCCAGGTCGGCGAGCGAGGACTCCTGTCCGACGTGCTCGCCGCGCTCGAAGTAGGCGGTGAACAGGCGCTCCACCATCTCGAGCTGCTTGCCGTGCTGCTTGGCGAGGTGGATGACCTGGTGGGCCTTCACCGTGTTGGTGTGGTGCATCGCCTCGAAGTCGTAGTCGAGACCGACGCCCGCAGCGATCGCGGTGACCTGGTCGAGCATCTGCTGCGCCTGGTCCACGGGCATGCCCTTGTGGCCGGAGAGGAACTCGGCCTCGGTCCCCTCGAAGTCGACCGGGGTGTCCGGGCTCAACTCGAAGGAGTGGTACTCGACCTCGACCGGCCGGCCCTCGCTCGAGGCGCCGAACGCGGCCACCCCGGCCTCGAACTTGCGCTTGCCGATGTAGCACCAGGGGCAGGCGATGTCCGACCAGACATCGACCTTCACGGAGTCGTTCATGCTCACCCCAACGCGCGGCGTGCGCGCGCATTCCCGGGCCGGCAGCAAAACACCGGTGTTCGCAGGTCGAACACCCGACTGCGGGTGTGCAACGCACGAACACCGGTGTCTTGCGGAACCGAAACCCCTAGGCGCCGAGCAACCGCTGCGCCAGGTACCCCTGCAGCTGGTCGAGGGCGACCCGCTCCTGGGCCATCGTGTCGCGCTCGCGCACCGTGACGGCCTTGTCCTCGAGCGTGTCGAAGTCGACCGTGATGCAGAACGGCGTGCCGATCTCGTCGTGGCGACGGTAGCGACGACCGATCGCACCGGCGTCGTCGAAGTCCACGTTCCAGTTCTTGCGCAGGTCGTCGGCCAGGCCACGGGCGACGGGCGAGAGCTGCTCGTTGCGCGACAGCGGCAGGACGGCGGCCTTCACCGGGGCGAGACGCGGGTCGAGGCGCAGGACCGTGCGCTTGTCGACGCCGCCCTTCGCGTTCGGGGCCTCGTCCTCGTGGTACGAGTCGAGCAGGAACGCCATGAGCGCACGGGTCAGCCCGAACGACGGCTCGATGACGTACGGCACGTACTTCTCGTTGGCTGCCTGGTCGAAGAACCGGAGGTCCTGGCCGGATGCCTCGATGTGGTTGTTCAGGTCGAAGTCCGTGCGGTTCGCGACGCCCATCAGCTCGCCCCACTCCGAGCCGGTGAAGCCGAAGCGGTACTCGATGTCGGCGGTGGCGTCGGAGTAGTGCGCCCGCTCGCCGTCCGGCACGTCGAAGCGCCGCAGGTTCTCCGGGTCGATCCCGAGGTCGGTGTAGAACGCGACCGAGTCGGCGATCCACTGCTCGTAGTGCTCCTGCGCCGAGGCCGGCGGCACGAAGTACTCGATCTCCATCTGCTCGAACTCGCGCGTGCGGAAGATGAAGTTGCCGGGCGTGATCTCGTTGCGGAACGCCTTGCCGACCTGACCGATGCCGAACGGGGGCTTCATGCGGCTGGTCGTGACGACCTGCGCGAAGTCGACGAAGATGCCCTGGGCGGTCTCGGGGCGCAGGAAGTTCAGGCCCTCTTCGGACTCGACCGGGCCGAGGTAGGTCTTGAGCATCCCGGAGAACTCGCGGGGCTCGGTCCACTCACCGCGGGTGCCGCAGTTCGGGCAGGCGATCTCGGCCATGCCGCCCTCGGGGGCGCGGCCCTTCTTCGCCTCGAACGCCTCGAGCAGGTGGTCCTCGCGGAACCGGTGGTGGCAGTGCAGGCACTCCACCAGCGGGTCGGTGAAGGTCGCGACGTGCCCGGAGGCCTCCCACACCTTGCGGGGCAGGATCACCGCGGAGTCGAGGCCGACCATGTCCCCGCGGCCGCGGACGAACCGCTGCCACCACTGGCGCTTGATGTTCTCCTTGAGCTCCACACCGAGGGGCCCGTAGTCCCATGCGGAGCGGGAGCCTCCGTAGATCTCACCCGACTGGAAGACGAAGCCGCGGCGCTTGGCCAGGGCGATGACGCTGTCGAGACGGGAGGGCTGTGCCAAAGGGTGCTCCAGAGGTCGCCGAGCTGGGTGCTCGGTGCGGAAACGGTCCGGGCAAGACTACCGGCGATCGTGGCCCGGGAGGCCCGCCCCGCGTCCGCCCTCCGCGCTCACGTCCCCGACGCGTCCGGCCCCACCCCGCCCAGTGCGGCCACGACGTCGGTCACGTCGGACTCGTCGTTCCACAGGTGGAACGCGATGCGCAGTCGACCGGCGCGGCCCGAGGCGGTGAGGCCCGCGGCGGTGAGGGCACGGAGGGCCGCCCCGTCGGCGTCCGCGAACGTCACGATCGCCTGCCCGTCGCCCTGCCGAGGCGACCCGAGGGCGTCGCACAGCCGATCCGCGAGACCGGTGGCGTGCCTCCAGACCGCCCGCTGGTCGAGCGCGACCGCGTGCTCGAGCGCGGCCACGGCACCCGGCCACGCCTGCCAGGCCGGCGAGACGTCGAAGCGACGTGCGTCGTCGGCCAGGCGCATGGCGGGGCCGTAGCAGGAGGACCAGACGTCCTGGCCCGCGTACCAGCCGGCCTGCACCGGGCGGAGCCGGCCGAGGGCGGTGTCGGAGAGCGTCATGAAGGCGACGCCCCGCGGAGCGCAGAGCCACTTGTAGGTGTGCGTGAGCGTCACGTCGAACGGCGCGGCGTCGACCGGCAGGACGCCGGCGGCCTGCGTGAGGTCGCAGAGGGTCAGGGCGCCGACCCGTCCGGCGGCGGCCACGACCGGATCGGGGTCGGTGACCACGCCGGTGGCGGACTGCACCGCGGACCACGCGACGAGGGCGGTGTCGGGCCCGACCGAGGCGGCGAGCCGGTCGAGCGGGACGCTCCGGACCCGGATGCCGCGGTGGGCCTGGGCGAGGAACGGGAAGACGACCGAGCTGAAGTCGCCGTCGGGGACGACGACCTCGGCGCCGTCCGGCAGGGCGTCGGCGACGACCGCGGCCATGACCGAGGTCTGCGAGCCGGTCGCGACCCGCTCCGCCGGTACGCCGACCAACGCGGCGAAGAGCGCGCGCCCCTGCTCGACCAGCGCCCCGTACCGGGCCGGTGACGTCTCGGCGCGGGACCACGCGTCGAGGTCGGCGCGCAGTGCGGCGAGGGTGCCTCGGGTCGGCAGGCCCGCGGTGCACGCCGCCAGGTAGCCGCGGCCGGCGGCGAAGGAGTCCATGCGGACAGCGTTCCGGTTCCCGCCCCATCACGCCAGAGCCGGTTCGTTGTCCCACCGATAACATCGGGTGATGGACGAGATCGATCCCCAGTTGCTCCGGGTCCTCCGCGCCGTGGCTGACGGCGGGTCGATCACCCGCGCAGCCACCGCCCTCGGGTCGAGCCAGCCGGCCGTCAGCCAGCTGGTCGCCCGGGCCGAGCAGCGCCTCGGACATGCACTCGTCCTGCGTGGCGGACGCGGTGCGACGCTCACGCACGCCGGCCAGGTGCTCGCCGATCACGCGCTGCACGTGCAGGCCGCACTGACCGCCGCGCGCGAGGACCTCGACGCCGTCGGTGGTCTCACCCGTGGTCGGGTGCGGCTGGCCGGGTTCCCGAGCGCCTCCTCCGCCCTCGTGCCCGCGGTGCTCGCGCGAATGGCGACGACCGCTCCGGGCGTCACCACCTCGTACGTCGAGGTGGAGCCTCCCGAGGCGCTCGACCTGCTGCGCGGTGGCGAGGTGGACGTCGCCCTCACCTTCACCTACGTCGGCGACGAGGTCGGGACCACCCCGGACCCCGGCCTCGTCACCCGGGCGCTCGGTCGCGACCCGCTCGCGCTGGTGACGCCGGTCAAGGACTCGCGCTCCGCCGGCTCCGTGGGCGCCGGTGCCGTCGGCTCAGCCGTCGTGGACCTCGCGTCCCACCACGACGCCCGGTGGATCGGGGGCTGCCCGCGCTGCCGTGGGCACCTGCTCGCCTCGTGCGCGAGCGCGGGGTTCACGCCGGACATCGTGCTGGAGACGGACAACGCGGCCGCGGTGGTGGGACTCGTCGCCGCAGGGCTCGGGGTGGCGCTGCTCCCCCGGCTGGCACTCGCGACGACGGTCATCCCCGCCGGTGTCGCGATCGACCCCGTGGACGACGAGCTCGCCCGGCGTGTCGAGGTCGTCGTCGCCCGTGGTGCGGACCGTGTGCCGAGCGTCCGCGCGGCGCTCGACGCGGTGCGCTCCGCCGCGCACCTGCTCGAGGGGCCGCTGCCGGGCTGAGCTGAGGCGGGCGCCGAGTCTCGGCTGCACGGACACTCCGCGCCACCCGGACGGCGCAAGCTGTCCGCGGAACCGAGACTCGGTCTCGGCCCGGCGGCCCGGCGGCCGGGCTCGGCCCGGCGGCCGGGGCAGCGGCCGGGGCTACGCCGTCGGCGCGTCCACCGCACCGCCGTAGCGTCGGTCGCGGCTGGCGTACTCCTCGATCGCGCCCCACAGGTCGGTGCGACGGAAGTCCGGCCAGAGCCGGTCGAGGAACACCATCTCGGCGTAGGCCGACTGCCACAGCAGGAAGTTGCTCGTGCGCTGCTCCCCCGAGCTCCGGAGGAACAGGTCGACGTCGGGCATCTCGGGCACGTACAGCCGCTTCGCCAGCGCCTTCTCGGTGACCTGGCTCGGCTTCAGGCGTCCGGCGGCGACGTCCTCGGCCATGCCCCGCACGGCGTCGACGATCTCGTTCCGGCCGCCGTAGTTCACGCACATCGTCAGCGTGAGGACGTCGTTGCCCGCGGTCATCCGCTCGGCGGTCTCGAGCTCGTCGATGACGCTCCGCCACAGCCGCGGACGACGTCCCGCCCACCGCACCTTGACGCCCCACTGGTGCAGCTGGTCTCGGCGACGACGGATGACGTCGCGGTTGAAGCCCATCAGGAACCGCACCTCTTCCGGGGAGCGCTTCCAGTTCTCCGTCGAGAACGCGTACGCCGACACGTGCCCGACGCCGATCTGGATCGCGCCGGCGACGACGTCGAGCAGCGAGGCCTCGCCCGCCTTGTGTCCCTCGATGCGCGTCAAGCCGCGGCCGTTCGCCCACCGGCCGTTGCCGTCCATCACGATGGCCACGTGCTCCGGCACGAACCGGGCCGGGATCGCCGGGGGCGTCTCGCCGGTCCAGTCGATCGGGCGGAAGGGTTCGACGTCGTCGGGGCGGCGGGGGCTCATGCGGTGGGGGCTCCTTCGACAGCGGGATCGGGATCGGGCACGGCCGGTGCCGGGGTCGAGGCCACGGCGCGCGCCGTCGCCTCGGGTCCGCCGTGGGTCTGCGGCACCGGCATCGGGTGCTCGGAGCGGTCGACGTGCGGCAGGGACCGGAGCGATCGTTCCAGGTGCCACTGGGCGTAGGCCGCGACCACGCCGGAGGCCCGCGAACGGGTCCGCTCGTCGGTGGCGTCCACCGTTGCCCAGTCGCCGGCGAGCAGGGAGCCGAGCACCCCGAGCGTGGCCGGGTCGAGCCGCGGGGTTCCCGGGGGCGCAGCACGGTCGGCGACGACACCACCGAGCTGCACCACGAACGCCGAGTGCGGTCCGGGCTCCCCCGTGACCGCACAGTCACTGAACGAGGGCGCCCACCCCGCGATGCTCATCGCGCGGAGCAGGTAGGAGTCGAGGGTCGCGCTGGACTGGTGCTCACCGCGCGACAACGACCGGAGCGCCCCGACGAGGAGCAGGTACTGCTGCAGCCCGGCGTCGGCCTCGCTCAGTCGGTCGGCGGTCTCGACCATGGCGCTGGCCGCGGTGTACGCGCCGTAGTCGGCGACGATCTGCGCCCCGTACGCGCCGAGGGACTCCGCCTGGGTGACGATGTCGAGCGACCGGCCCTCGTAGAACTGGGCGTCGACGACCATGAACGGCTCGAGGCGGCTGCCGAACTTCGACGCGGTCCGCCGCACGCCCTTGGCCACGGCGCGGATCTTGCCGTGCTGCCGCGAGAGCATCGTGACGATGCGGTCGGCTTCGCCGAGCTTGTGCGTGCGCAACACGACGCACTCGTCCCGGTACAGCGGCATGCCCCCAGTATCCCCCGCCCCGCCGACAGCCGCGCGCGGTGCGGGGCGGCGGCTCGGGGGGGGGCGGAGGTACCGAGTGGAATCGGGCGTACCTGGTCGGAAGAAACGACCAGGCACGCCCGATCTGACCCGCCATCGCGCGTGACGGGGGAAAGACCGGGCACAGACGGGAGGCGCGGTGCGGGACGGACCCGCACCTGGGCCCACACCGGCCGGTACCTGGTCGACGCGCCAACGGCGATCAGGCCGTGCCCGGTGGGGAGCCTCCCGGCCTGGTCGCGATCTCAGGCCGAGACGAGCTCCGGCGCGCCGGCACCGGCCGCGGCACCCGCGCGCACCGCGCGGTTCACCGCGGACACGATCGCCTTGAGCGACGCCGTCGAGATGTCGGCGTCGATGCCGACGCCCCACAGGCGCACGCCGTCGACGTCGAGCTCGACGTAGGACGCGGCCTTGGCGTCACCGGAGGCGCTCATCGTGTGCTCCGAGTAGTCGTACAGGGTGACCTGGACGCCCTGCTCGGCGAGCACCTTCAGGAACGCGTCGATCGGACCGGTGCCGACGGCTTCGGCCGTGACCGCGCCCTCGTCGACCCGGAGCGCCACGGACAGCGAGGTCGTGCCCTCGAAGTCGCTCGAGGTCGCCGTCTTGGTGAGCTCGTACCGGCCCCACTTCTCGTCGTCGATCGACGCGGGCAGGTACTCGTCCTGGAACACGTCCCAGATGCGCTGCGACGAGAACTCGCCACCCTCGGTGTCGGTGTGCCGCTGCACAACGCCGGAGAATTCGATCTGCAGCTTGCGGGGCAGGTCGAGGGCGTGGTCGGTCTTGAGCAGGTACGCCACACCGCCCTTGCCGGACTGCGAGTTGACGCGGATGACGGCCTCGTACGACCGGCCGATGTCCTTCGGGTCGACGGGCAGGTACGGCACCGCCCACGCGATCTCGTCGATGTCCTTGCCCGCGGCGGCGGCCTTGGCCTTCATCGCCTCGAAGCCCTTGTTGATGGCGTCCTGGTGCGAGCCGCTGAACGCCGTGTACACCAGGTCGCCCGCCCACGGCTGGCGCTCCGGGACCGGCAGCTGGTTGCAGTACTCGACGGTGCGCTTCACCTGGTCGATGTCGGCGAACGAGATCTCCGGGTCGATGCCCTGCGTGAACAGGTTCATCCCGAGGGCGACCAGGTCCACGTTGCCGGTCCGCTCACCGTTGCCGAACAGGCAGCCCTCGATGCGGTCGGCGCCGGCCATGTAGCCGAGCTCGGCGGCCGCGACCGCGGTGCCGCGGTCGTTGTGCGGGTGCAGCGACAGGATGACGTCCTCGCGGTGGGCGAGGCGGCGTGACATCCACTCGATCGAGTCGGCGTAGACGTTCGGCGTGGCCATCTCGACGGTCGCGGGCAGGTTGATGATGACCTTGCGCTCCGGCGTCGGCTCGAAGACCTCGAGCACGGCGTTGCAGATCTCCAGTGCGACCTCGAGCTCGGTGCCCGTGTAGGACTCTGGCGAGTACTCGTAGTAGATCGTCGTGCCGTGCTGCAGGGTCGCCTCGGCAGCCTTGCAGAGCTTCGCGCCGGCGACGGCGATGTCCACCACGCCCTGCACGTCGGTGCGGAAGACGACCTCGCGCTGCACGATGCTCGTCGAGTTGTACAGGTGGACGATGGCCTGCTTCGCGCCGTCGATCGCCTCGTAGGTACGCTGGATGAGGTGCTCGCGCGCCTGGGTCAGCACCTGGATCGTGACGTCGTCGGGGATCGCGCCCTCGTCTATCAGCGACCGGACGAAGTCGAAGTCGGTCTGCGAGGCGCTCGGGAACCCGACCTCGATCTCCTTGTAGCCCATCCGGACGAGGAGGTCGAAGATCGCCCGCTTGCGCTCGGCGTCCATCGGGTCGATGAGCGCCTGGTTGCCGTCACGGAGGTCGACGGCGCACCAGCGCGGGGCCCTGTCGATGCGCTTCGTGGGCCAGGTGCGGTCCGGCAGGTCGACGGTGATCTGCTCGTGGAAGGGGACGTACTTGTGGATCGGCATCCCGGAGGGCTGCTGCGTGTTCTGCATCGTTCTTCGCTTTCGTCGCGTGTTCGTGAGCGTTTGTGGTGCGGCCACGACGGACTCCGCGACGAGGTGGGCCGGGGTGTCAGGCCTCGTCGCGGCAGCGAAGGAGGAGGAGTGCCGAGTACATCGTGTCCACGGTAGCACCGGTGCAGCGGGCTGGCGCAAGCGTGTGACGCGGAACCGCCCGCGGCTTCCGAACGGGGTGCCGGGTGAGGTGCCGAGTGGTCGGGACCTGCCGCGGGCCGGTCGCCGAGTGGTCATGTTGTGTCGCCCGGCCCGCGTCTGGACGACGGTTCGTGACACCTCGGCGGACCTGCGCTGCGTGGCGGGGCCGGGCAGGGCACATCGGCGCGACCACCCGACGGACGGGAGGCCCGGTGCCAGCTGGCACCGGGCCTCCCGTGTCGTCGCGCGGTGCGACCAGGGCGACGCGTCAGTCGACCGCGAGCGCCTCGGTCGGCGGGACCCGCATCGCGCGCCGGACCGGGGCGACGGTGGCGACGACGGCCAGGACCAGCGCGCCGATCACCACGATGCCGATGGTCAGCGGCGGTAGCACCGGTGTCACCGGCGTGCCGATGGACCCGAGCAGCGTCTGCCCACCGACCCAGCCGTACAGGGTGCCGAGTGCGAGCCCCGAGACGACGGCCGCGACGACCATCTGCACGGCCTCGGTCACGATCATCCGGCGGACCTGCGCACCGGTCAGGCCCAGCACCCGCAGCAGCCCGAGTTCGCGTCGACGCTGGAGGACCCCGAGTGCCAGGGCGTTCACGACCCCGACGGCGGCGATCACGGCGGAGAAGCCGACGATCACGCTGACGACGGCGTTGATCTGCACGAAGAGGTCACGCTGCGCCTCGATCACCTGCGGTGTGGCACTCCCCTCGCTCATCGCGCGCATCTCGGTCTCGAGCACGTGTTGCATGATCCCGAGGGCCACCGCGAAGGTCACGAGCAGGGTGACGCCGATGACGAGCCCGATGGTCGCCCGCGAGGACCGCCCCGGCGCCCGCATCGCGTTCCGTCCGGCGAGCAGGACGACGGTGTCGTGCGAGCCGATGCGGCCGATGAGCTGCAGCACGGGCGGCATCACGATCGTCGCCCCCACGGCGACGCCGGCGAAGGACACGAACCCGCCGAGCGCCGCCGGCAGGACCGCGACCGGGGACAGCGAGCTCACCGCGAGCCCGAGCAGCATCAGCACCGCGCCGCCGGCCATGAGCACGATCGCCCAGACCTTGCGGGCCGTGCCGGACCGGACGTCGTCGTGGCTCGGCTCGACGGACGACGACAGCGCTTCGAGTGGTGTGACGGTGAGCACGCGGCGCGACCCGGCAGCGAAGGCACCCCAGGTGGCGAGGACGACGGCCACGACCGGCAGGACGAGTTCCCACGGCACGTACGTGTACTCCGCTTCGGGCAGGACGCCGTTCCCCCGCAGGGTGACGATGAACAGGGCCGAGAGCGCGGTCCCCACGACGGCACCGACGACGCCGCCGAGCACGCCGACGACCAGTCCTGTCCGGGTGATCCGCGCCCGGAGGGCCGCTCCGGTCGCGCCCACCAGCCGCTGCAGCGCGATGATCCGGGTCTGTCCCGCGATCAGGGTGGCGCAGGTGTTCGCGGTGACGATCGCGCCGACGTAGAGCGCGATGCCGAGGAACAGCCACCCCACCACGGACAGGATCGCCTTGATCGGACCGAGGTCGGCGACCCCGGCGGCTCGGAGCGCTTCGGTCACGATGCCCGGTGCGATGACGAGGGCGGAACCGAACGTGGTTCCGAGGGCGGCGACCAGGACGGTGGGGGCGAAGGAGCGGACGCCGTTCACGCTGCGGCCTCCATCCCGAGCATCGTCGTGGAGATCGCGCCGGCCTCCATCGCGGGGCGGTCGGCGACGATCCGGCCGTCCGCCAGGAACAGGATGCGGTCCGCGTTCGCTGCGGCCACCGGGTCGTGCGTGACCATGACGACGCTCTGGCCCCACTCCTGCACGGCGCCGCGGAGGATCGCCAGGACGTCGCGACCGGTGCGGGAGTCGAGCGCGCCGGTCGGTTCGTCGGCGACGACGACCGCCGGCCGCGAGGCAAGTGCCCGCGCGATGGCGACGCGCTGCTGCTGCCCACCGGAGAGCTGGTGCGGCCGGTGGGTGAGCCGGTTGCCGAGCCCGAGCATCTCGACCAGCCGGTCGATCCAGGCGGTCTCCTCGTGCGAGGGCTTGTGCCCGCCGAGCAGGAACGGCAGCCGGATGTTCTCGCTGACGTCGAGCGTCGGGACCAGGTTGAACGACTGGAACACGAAGCCCAGCCGACGACGACGCAACTCGGTGAGGTCCTTGTCGCCCAGTGCCGTGATGTCGACGCCGTCGATCTGGATCCAGCCGGCGGACACGGCGTCGAGGCCGGCCGCGACGTGCATGAGCGTCGACTTGCCGGACCCGGACGGGCCCATCACCGCGGTGAACTCCCCCGCGCCGATGTCGACGCTGACGTCGTCGAGCGCGGTCACACGTCGGGCGTCGTCGCCGTAGTGCTTGGACACGTGGTCGAGGCGGATGATCGGGGCGTGGCTCGTGGTCATGCCTCCACGATGACGGTCAGCGCACCCGTCCCGCGTCGCCCGGTCGGCTCCTGTGGATCGTCCGCTCGGCTCGGTTGCCTGTGGAGGGGTCATCCGCGCGGATGACCCGGCCTCAGTCGGCCTTGGTGACGAGCCCGTGTTCGTGGGCGAAGACGACGAGCCGCACCCGGTCGCGGAGCTCGAGCTTCGTCAGGACCCGCGAGATGTGCGTCTTCACGGTCGCCTCACTGACGTACTCGTGCTGGGCGATCTCGCTGTTGCTGAACCCCCGGGCGGCCAGGTCGAAGATCTCGCGCTCACGCGGGGTGAGATCGGCGAAGGCTGCGGGGACGGCGGCGGCGCGGCCGACCGAGTCGTCGTACCGTCGCAGGAGTTCACGGGTCGCCGAGGCGGCGAACACCGCCGTGCCGGCGTGCACGGTCCGGACCGCCGCGAGCAGGAACTCGGGGTCGGCGTCCTTGAGCACGAACCCGCTCGCTCCGGCACGGATGGCCTTGGCAGCGGCCTCGTCGAAGTCGAACGTGGTCAGCACGAGGACCTTCGCGCCCTCGGTGCCGGACTGCTCCACGATGTGGCCGGTCGCCGTGATGCCGTCCATCACCGGCATCCGGACGTCCATCAGCACCACGTCGGGGCGGGTCCGGCGGACGAGTTCGACCCCCTCGGCACCGTCGCCCGCCTCGCCGACGAACCGCAGGTCGGGCTGCGAGTCGATGAGCATCCGGATGCCGGTGCGGAACAGCGCCTGGTCGTCGACGAGGGCGACACGGATCCGGTGCTCGTCGGTCGGGATCGTGGTCATCGGGCGCTGCGCTCCTGCTCGGTGGGGGTGATCCGGCCGCGGGGCATCTGCCCGCTGGCCGGGACGGTCGGCATCCGGACGGCGACCGCGAAGTCGTCCCCTCGGGCCCCGGCGGTCATGGTGCCGCCGGTCATCACGGCTCGCTCCCGCATGCCGACCAGGCCGTGACCAGTGCCGGGGCCGCGGACGCCGTCGTCGGCACGTCGGTTCACCACGGCGATCTCGACCGTGTCCGGCCGGTAGGTCAGGGCGGCACGCACCGGACTGCCCGGCTCACCGTGCTTGTACGCGTTCGTCAGGCTCTCCTGCACGATCCGGTAGACGGCGAGCTGCGTGGTGGTGGGCAGCCCGGCGGGGTCGCCCTCGCGTTCCACCCGCACGTCGAGCCCGAGCTGCCGCATCTCGTCGACGAGCCGGTCGATGTCGTCGATCTCGGGCGTCGGCGCGGTCCCCTGCTCGTGCCGGAGCGCGCCGAGGAGTTCGCGGACGTCGCCGAGTGCCCGCCGGGCCGTCGCCGAGATGGTGCTGAGGGCCTGGTCGGCCACCGCGGGGTCGGCCTTCAGGGCGTACCGAGCACCGTCGGACTGCGCGATGACCACCGCGAGCGAGTGCGCGACGATGTCGTGCATGTCGCGTGCGATCCGCACGCGCTCCTGCTCGACCGCGACGGCCCGGTCGGCCCGCGCGGCGTCACGCTCGGCCAGCAGCTGGGCCTCGCGACTCATGCTCGCCGAGCGACGGGTCCGGACCACGAGTCCGGCGAGCCACGGCAGCAGCAGGAGGAGCAGGACGACGGCGAAGAACGACAGGGTGACCTGCAGCGACTCCGGCACCGACGTCGAGGTGGTCTCGTAGGTCAATCGGTTCCGGTAGTCGTCGAAGCCCATGTACGCCGCCGCCACCACGGACCCGAGGATCGCCGACACGAGCCCGGCCAGCCGCACACGGCGGCTGCCGTACGCACTCGTCGTGTACATCACGCCGGCGATGAACGCGTTCGACACGTCCGGCACCTGCAGGGTGACCATCTCGAAGACCGCGAACACCCACGCCACGGCTAGGGCGAGCCCGGGTGACAGACGCCGGAGTGCCAGGGCGGCGGTCATCCCGACCACCGTGATCACGGACAGCGGCCCGTCGAGCCCACGCCCGCTGGCGACCAGCACGAGGCCGCCGAGCAGCACGGCGATCAGCAGGTCGGTGATGACCTGCGCGCGCAGCATGGGACGGAACACCCGTCCACGGTACGGCGGGCCGTTCGTCCCCGCGTCCCTCGCCCGGATGACCCGGGGTGCGCGCGGCGAACGGTCAGAAGCCGAGGCGTCCGAGCTGCTTCGGGTCACGCTGCCACTCCTTGGCCACCTTCACGCGGATGTTCAGGTAGACGTGCCGGCCGCCGAGCAGCGACTCGATCTCGACGCGGGCACGGGAACCGACGTCCTTCAGGCGCTCGCCCCTGTGTCCGATGACGATCGCCTTCTGGCTGTCCCGCTCGACGAACAGGTTCGCGAAGATGCGCAGGGGGCCGTCGGCGTCGTCGTCGGCATCGGGCTCGACGATGTCCTCGATGACCACGGCGAGCGAGTGCGGCAGCTCGTCACGGACGCCCTCGAGCGCGGCCTCGCGGATGAGCTCGCCGATGCGCTCCTCGTCGGTCTCCTCGGTCACCGCGCTCGAGTCGTACAGCTGCGGCGACTCGGGCAGCAGGGCCGTGATCACGCCGAGCAGGTCCTCGAGCTGCATGCCCCTGGTGCCCGAGGTCGGCACCACGGCGTCCCAGTCGCGGAGCTTCGAGACGGCCAGCAGCTGCTCGCCGACACGGTCCTTCGAGGTGCTGTCGATCTTCGTGACGATCGCGATCTTCTTGGCGCGCGGGTACTGGTCGATCGTGTCGTTGATGAACCGGTCGCCGGGACCCACCGGCTCGTTCGCCGGCACGCAGAACCCGATCACGTCGACGTCGCCGAGCGTGGACTGCACGAGATCGTTGAGTCGTTCGCCGAGCAGGGTGCGCGGACGGTGCACGCCAGGGGTGTCGACGATGATCACCTGGCCGTCGGGCCGGTGCACGATCCCGCGGATGGCGCGCCGGGTGGTCTGCGGCTTCGACGAGGTGATGGCGACCTTCTCGCCCACCAGGGCGTTGGTCAGCGTCGACTTGCCGACGTTCGGACGGCCGACGAACGAGACGAAGCCCGCGCGGTAGGGCTTGTCCGAGCCGGCCTGGGTGGTGTCGGTGTCGGTCATGCGTGCGTGGATCCCGTCGTGGTGGGTTCGGCGTCGTCGAAGGCGTCCTCGACGTCGGCCAGGGCGTGGGTGCGCTCGGCGAGCACGGTGATGAGGTGGCGACGCTTGCCCTCGACCCGGTCGGCGGTCAGGACGACCCCGGACACGGTGACGGTGTCGCCGGAGACCGCCAGGTGACCGAGCTCCTTGGTGAGCAGGCCACCGGCGGTGTCGACGTCGTCGTCGTCGAGCTCGATGCCGAACAGGTCGCCGAGCTCGTCGATCGGCAGTCGGGCGGAGATCCGCCAGACTCCTGGTTCGACCTCGGTCCGGTCGACCACGGCACGGTCGTACTCGTCGGAGATGTCGCCGACGAGCTCCTCGATGAGGTCCTCCATGGTCACGAGCCCGGCCACACCGCCGTACTCGTCGACCACCAGCACCAGGTGGTTCTTGGCGACCTGCATGTGCCGCAGGGTGTCGTCGGCGTGCTTCGACTCCGGCACGAACTCGGCGGGACGGAGCAGGCGGCTGACCCGCTCGCTGCGGGACCCGGGCCGCTCGTACAGCGACCGAGCGACGTCGCGGAGGTAGAGCACGCCCCGGACGTCGTCGCTGTCCTTGCCCGTCACGGGCATCCGGGACACCCCGGCGGCCAGGAACTGCTCCATGGCCGCAGCGAGGGTGTCCGCACCGTCGACGGTCAGCATGTCCGTCCGGGGCACCATGACCTCGCGCACCAGGGTGTCGCTGAACTCGAACACCGAGTGGATGAGTTCGCGGTCCTCGTCCTCGAGCACGTTGCTCTCGGTGGCTTCGTCGACCAGGGAGAGCAGCTGTTCCTCGCTCGACACGGTGGAAGCGCTCCGGCCGCGGCCGGGGGTGACCCGGTCGCCGATCCGGACGAGCAGCCCGGCCAGCGGACCGACCACGATGCGGACACCCCGGACGATGCCGCCGGTCGCACCGATCAGCCGCTCGGCATGGGCGCGCCCGACGCTGCGCGGGCTCGACCCGACCAGCACGAACGACACCGCGGTCATGATCGCGGCGGAGACGACGAGTGCGATCCACCAGCTGTCGAACGCGCGCACGAGGGCGACCGTCACGAGCACCGCTGCGGCGGTCTCGGCGAGGACGCGGAAGAAGTTCAGCGCGTTGACGTGCGCCCCGACGTCGTCCGCGATCGCCTCGATGGCGCGGCGGCGCTTGTTGCCCCTGGCGATCTCGTCGAGGTCGGCACGGGAGACCACCGAGAGTGCGGCATCGCTCGCGGCGAGGAGCCCGCCGAGCACGACGAGCCCCAGCGCCACCGCGAGGAGTCCGGCGACGACGACCATCGACTACCGCCCTCGGTGCTGGGCGGCGAAGGCGCTCAGGATCTCGCCCTGGATGCCGAACATCTCGGCCTTCTCGTCGGGCTCGGCGTGGTCGAAGCCGAGCAGGTGCAGGATGCCGTGGCAGGTGAGCAGCAGCATCTCGTCGGTGCTCGAGTGCCCGGCGGTCTTCGCCTGCTCCTCGGCCACCTGCGGGCAGAGCACGATGTCGCCCAGCAGCCCGGCCGGCGTCGGGTCGTCCTCGGTGCCGGGGCGCAGTTCGTCCATCGGGAAGCTCAGGACGTCCGTCGGCCCGGGCTCGTCCATCCACCGCACGTGCAGCTGCTCCATCGCGCCCTCGTCGACCAGCACGATCGCGAGCTCGGCATCGGCGTGGACGTGCATCGCGTCCAGGGCGAAGGCCGCGAGCCGCTGGATCGCGGCCTCGTCCACCTCGACGCCCGACTCGTTGTTGAGCTCGATGCTCACCGGTTGCCTCCTCGGGCGTCGTTCTGGGGGTACGGGGGTCGTGCGCGGTCCTGCGGCGGGCGCCCACGGCGTTCGGCGCGGTTGGCGCCGTCGGGGTTGCCGACCGGGGCGGTGCCACGGCCACCGGGGCGCTGCCCGGCCTGCTCGGCGAGGCGCTCCTCGTCGTAGACCGTGTACGCGTCGACGATCCGGCCGACGAGGGTGTGGCGGACCACGTCCTCGCTGCCGAGACGGGCGAAGTGGATGTCCTCCACCTCGTCGAGGATGCGGGTCACGAGCCGCAGCCCGGAGACGTTGCCCGGGAGGTCGACCTGGGTGATGTCCCCCGTGATGACCATCTTCGAGCCGAACCCGAGCCTGGTCAGGAACATCTTCATCTGCTCGGGCGTGGTGTTCTGCGCCTCGTCGAGCACCACGAACGAGTCGTTCAGGGTGCGTCCGCGCATGTACGCCAGCGGGGCGACCTCGACGGTGCCGGCCGCCAGGAGCTTGGGGACCAGCTCCGGGTCCATCATCTCGTTCAGGGCGTCGTAGAGCGGTCGCAGGTAGGGGTCGATCTTGTCCGTGAGTGTGCCCGGCAGGAAGCCGAGTCGCTCGCCGGCCTCGACCGCGGGACGGGTGAGGATGATCCGGTTGACCTCACGCCGCTGCAGCGCTTGCACCGCCTTGGCCATCGCCAGGTACGTCTTGCCGGTACCGGCCGGACCGATGCCGAACGTGATGGTGTGCTCGTCGATGGCGTCGACGTAGGCACGCTGCCCGTCGGTCTTCGGCCGGACGGACTTGCCGCGGCTCGACACGATCGGGGTGCCGAAGGTGTCGGACGGCTTGCGGTCGTCGTCGAGGATGCGGGCGGACATCGGGATGTCGGCCGGGCCGATCTCCTGCCCGCGCTTGACCATCCCGACGAGCTCGTCGACGAGCGCCTTCGCGCGGGCGACGTCACGCTCGGGGCCGGTCAGCGTGACCTCGTTGCCGCGCACGACGACCCGGACGCCCGGGTACTGGCGCTCGACCGTCTTGAGGAGACGGTCCTGGGGGCCGAGCAGCTGCACCATGGCGATGCCGTCGACCTGGAGCGAGACGGCGACGGGCTGTTCGTCGGCGGCGGTGGGCTGTACTGGTTCGTTATCCGGCAAGGGTGCCTTCCTGCAGTTCACCTGCGAGTACGTGCGCATGCACGTGGAACACGGTCTGACCGGCGGCTTCGCCGGTGTTGAAGACGAGTCGGAACTGGCCGTCGGCGCGCTCGTCGGCGATGCGCTGCGCTGTGGCGACGACGTGGGCCAGGAGGTCGGGGTCACCCGCGGCGAGCTCGGCGACGTTCGCGTACTGCTCGGTCTTGGGGACGACGAGCACGTGGACGGGGGCCTTCGGCGCGATGTCCTCGATCGCGATCACACGGTCGTCCTCGGCGACGATGGTCGCCGGGATCTCGCGCGCGATGATCTTGGAGAAGACGCTGGGCGTGCTGGTGCTCATGGTTCCATCGTAGGACGCGCCCGACGGCGGGGTCCGGCTCACCAGCGGCCCAGTCGCGCCTGCAGGACAGCCAGTGCCGCCGGTCCTGCGGTGGACGTGCGGAGCACGCTGTCGCCGAGTCGGACGCGGACGGCGCCAGCGGCCTCGAGCCGGTCGAGCTCGGCACCGTCGATCCCGCCCTCCGGTCCGACGACGAGGGCGATGTCCTCGGCGTCCGTGGGGGCCTGCCAGGTGGCGAGCCGCACGGTCGCGGTGGGGTCGAGCAGGACGACGGTGGTCGCGGCTCCGAGCGACGGCACGAGCTGCCCGGTCGTCACGAGCGGCGCCACGACGGGCACGCGCGGACGGATCGCCTGCTTCGCGGCCTCGTGCGCGATCGCGGCCCACCGGGCGCGGCCCTTCTCGACCTTCGCGCCGTCCCACCGGGAGACACTGCGCGCAGCCGACCACGGCACGACCCGGTCGACACCGATCTCGGTCGCCGCCTGCACGGCCATCTCGTCACGGCCGCCCTTGGCCAGGGCCTGCACGAGCGTCAGCGACGGGCGCGGTGCGTCCTGGTGCTCGACGGTCTCGACCGCGAGCTCCAGCGTGTCCTTGCCGAGTGCTGTGACCGGCCCGGACACCACGGTGCCCCGCCCGTCGGCGATCCGCAGGACCTCGCCGACCCGGACCCGCGCCACGGAGACCGCGTGCCGGCCCTCGGCTCCGTCGAGCGACACCGGACCACCGACGGCTGTGCCGTCCAGCGAGTCGACGAGGTACAGCGATGCCATCAGTGGTTGAAGAACCGGTCGCGGAGCTTGCCGAACATGCCCTGCTGGAACCGGGCGAGCTGCGGGGCCGTCGTCTTGTGCGACTTCGCGAGCTGCTCCACCAGCTGCCGTTCCTTGTGGGACAGCTTGGTCGGGGTGACCACCTGGACGCCGACCCGCAGGTCACCGCGTCCGTTCCCGCGCAGCTTCGTGATGCCGCGGTCCTTGATGACCAGGACGTCGGCGCTCTGCACGCCGGGTCGGATCTCGAGCTCGACCGGACCGTCGAGACCGTCGATCGTGGTGGTCGTGCCGAGGACCGCGTCGGTCATGCCGACCTCGAGCGTGGCCAGCAGGTCGTCGCCGTCGCGGCTGAAGACGTCGTCGTGGCGCACGCGGATCTCGAGGTACAGGTCCCCGGACGGGCCACCGGCCGGACCGACCTCGCCCTGGCCGGGCATCTGCAGGCGCAGACCGGAGTCGACGCCGGCGGGGACGTCGACCGGCACGGTGCGACGCGCGCGGACCCGGCCCTGGCCCTGGCAGGTCGGGCAGGGGCTCGGGATGACGGTGCCGTACCCGCGGCACGTGCCGCACGGGGCGCTCGTCACGACGTTGCCCAGGAGCGAACGGACCTGGCGCTGGATGTGTCCGGAGCCGCCGCAGATGTCGCAGGTTCGCGGGCTGGTACCCGGCGCACAGCAGGAGCCGTGACAGGTCTCGCACAGCACGGCCGTGTCGACCTCGACGTCCTTGTGGGTGCCGAAGACGACCTCGTCGAGGTCGACCTCGATGCGGAGCAGAGCGTCCTGGCCGCGTTCGGCACGGCTGCGCGGGCCGGACCCACGGCCGCCGCCACCGCCGCCGCCGAAGAAGGCGTCGAAGATGTCGCTGAAGCCTCCGGCGCCACCGCCGAAGGGGCTGTCGGCCTGTGGCCCGGCGTCGTACCGGCGTCGCTGCTCGGGGTCGCTCAGCACGTCGTACGCGTGCGTCACGTCCTTGAAGCGCTCGGCAGCGTCGGGTGCCGGGTTCACGTCCGGGTGGAGCTCACGCGCCAGGCGGCGGTAGGCCTTCTTGATGTCGGCATCGGAGGCGTCTCGCTGGACGCCGAGGACGTCGTAGTGGTCTGCCACGTATCCCTCAGTCGGTTGGGTTCGGTCGGTTGGTCAATGTTCGCCCAGGAGCTTGGACAGGTACCGGGCGACGGCCCGGACGGCTGCCATGTTCGTGCCGTAGTCCATGCGGGTCGGTCCGAGGACGCCCAGACGGGCCACCTCGCCTCCGGCCAGGTAGCCGCCGGCGACGATGCTCGTGGCGTCGAGTCCGTACTCGGCGTTCTCGACGCCGATGCTGGCCGCCACCGCGATGTCGTCCACCTGCATCTCCCCGAACAACCGGAGCAGGGTGACTTGTTCCTCGATCGCTTCGAGCACGGGGAAGAGACCGCCGGAGAAGTCCTGCTCGCTCTTCGCCAGGTTCGCCGCGCCGGCCATCAGCAGCCGGTCCTGCCGGTTCGCCGCGACCTGCTCGATGAGCGTGGCGACGACGACCCCACCGAGCGTCTGGGCGTCGGGGCGGAGCTGCTGCGGCACGGCTCGCAGCGCGGTCGGGACGTCCTGCAGCAGGAGCCCCACGGTCGCTCCGTTCACCACGGTGCGGAGTTCGCCCAACGAGCCTTCGTCGAGCGGGACGTCGGTCTCGACCACGCGCTGCTCGACCCGGGCGGTGTCGGTGATGAGCACCACCATCAGCCGGGCATCTCCGAGCCGGACGAGCTCGACGTGCTGCACCCGGGCGCGCACCATCGACGGGTACTGCACCAGGGCGACCTGGTTGGTGAGCTGACTGAGCAGCCGGACGGTGCGCCCCAGCACTTCGTCGAGGTCGTTCGGGGCGCCGAGGAAGGTCTCGATGGCGTGCCGCTGCGCACTGGACAGCGGACGCGCACCGGCGAGGTGGTCCACGAAGACGCGGTACCCCTTGTCGGTCGGGACGCGGCCGGACGAGGTGTGCGGCGCGACGATCAGCTGCTCGTCCTCGAGCAGGGCCATGTCGTTGCGGATCGTCGCGGCGCTGACCCCGAAGGCGTGCCGCTCGACGATGGTCTTCGACCCGACGGGTTCACGCGACGCCACGTAGTCGCGCACGATGGCCTTGAGGACCTCGAGGCTGCGTTCACTGACCACGAGCGCCTCCTTTCCCGATCGACCTGGCACTCGGACGTGTCGACTGCTGATCCTACGCCCGACCGCTGACGGCCCGGGACTTCCGGACGGTCGGCCGATACGCTTCCGCCATGACCTACGGACAGCAGCCCGACGGCCACGGACCCCAGCAGCCCGGCGGCCCCTACGGCCACGGCCCCGGCGGCCCCCAGCAGCCCGGCGGACCGCAGTACCCCGGCGGACCGCAGTACCCCTCCGGGTACACCCCGCCGCAGCCGATGCGTCCCGAGGACCAGCGGCTCTGGGCCACGCTGACGCACATCGGCGGCATCTTCTTCAACTTCATCGCGCCGTTGGTCGCCTACCTGGTCCTCAGGGACCGCGGCGGCTTCGTCCGGGAGCACACCCGGGTCGCGCTGAACTTCCACATCACGATGGGGATCGCCTACGTCGTCGGTTCGCTCACGTCGGTGTTCGGCATCGGGTTCTTGATCATCTTCGCCGCGGGCATCGTGTCGCTGGTCTTCAGCATCATGGCGGCCGTCGCCGCGAACCAGGGCCAGTTCTACCGCTACCCGCTCTCGATCGAGTTCATCAAGCAGTAAGCGGCGAGCACTCCGCAGCAAGCAGGCCCCTCAGCCGAGCAACTCCCGCACCACCGCGTCGGCGAGCAGGCGACCCTGCAGGGTCAGGTCGATCCGTCCCCGCACCGCGGCCGACCCGTCCACGAGTCCGCGTGCGATGAGGCCGGCGACCCGGCCACGGGCCTCCTGGCGGATCTCGCTCGTCGCGAGCTCCCCGCGGACCCGCGCCGCGAGCAGGAGTCGCTCGACGTAGCGCGTCTCGTCGTCGATGGTCTCGCGGCCGGCGGCCGGGGACTCCCCCGACAGCACCCGGTTCGCGTACGCGGCCGGGTGCTTGACGTTCCACCAGCGCGTGCCGGCGACGGCGGAGTGCGCGCCGGGTCCGACGCCCCACCAGTCGTGGCCCTTCCAGTAGGACAGGTTGTGGCGACTCGCGTGCGCGTCGCCGCGCGCCCAGTTCGACACCTCGTACCAGGAGTAGCCGGCGTCACCGAGCACCTGGTCTGCGAGCTCGTACATGTCGGCGGCCAGGTCATCGTCGGGAGCGGGGAGCTCGCCGCGGGCGACCATGCGGCCCATCGCTGTGCCGTCCTCGACGATGAGCGAGTACGCCGACACGTGGTCGGGCTCGCAGGCGATCGCGGCGTCGAGCGAGGTCCGCCAGTCGGCGAGGGACTCCCCCGGGGTCGAGTAGATGAGGTCGAGCGAGACGTCGAGTCCCTGCTGCTTCGCGAGGTCGACGACCACGGGGACCCGGAGCGGATCGTGCGTGCGGTCGAGCGTGGCGAGCACGTGCGGCACGGCGGACTGCATGCCGTAACTGATCCGGTTGAAGCCGCCGGCCCGCAAGGTCTCGAGCGACGCCGCGTCGACGGAGTCCGGGTTCGCCTCGGTGGTGACCTCGGCCCCGGGCAGGATGCCCCAGGTGTCGTCGATCGCACGGAGGATCATCGCCAGGTCGGACGCCGGCAGCATGGTCGGGGTGCCGCCGCCGAAGAAGACGGTCGACACCGGCCGCCGCGGCACACCGGAACGGTCGAGCACGGTCGCGGCCCACTCGATCTCGCGCACGGCGTGCCCGGCGTAGTCGTCGCGACGCACGCCGCGGAGCTCGGACGCCGTGTAGGTGTTGAAGTCGCAGTAGCCGCAGCGCACCCGGCAGAACGGGACGTGCACGTACACGCCGAAGGGCACGTCACCGGCGGCGGGACCAGCCCCCGGCCCGGCAGCGGAGCCCGCTGCCGCCCACGGCGTGATCAGGCCGTCCGCTGGTGCTGGATCGGCGATCGGGAGAGCACTCGGCATGGACTCCATTCTCCGTCATGATGGAGCCATGGAGCACCATCCCGTCCCCACCACGGTCCTGTGGGACATCGACGGCACCCTCGTGATGAACGCGTCGTCCCCGGGCAACCTCTACCACCTCGCCCTCGAGCGGGCGGTGGGCCGCGACCTCACCCTGCGGGTCGGGCACCAGCACGGCCGGACCGACGCCGGGCTCATCGCCGAACACGTGCGGGCCCATGCGTTCGAGGACACCCTGATCCCCACGGTCAGCCGGCACCTGCACGATCTGACGGCCGAACGGCACGCCTCCGGCGACCACCGCAGTCCCGTCCCCGGCGCGAAGGCGCTCCTGACCCGCTTCGCCGACCTCGGGTGGCGCAACGGCCTGCTCACCGGCAACTCCGAGTACCGCGCCCGGGTGAAGCTCACCGGCGCCGGCTTCGACCCCGACGGCTTCGACTGGGAGCACTCGTACTTCGGCGACACCGAGGTCGAGCGGGCCGGGGTCACCCTGCGCGCCGCCGCCGAACTGGTCGGCACCCGGGCGGTCATCGTCGGCGACACCCCGCGCGACGGCGAGGCCGCGGACGCCGCGGGCATCCCCTTCCTGGCCGTGGCGACGGGTGTCTACGACGTCGACGCGCTGCGCCACACGAACGCCGTGACCGTCGCCCGCGACTGCCAGCAGGACGCCGCACTCATCGAAGACGCGATCGCCGCCCTCCCGCCGCTCCGCTGAGGAGCGGGAGCGGGAGCGACGACTAGTCGCCCCGCAGCGCCGCCAGGTACTTCTCCGCCATCACCTTCTGCTGCCGACGCACGAACGGCGCGACGAAGCGCCACTTCGCGCTCGCCGGCTGCGAGAACTGCCGGACCTGCAGCCACACCGAGCCGTCCGGGGTGCGCTCGACGACGAACGACTCCTCGCCGGAGAGCGGGTGCCCCTCGAGCGTGCCGTAGGCGAACCCCTTGCGGTCGTGCTCGTCGATGATCGACACGACGCGCACCGGTGCCAGCACGGTCTGCCCGAACGCATGGATCGTCAGCGTCGCGCTGGTGCCCGCCGTCAGCAGCGGGGTGCCGTCCGGTGCGAACTTCTCGACCCGGGGCGTGCCGATGGACGCCGGGGCGATCGGCACGCCGTCGTCGTCGAAGGTCACCGGGTTGTACCGGACCTCGTCGTCGTCGGGCTGCTCCTCCACGCGCACGCGGACGCCGCTGCGCTCCTGGATCTGCCACGTCAGCGCCTGCACGACGGCGGTCTCGAACCGCTGGTCACCGTGCCCGATCCGCGCCCGCGACTCGGTGGGCGTGAAGCCGTCCGGCGGGTAGGTCATGAGGTCCGACGCCTGGGTCGCCCCCACCGCGCCGTACGTCAGGGCGGTCCGGTAGCTCCCGCGGATGCTCATGCCGACATGCTACTTGGGCGGGCCGCCCAGGATCGAACCGATCCGCGCTCACCTCCGGTGGATCGGCTCGCAACGGTGCGCCCCGAACTGGAGGCCCGACAACCGCCCGCCCCGCGGCTATCGTCAGCAGGTGCCCCGCTCCACCCCCGCCCGAGGGCGGTCCGTCGACCGCCGGACCGCCGTGCTCGCCGTGCTCACGCTCGTCGCGTTCGGCGTGGCGGCGACCGCCCGGGTGCTGGTGGACGTGACCACGTCGGCAGCCGCGTCACCCGCCCGGTACGCCACCGTCGTGCTCGCCCCCGAGGCGTGGAACGGCTTCGACACCGCGAACGTCATCGCCGCCGTCGGGGCGAGCTGTGCCGGCGCCGGGGTGCTGCTGTTCGGCGCCGCACTGGTGTCGGCGGTGCGGCAGCAGCGTGGCCGTCGGCTGCCGCTGGTCCTCGCGGTCGTGACGCTCGCGATGGTCGTCGGCGCCGTGGTCGCCGGGGTGGCCTCCGGCGAGCAGACCGACTTCGACGCAGCCGCGCACTGGGCCATCCTGCGGACCGCGCTGGCGGGACTGGCCGCAGCGAGCCTCCCGGCCCTCTGTCTGGCCGCGCTGCGGGCACGCGCCCGCCGCACCGGCTGACCCGGCGCTACTTCTTCTTCTCTTCGACGTCGCCGGAGAGCGCCGCGATGAAGGCTTCCTGCGGGACCTCGACCCGACCGATGGTCTTCATGCGCTTCTTGCCCTCCTTCTGCTTCTCGAGGAGCTTGCGCTTGCGGGTGATGTCACCGCCGTAGCACTTCGCCAGGACGTCCTTGCGCATCGCGCGGATGCTCTCGCGGGCGATGATGCGGGCGCCGATGGCAGCCTGGATCGGCACCTCGAACTGCTGGCGCGGGATGAGCTTGCGCAGCCGCTCGGTCATGAGCGTGCCGTAGGCGTACGCCTTGTCGCGGTGCACGATGGCGCTGAACGCGTCGACCTGGTCGCCCTGCAGCAGGATGTCGACCTTGACGAGGTCGGCGGCCTGGTCGCCGGTGGGCTCGTAGTCGAGCGACGCGTAGCCCTGGGTCTTGCTCTTCAGCTGGTCGAAGAAGTCGAAGACGATCTCGCCGAGGGGCATCTCGTAGCGGATCTCGACGCGGTCCTCGCCGAGGTACTCCATGCCGAGCAGGGAGCCGCGGCGCTGCTGGCAGAGCTCCATGATCGCGCCGACGTAGTCCTTCGGCGCCAGGATCGCGGCGCGGACCATCGGCTCGCGGACCTCGACGATGCGCCCGGTCGGGAACTCCGAGGGGTTCGTGACCTCGGTCACGGAGTTGTCCTCGGTCGTGACCTCGTAGATGACGCTCGGGGCGGTGGTGATCAGGTCGAGGCCGAACTCGCGGGACAGCCGCTCGGTGATGATCTCGAGGTGCAGCAGCCCGAGGAACCCGCAGCGGAACCCGAAGCCGAGCGCGACCGAGGTCTCCGGCTCGTAGACCAGTGCGGCGTCGGAGAGCTTGAGCTTGTCGAGCGCTTCACGGAGCACCGGGTAGTCGCTGCCGTCGATCGGGTACAGGCCCGAGAACACCATCGGCTTCGGGTCGGTGTAGCCGGGCAGCGCCTGGGTCGCGGGCTTCTGCGCGCTCGTGACGGTGTCGCCGACCTTGGACTGGCGGACGTCCTTCACGCCGGTGATCAGGTAGCCGACCTCGCCGACGGACAACCCCTTCGTGGGCTTCGGCTCCGGGCTCGAGACCCCGATCTCCAGGATCTCGTGCGTCGACTTGGTCGACATCATCTGGACCTTCTCGCGGGGCGAGATGGTGCCGTCGATCATGCGGACGTAGGTGACGACGCCGCGGTAGCTGTCGTAGACCGAGTCGAAGATCATCGCGCGGGGCGCCGCTTCGGCGTCGCCGACGGGGGCCGGCACGCGACGGACGACGAGGTCGAGGAGCTCGGGCACCCCGACGCCGGTCTTGCCGGAGACCCGCAGGACGTCCTCCGGCTTGCCGCCGATGAGCTGCGCGAGCTCGGCGGCGTACTTGTCCGGCTCAGCTGCGGGCAGGTCGATCTTGTTGAGGACCGGGATGATCTCGAGGTCGTTCTCGAGCGCCAGGTACAGGTTCGCGAGCGTCTGCGCCTCGATGCCCTGGGCGGCGTCGACGAGCAGGATCGCGCCCTCGCACGCGGCCAGGGAGCGCGAGACCTCGTACGAGAAGTCGACGTGCCCGGGGGTGTCGATCATGTTCAGCGCGAAGGTCTCACCGTCGAGTTCCCACGGCATGCGCACGGCCTGCGACTTGATCGTGATGCCGCGCTCGCGCTCGATGTCCATGCGGTCGAGGTACTGCGCACGCATTGCGCGGTCCTCGACGATGCCGGTGATCGACAGCATGCGGTCGGCCAGCGTCGACTTGCCGTGGTCGATGTGCGCGATGATGCAGAAGTTGCGGATCGCGTCGGCCGGGGTCGCTGCGGGCTCCAGCGGAGCGGATGCTTGTGGGCTCACGGTTCCTCAGGTGGGTCGGACGGTCGCAACAGTCTCCCACGCTTCACCCGCCCTGGAGGCACGGCGCGCGTCCGCCACGCACGAGACGGACGCGGGGCGTGGGCCCAGGGCCGTGGTCCGGTCGACGAGGCGGGCGACGGCCGCCGGTCAGACGGTCGCGTGCGCCGGAGCCGGCAGGGCGCCGAGACCGCGCCGGAGGTCGTCCGGGCTGGCTGCGAGGCACACGCGGATCCACCCCTCGCCGGTGCGGCCGAAGGCGCTGCCCGGTGCGACGGCGACCCGCTCGCGCTGCAGGAACCCGAGCGCCCACTCCGCGATGTCCCCGTCGGAGGCGTGCGTCATGTCGATCCACAGGTAGAACGCCCCGCGCGGGTCGAGGTACGGGATGCCGGCGTCGTCGAGCGTCTGCTTCGCGACCTCGAGGTTCGCGCGGTAGTGCTCCCGGGCGTCGCGCACCGCGGAGTGGTCCCCGACGATCGCCGCGAGGGCCGCGTACTGGTCGGGCTCGGCGACGCAGCTGATCATGGCCTCCTGCGTGGTCCGCATCGTCGCGCCGAGCCCCTTCGGCGTGACGAGGTACCCGACGCGGACGCCGGTCATCGCGTACGTCTTGCTCAGCGAGAACGCCGAGAACACGCGGTCGTCCTCGTCGAGCGCGGCCAGGCTCACGTGGCGGGTGCCGTAGGTGAAGTACTCGTAGACCTCGTCGCTGATCACCCAGAGGTCGTGCCGCTTCGCGAAGGCGAGGAGCGCACGGAGGGTCGCCTCGCCGAACACCGAGCCGAGCGGGTTCGACGGCGAGTTGACGATCAGTACCCGGGTGCGTTCGGTGACGCTCGCCTCGAGGGCCTGCAGATCGGGCTCGAACCCGTGCTGCGGCTCCAGCCGGTACGGCACCGGTGTCGCCCCGATGATGTGGGCGTTCATCGTGAAGGTCGTGTAGCCGGGGTCCGGCACGAGGACCTCGTCACCCGGGCTGAGGGTCAGGGTCATCGCCTGGAACAGCGCCTGCGTCGCACCGATCGTCATCCAGATCTGCTCGAGGTCGGCCTCGATCCGGTTCTCACGTCGGAGCTTGTCGCGGACGGCCTCACGCAGGGGTGCGATCCCGCCGTTCGGGGTGTACCCGGTGCGGTCCTCGGACCAGGCACGACGGGCCGCCTCGCCGATGTGCGGTGCCACCGGGACGTCCGGCTCGCCGATCACGAGCATCGTGACGTCGGTGCCGCTCGACTGCAGCAGGGCAGCCTGCTCGAAGACCCTCCGGATGCCGGAGGCGGGCACGGTGTCGATCCGAGGTGCGAGGGAGGGCATGTCCGTCACGGTATCCGGTGCGTGTTGCCGTGGGGTTTCGCCGCGGTCGACCGCGGGGATCCGCCGATCCGGCGGTGTTTCGCGCTTTGGTGGCAGCCCGCTTGCCTGGTAGTGTTGGTGGCTGGCTTCCGCGTTCCCCGCCCACGGGTGGAACGCGATGCGACCAAGGGCCCCTCTACCCTGCGGTCGCGCCCACCCGTACGAGACGAGCAGGAGCAATTCATGGCGAACATCAAGTCGCAGATCAAGCGCATCAAGACCAACCTCAAGGCCACCGAGCGCAACAAGGCGTACAAGTCGGAGCTCAAGACGCACATCCGTCGTGCCAACGACGCCGTCGCCGCCGGCGACAAGGACAAGGCCGTCGCTGCCCTGGCCCTCGCGTCGAAGAAGCTCGACAAGGCCGTGAGCAAGGGTGTCATCCACAAGAACCAGGCCGCGAACCGCAAGTCGGCCATCGCGAAGAAGGTCTCGTCGCTCTGACGTCCTGACCCTTCTGGTCCGAAGGCCCCGCACCGTTGGTGCGGGGCCTTCGTCGTGTGTGGGGCGCGAGTGCGCTGCGTTGCGCTGCGTTCGTTTCGTGAGCAGAAACGGTCGGGTCGCGATGGTGCACCCGACCGTTCCTGCTCACGAAGTGCCGGCCGACAGGCGCGGGACGGCCGGGAGGCCCGTCTCGCCTCAGCGGGGCTCGCCGCGTCGGGCGATGGTGCGGACCATGACCTCGAGCGCGTAGTGCGCGTCGCGCGAGCCACCCTTCACCGCGGTGTCCGCCTCGGCGATGCTGATGATCGCGTTCGCCAACCCGGACTCACTCCAGCCGGCGACGTCACGCTGCGCGCGCTGCACCTGCCACGGCGCCATGCCCAGCGCCGAGGCCGCCTGCCCGCTCGGGCCCCGGAAAGCGCTGACCTTCGCCATCGTGCGGATCTTGCTCGCGAACGCGGCGACGATCGGCACGGGTGCCTCGCCCGTGGCCAGGGCATGCCGCAGCTCGACGATCGCCGGTGCCGACCGACCCGCGAGGGCGATGTCGGCGACCTTGAACGCGTTCGTCTCGACCCGACCGCCGTAGTACTTGTCGACGACCTTGTCGGTGATCTCCTCGGCCTCGTCCGCCAGGAGCTGTCGGCACGCGGCGGCGAGTTCGGCGAGGTCGTCGGCGAACGCGGTCACGAGCGTGCGGACGGCGGAGGGCGCGATGCGGCGTCGTGCGGCGCGGAACTCGGCGTTCACGAAGTCGATGCGGTCGGTCTCGCGCTTGAGCTCGTCGCACAGCACCTCGACCCCGCCGCCGACACCGCTGCGGATGGTGTCGAGGAGCTTCTTGCCGCGCACGCCGCCCCCGTGCCGGAGTACCAGGGTGACGTCGTCGGCGGGGGCCTGCAGGTACGAGATCGTCTCGGTGATGAAGGCGTCGGTGCACTTCTCGACGTTCGTGACCTGCACGAGCCGCGGCTCGCCGAACAGCGACGGGCTGGCGAGGGTGGCGAGGAGCCCGGGGGCGTACTGGTCGGCTTCGAGGTCGTGCACCTCGAGCGCGGGGTCCTCGCCCTGCAGCAGGTCCTTCAGCACACCGCGGGCACGGTCGGCGAGGAATGCTTCGGGCCCGGTGATGAGCACGACGGGTGCCGGACGGATCCCCGACCAGGGCACTTGGTCGATCTTCGCTGCGGCGCGCGCGGGCTTCTTGGCGGCCATGTGGTCCTTCCGGTGGTGCCGACCCGGACGGCGCCGGGTCGAGTGGTGCACCGACGATCCTACGGGCGGCCGCCGACGACGAGCGCTCCGTCCACACCCGCACCTCGTCGGTACCGGAGCGGGCGAGCACCACGGTGCCGCGCTCGTCGGTGCGGAGCGGCAGCGTGCCCGCGGCCTCGAGCATGCCGAGCGCGGACGGCGTCGGATGCCCGTAGGTGTTGTCAGCGCCGACCCCGATGAGCCCGACCCGCGCGGCGAGCCCCCGGTAGAGCTGCGGGTCCTGGTCCGCGGAGCCGTGGTGCGCCACCTTCACGACGTCGATCGGCCCCGTCGGCAGACCACCGGCGTTGCGCAGCCGACGTTGCGACGACTCCCCGAGGTCGCCGAGGAAGACCCCGGTCAGGCACGCCGCACATGAGTCTCCGTCCGCCGGCCCCGTGACCAGCACGATGCTCGCGTCGTTGCCGGCGGCACGGTCCTCGCCCGGCGGCCACAGCACGCGCCAGGCGAGCGGCCCGAGGGTGCCGGAGACGCGGTCGTCCGCCGTCCGGACGTCGACACCGGCACGCCGGAGGTCGTCGACCACCCGCTCGTCCGACTCGCGGCCGACGGGTCCGACCAGGGCGGTCGCGACCCTGTCCGCCACCGCTCCGACCGCGCCGACGTGGTCGCGGTCGAAGTGCGTGAGCACCAGCAGCTCGATCCGGGTGATCCCGAGGAGGTCCAGGCAGGCCCGGAGCCGCTCCTCGTCGTCACCGGTGTCCACGAGGGCGACGGCGTCGTCGCCGCGGAGCAGCACGGCGTCCCCTTGCCCGACGTCGCACGCGGCGACCGACCAGTCCCCCGGCACCGATCCCCGGACGACGAGCACCGGGACGGTGACCGCTGCGACACCGACCACGACCAAGACCCCCGCGGCGAGCAGCAACCGGGAGCCGAGCCGCCCCCGGACCAGCACGGCGACCGCGATGCAGCCGCACACCAGCACGGCGGCGGCCACGCCGAGCGCCCCGGCCGGCCAGGGTGCCGAGGCGTAGGGCAGGGCCGCCGCCGCGTGCGCGATGCCCCCGACGGCGGCGGCCGGGACCCACGCGACGGCCGCGAGCCCCTGCGCACCCACCGGCCACACCGGAGCGAGGCTGCACGCGGCGAGCCCGATCACCGTGACGACCGGCGCGAACGGCTCCGCCAGCAGGTTCGCCGGCACCGCGTAGGTCGGGAGCGCCGCCGACAGCGGGATCGTCACCGGCCAGCAGGCCACCTGCGCGGCGACCGGGATCGCGAGTGCGGCGGCGACCGGCGGCCACACACGACGTGCCAGGAGCTCGGTGAGCGGCGGGCCGAGCACCACGATCCCGCTCGTGGCGAGCACGGACAGGGCGAACGCGAACGACCGCGCGAACCACGGGTCGACCACGAGCATGCCGACCGCGGCGAGGGCGATGAGCGGGACGCCCCGCACCGGTCGACCGGCCAGGTGCACGACGAGCACCACGATCGCCATCACCGTGGCCCGGACGATCGAGGGGTCGGGCCGCACGAGCACGACGAACACCAGGAGCACGCCGACGGCCGCCGCGGCCCGGGGCCCTCGCGGGAGACCACAGGCACGGCCGAGGACCACGACGAGCCCGACCACCACCGCGCAGTTCGCCCCGGACACCGCCGTCAGGTGCGTCAGCGCAGAGGTCTCCATCGCCGCCTCGGTCGCCGGGTCGAGTCCGGAGCGGTCCCCGATCGCGAGTCCGCGCAGCAGCGCCGCTCCGGGCTGCGGCAGGCCGGACGTCGCCCGCACGAAGGCCTGTCGCGCAGAGTCGGTGGCCCCGAGCAGCCCGTCGGGCCGCACCGATGACGGCGTCCCGCGCAGGAACGCCACGAAGGCGGTCGCTGATCCGGGGTCGTCCGGCTGCACTGCCGCGGTCCCGGTGACCCGTGCCCCGGCCGCAAGCACGGCGTCGGGGGCACCAGCGTGCAGGTCGGGGACGAGCCGGACCGGCACCCGGAGCCCGTCGAGATCCTCCGCGCGCACCAGCGTCGCGGTGACGGAGCGGTCCCCCGGCACGAGGTCGCGGGTCAGCACCGCCTCGACGTCGACGTGCCCCGCCCCCGGACCGGCGACGAGCGCACGCAGCGGTTCCGGGGCCCGCCGGGACTCCCCCACGAGGACCGACACCGCGAGCAGCGTCGTCAGGGACCCCGCGACGAGCAGCAGTCCGGCGACGACCGGCACGACCCCGGCGCCCCGACGCCACCGGAGCACGCTGCCGCTGACGCCGGTCAGGAGCGCCGCGGCCCCACCGACCACGGGTGCCACGTCGGGCACGCCGACGAGCAGGGCGGTCGCGATCCAGGCGACCGCCACCGGCACCGCGACCCGCAGGTCGATCGCACTCGGTGTGAGCTGCACCGTCGCCCCTCAGACCCGCACGCGATCGCGGAGCTCGGCGAACCGCACGTCGCCGATGCCGCTGACGTCGAGCAGGTCCTCGACCGCGGTGAACCGGCCGTGCTCGTCACGCCAGGCGATGATCCGCCCGGCCAGCCCGGGTCCGATCCCGGGCAGGGTCTCGAGCGCGGATTGGTCGGCGGTGTTCAGGTCGACGACGGTGGACCCCTCGCCCCCGGCGCCCGCAGTGCCACCGCCGCCCCCGGCCCCGGCAGCGGCAGTCGGCCCGGCGGCAGCACCGTCTGCCATCGGCCCGAGCGCCTCGGGCACCTCCTGTTGCCCGAGGCGCGGCACGTACAACCGCTCGCCGTCCGTCAGCACCCGGGCCAGGTTCAGGCGGTCGAGGTCGGCGTCGTCCGTGGCGCCACCGGCACGTTCGAGCGCGTCCCCGACCCGGCTCGATGCCGGCAGCTCGACCACACCGCTCCGCCGCACCGCCCCGAGCACGTGCACCACGACGCGCCCGACAGCAGGAGCGGACGGAACAGCACCGGCAGACGCTGACGCTGCACCCGCTGCACCCGCTGCACCCGCTGCCCCGCTTGCACCGGCCGTCGGCGCGCCACGCACGACGACACCGCCAGTCCCCCCGGCGCCCCCGCCGCCACGCGACGCCAGCGCCCCGACGAGCACCACGACGACGGCGACCGCCACCACGACCGCCGCCAGCACCACGGCGGCCCGCGGTGACAACGCGAGACGGGACCACCAGGGTCCGGGAGACGAAGGGGACGACATGCCCCGAACGCTACGGAGCCCCGCCGATCGGCCGGGCTCCGGAGGTCACACCTGTGGACGGGTGCCGCGATCGCCCCTGCTGTGGAGGGACGATCGCGCGAGCTTGCGCTCCACCTACCCCTTGATGGCGATGTTCACGAGCTTCGGGGCCCGGACGATCACCTTCACGATCTCGCGGTCACCGATGTACCGCTGCACGTTCGCCGACGACCGTGCCAGCTGCTCGAGCTCGTCCGCCTCGATCGACTTCGACACCTCGAACGAGTCACGCACCTTGCCGTTGACCTGCACGACGGCCGTCAGGGTCTCCTGCACGAGCAGCGTCGGGTCGGCCTTCCGCCAGCCGTACGTGGCGACGGTGGCCTCGTAGCCCAGCTTCTCCCACATCTCCTCGCCGGTGTACGGCGCGAAGACGCTCAGGCCGAGCGCGATCGTCTCGACGGCCTCGCGCACGGCGGGATCGTCGGCGCCGGGGCCGCTGTCGATCGCCTTGCGGGTGACGTTGACCAGGTCCATCAGTCGCGCGATGACGACGTTGAACTTGAACGACTCCATCATCCCGGGGGCGTCGGCGAGGAACCGGTGGGTGACCTGGCGGAGTGCCCGGTCGCCGTCGGCCCACACGGCGTCACGTGCGGACGTGACGTCGAGCGCCAGGCGGTACGCCCGCGCCAGGAACCGAGCCGAGGCGGACGGTGAGACGTCCTCCCAGTTGATGTCGTCCTCCGGCGGGCCGGCGAAGCCCATGACCAGGCGGATGGCGTCGACGCCGTTCGCGTCGAGCTCGTCGCCGAGCGAGACGCCGCCCTTCGACTTCGACATCTTCGAGCCGCCGGACAGCACCATGCCCTGGTTGAGCAGCGCCGAGAACGGCTCGGTGAAGTCGAGGTACCCGAGGTCGAACAGCACCTTGGTGACGAAGCGGGCGTAGAGCAGGTGCAGGATCGCGTGCTCGATGCCACCGATGTACTGGTCGACGGGGGCCCAGCGGCGTGCGGCAGCCGGGTCGAACGCCTGGGTGTCGTCCTGTGCCGACAGGAACCGCAGGAAGTACCACGACGAGTCGACGAAGGTGTCCATCGTGTCGGTGTCACGGAGCGCCGGAGTGCCGTCGACGGGGTTCGGGACGTTGACCCAGTCGGTGGCTCCGCCGAGCGGCGAGGTGCCCTTCGGCTTGAGGTCGAGGCCCTCGGTGTCCGGCAGCCGGACCGGCAGCTGGTCGAGCGGCACCGGGTGCTCGCTGCCGTCGGCGCCGTGGATGATCGGGATGGGGGTGCCCCAGAACCGCTGGCGGGAGATGAGCCAGTCGCGCAGACGGTAGGTCTTGGCGGCACGGCCGGTGCCGCGTTCCTCGAGCAGTGCGATGGCCGCGGTGATGGCGTGCTGCTTCGACATGCCGTCGAGTGGCCCGGAGTTGATCATCCGGCCCTGGCCAGTCAGTGCTTCGCCGGTGGCGACCGGGTCGAGCGTCGGCACGTCGAAGTCGTCGAGCGTCGCGCCCTCCGGGATCACCGGGATCGCCCCGGTGACGGCGGCGTTCGTGTCGACGACGACCTTCACCGGCAGGTCGAACGCCCGCGCGAAGTCGAGGTCGCGCTGGTCGTGCGCGGGCACCGCCATCACGGCGCCGTGGCCGTAGTCGGCGAGGACGTAGTCGGCGGCCCAGATCGGCAGGCGTTCCCCCGTGAGCGGGTGGATCGCGAACCGGCCGAGCGGCACGCCGGTCTTCGGGCGGTCGGCGTTCTGCCGGTCGATCTCGGACGTCTTCTGCGTCGCCGTCAGGTACTCAGCAAACGCGGTACGCACGGACTCGTCGGCCGACTCCACGAGCGACGCCGCCAGGTCGGAGTCCGGCGCGACGACCAGGAACGTCGCCCCGTGGATCGTGTCCGGACGCGTGGTGAAGACCGTGACGGGCTCGTCGCGACCCTCGATCACGAAGTCGACGTCGGCGCCGACCGAGCGGCCGATCCAGTTGCGCTGCTGCGCGATGACCTTCGCCGGCCAGCGCCCCTCGAGCTGGTTCAGGTCGTCGAGCAGGCGGTCGGCGTACTCGGTGATCTTGAAGTACCACTGCGTGAGCTTCTTCTTCACGACGACGGCGCCGGAGCGGTCCGAGGTGCCGTCGGGCAGGACCTGCTCGTTCGCGAGCACGGTCTGGTCCACTGGGTCCCAGTTCACCCAGCTGTCCTTGCGGTACGCCAGGCCCTTCTCGTACATCTTCAGGAACAGCCACTGGTTCCACTTGTAGTACTCGGGGTCCGAGGTGTGGATCTCGGTGGTCCAGTCGAACGACGGCGCGTAGCGCTTGAAGGACGCCTTCTGCTGCTCGATGTTCGCGTAGGTCCAGTCCTTCGGGTCGACCCCGCGCTTGATCGCCGCGTTCTCGGCGGGCAGACCGAAGGAGTCCCACCCGATCGGGTGCAGCACGTTGAAGCCCTGCTGGCGCCAGTAGCGCGCGACGAAGTCCCCGAGGGCCCAGTTCTCGGCGTGCCCCATGTGCAGGTCGCCGGACGGGTACGGGAACATCTCGAGGATGTACTTGCGCGGACGGGTGTCGTCGAGGTCGGTGGTGAAGAGCCCGAGCTCTTCCCAGCGGGGCTGCCACTTCTCCTGGATACGACGGAAGTCGTAGGCGTTCGGGTCCTCGGCGTGCTGCTCGGTGGTCACGGTCGTCAACGATACAAGCCGGGAGGCCCGTCCCGCGTCCGTCTGTCGGCTCACCCGGCGAGCAGGCGTCCGTCCCGCATCCACAGGGTGCGGTCGACCAGGTCCGGCGCCACCGGGACGTGCGACACGATGACGACCGTCCGACCCGCTGCGCGGGCCGTGGTGACGAGGTCGCGCAGCACGGTGTCACCGAGGTCCGGATCGACGTCGGCCGTCGGCTCGTCGAGCACCAGCACCGGGAACGCGTGCAGCAGCGCGCGGGCCAGCGCGAGCCGGTGCGCCTGACCGCCGGAAACGAGCACGCCGCGTTCCCCGACCGAGGCGTCCAGCCCGCCCCGCCGCTCGACCCAGTCCCCCAGGCCGACCCGGTCGAGCACGGCGAGCAGCTCGTCGTCGGTCGCGGTCTCGCGGGCGAAGAGCAGGTTCTGCCGCACCGACTGGTCGAACACGAACGGGTCCTGTTCGATCAGGCCGACCCGCGCCCGCACCGCGTCCGGGTGCATCGCCTTCGCCTCGACGCCGTCGAGCGTGTAGGAGCCCTCGTGCTCCACGAACCGGACGAGCGCGTCGACCAGGGTCGACTTGCCGGCGCCGCTCGGCCCCTGGAGCACGACGACCTCGCCGGGCGTGAGCGTGAACGAGACCCCGTCGACCGCGGGCTCGGCAGCCCCCGGCCAACGGACCGTGAGGTCGTGCACGGCGAGCGTGACCGGCCCCTCGACCACGAGCGACGCCGGGTCGGCGTCCTCGTCTGGCTCGGGGACGACGCCGACGGGCACCTCTGCGGGCACGACCTGCTCGACCCGTTCGGCCGCAGCCCGCACCCGGCGGAGCGTCAGGACGGCGAGCGGGACGGTCCCGACGACCTCGAAGAGCGCCAGCGGCACGAAGACCGCCAGTGCCCAGAGCGGACCGTCGAGCGCACCGGACACCACGGCGGGGGCACCGACGGCGAGGATCCCGATCACCGCGCCGCCACCGACCAGACCGACGAGGGCGCCGACGAGCGACTCGACCGTACCGCGACGTCGGACGGCCCGGGTGACACCGGCGTCGAGGCGGGCGATGTGTGCGAGCCGCTCGTCGAAGGTGCCGTAGGCGGCGAAGACGTCGAGCGTCCGGACGGTGTCGAGCACGAGGTCCGCGACGCGACCCCGGTCGGCGGCGGTCTCGCGGTCCGTGCGCTCGGCGATCGACCGGGTGACGATCGTGCCGACCAGGGCCGCCACCACCAGCGCGAGGAGGAGCACGAGCGCCGCCGGCACCGACACGAGCGCCACGGCGACGACCGACAGCAGCGCGGCCACCCCGGCGGAGACGAGCGGACCGACGACTCGGATCGGAAGGTCCTGCAGCCGGTCGGTGTCGGTCACCAGGCGCGTCATGAGGTCACCGCGTCCGGTCCGACCGAGTCCCGCGGGCGCGATCGACGCGAGCCGCCGGTACATCTCCGTCCGCACCACGGCCAGTTGCCGGAAGGACGCGTCGTGCCCGGCGAGCCGGTCGACGTAGCGCAGCACGGCACGCCCCAGCGCGAAGGCGCGCACGCCGACCATCACGAGCGTCAGGTACAGGATCGGCGGGTGCTCGGCTGCACGGGTGATCAGGTAGCCGCTCGCGGCGAGGAGCGCGACGGCGCAGACCGCGCTGAGCGATCCGGCGGCGACCGCCTTCGCCCAACCCGACCCGCGCGGCATCGCGAGCCGCAGGACGGAGCCGCCACGGGCCTCCCGGCTCATGCGCGCACCTCCCTGCGGACCGTCACGGATCCGCCAGCGCGGACGTCCACGCGGACGTCCGCCGCGGCGACGACCGCCGGTCGGTGGCTGGCGACCACGACGACGGCGCCGTCGGCCGCCAGACCACGGGCGGCCGCGATGACCCGTGCCTCGGCCTCCGCGTCCAGCGCGGACGTCGGCTCGTCGAGCAGCACGAGGGGCGTGGCGGCGCGGCGCGCGCGGTACAGCGCGCGGGCGACGGCGACGCGCTGTGCCTGGCCGCCGGACAGTCCGCTGCCACCGGCGCCGACCGGGAGGCCCGGGTCGAGTCCCAGCCCCGCGTCGCCCAGGGCGGTGCGCACGTCGGCTTCGTCGGGGGTCGCGCTGAGCGCGACGTTCTCGGCGATCGTCCCGCGGACGAGGCGCGGCCGCTGGTCGGCCCACGTGGTGCGCTCGGCGACGGAGGCACCGGCCGGGCCGGGCACGGTGACGACACCGAAGTGCGGCAGGACGCCGCGGAGTGCGGCGATGATGCTCGACTTGCCGGAACCGCTCGGGCCGGCGAGCACGACCACGGTGCCGGGCTCGGCGTGCAGGTCGAACGGCCCGATCACGACGTCGGGCCGGCGGATGGTGACCCCTCGGACATCCAGGGCGGTGGCGGGTGCGGCGGGGCCGGTGCCGGTCCGGCTGTGGGTCGTTCTGCCGCTCCTGCCGGTCGCGGACGCGGATGCGGTCTCGTCGTCGGACAGCACGTCGAGCACCGCTGCCGAGGCCTCGACGCCGTCCTGGGCGGCGTGGAAGTCGGCGCCGACCTGGCGGATGGGGGCGAAGGCCTCCGGTGCCAGCACGAGCACGAACATCGCGGCGCCGAGGCCGAGCGAGCCGTCGACCAGGCGGATGCCGATCGAGACGGCGACCAGTGCGACGGACAGGCTCGCCGCGAGTTCGAGCGCGAAGCCGCTCACGAACGACAGCCGGAGCACACCGATCGTGCCGCGGCGGTACTCGTCGGTGACCGTCCCGATGCGACCGACCTGGCGGCGGGCACGGCCGAAGACCTTGAGCGTGGCGAGCCCCTCGACCGCCTCGGTGAAGGCGCCGCCGAGCTTCGCGAGGGCGTCCGACTGCTTCCGCTGCAGCGACTGCGTCGCCAGGCCGATCAGGATCATGAAGACCGGGATCACCGGCAGGGCGAACAGGATGACCAGCCCGCTCGTCAGGTCGGCCAGGCCGATCGCGACCAGGAGCACCGGCGTCGCGATCGCGGTGAGCGCGAGCTGCGGCAGGTACCGGCCGAAGTAGGCGTCGAGTGCGTCGAGTCCGGGGCCGAGGGTGGTGGCGAAGCCGGCGCTCGACCGGCCGGCGAGCCACGACGGACCGCGCTCGGCGGCGCGGGCGAGCACCGTCGTGCGCATCTCGCTCTTCACCTTCACAGCAGCGCGGGCCGCCAGGTCGTCGGTGGCCCACGCGGCCACCGCACGCAGGACGAACGCCCCGCCGAGCAGCGCGAGCGCCTGCCCGAACGCCGCCGGCACCCTGCCGTCGCCCACGGCGTCGACCCCGAGGGTGACGGCCGCGGCGATCCCCCACGCGATCGCGATGGTCGCGAGCGTGCGGAGGACACCGGTGCCGGAGGCGGCGACGATGAAGCCGCGCGCCGTCCGGGACAACCGCAGGAGTCGGGGGTCGAGGGGCTTCATCGTCGTCCGCCTAGTGCGCGGCCGCGGTGACCTGAGCGCGGGAGACGCGCTTGCGGAACACCCAGTAGGTCCACGCCTGGTACGCGAAGACCAGGGGCACGAAGATCAGCGCGACCCAGCTCATCACGGTCAGCGTGTACGACCCGGACGAGGCGTTGTACACGTTCAGGCTGTTCGCGACGTCGTTCGAGGCCGGCATGACGTCGGGGAAGATCGCCGTGAACATCGCGAGCACGATCGCGGCGATGGTGACCGCCATCAGCGTGAAGGCGCGCCCCTCCTTGCCCCAGGCGTTGCAGAGCACGGCGAGCACCAGGGCCAGGGCGGCGACCACGGAGAGCACCAGCGAGGCCGGGGTGGCCCGGACGAAGGCCATCGACACCAGGAACGCGGCGCCGACGACGATCGTGACGATTCCGGCCCGGGTCGCCAGGCGCTTGGCGCGGACGCGGACGTCGCCCTCGGTCTTGAGCGCGACGAAGACGACCCCGTGGGTGAAGAACACCAGCAGCGTCGCGGCACCGGTCAGCAGCGCGAACGGGTTGAGCAGGTCGAAGATCGTGCCGGTGTAGTTGTGCCCGGCGTCCATCGGGATGCCACGGACGACGTTGCCGAACGCGGCGCCCCACAGGAACGACGGCACCGCGCTGCCGACGATGATCATCAGGTCGAAGCGGCGCTTCCACTCGAGGTGCTTGTTCTGGTGCCGGTACTCGAACGACACCCCTCGGGCGATGAGTGCAGCGAGGATGAGCAGCAGCGCCAGGTAGAACCCGGAGAACATCGTGGCGTACCACTCCGGGAACGCCGCGAACAAGCAGGCCCCGGCGACGATGACCCAGGTCTCGTTGAGGTCCCAGACCGGGCCGATGGTGTTGATCAGGACCCGACGGTCGGTGTCGTCCTTGCCGAGGAACGGCAGGGACATACCGACACCGAAGTCGAATCCGTCGAGGACGAAGTAGCCGACGAAGAAGACGCCGACGATCGCGAACCAGAGAACGGGGAGATCCATCAGGCAGCGTCCATTTCTAGTAGACCGTCACTTCGTGCTTGACCTCGCCGGTCTCCTCGTCGACCTCGGCCGGGTCGGCGGGCCCCTCTTGCGCGACCTTCTTGATGAGCTTGAACTCGACGACGGCCAGCGAGCCGTAGATCAGGGTGAAGACCAGCAGCGAGATGAGGACTTCGAGTCCGGTCACGTTCGGCGACACACCGTCCTTCGTCTGGAGCAGCCCGAACACGAGCCACGGCTGGCGACCCATCTCGGTGAAGACCCAACCGACGATCATCGCGGCCATCGGCAGCGGCACCGTCCAGGTGGCGATGCGCCACACCCAGCGCTGCGTCGGGAACCGGCCCTTGCGGGTCAGCCACAGCCCGACCAGCGAGACCATGACCGCGCCGACGCCGAGGGCGATCATCCAGCGGAACGACCAGTAGGTGACCCAGATGATCGGCTTGTAGTCGCCGGGGCCGTACACCTGCGTGTACTGCGCCTGCAGGTCGTTGATGCCCTCGACCGTGCCGTTGAACGTGTGCGTCGACAGGAACGACAGCAGGTACGGCACCCGGATCGAGAACAGCTCGTGCACGCCGTCCGGGGTGCCGAGCGTGAAGATCGAGAACGAGGCGTCCTTGCCGGTCGCGGTGTTGTACAGCGCCTCGGCAGCCGCCATCTTCATCGGCTGCGTGTCGACCATCGTCAGTCCGAGCTGGTCGCCGGTCAGGACGGTCAGCGCGCCGGCCGCGAGCATGGTCCACATGCCGAACTTGAGCGCCGGCATCATCGTCTCGAGGTTCTGGTTGCGGGCCAGGTGGTAGGCCGCGACCGAGATGATGACCGCCGCGGCGACCATGAAGCAGGCGAAGAGCGTGTGCGGGAACGCGGCCAGGGCGACCTTGTTGCCGAGCACCGCCCAGATGTCGGTGAGCTCCGCGCGGCCCTTGGCCTCGTTCATCGCGAAGCCGACCGGGTGCTGCATGAACGCGTTCGCGGCGATGATGAAGTACGCCGACATGATCGTGCCGGCGCTGACGCACCAGATGCTCGCCAGGTGCAGGCCCTTGGGCAGGCGGTCCCAGCCGAAGATCCAGATGCCGATGAACGCAGCCTCGAAGAAGAACGCCAGGATCCCCTCGAGCGCGAGCGGTGCGCCGAAGACGTCACCGACGAAGCGCGAGTAGTTCGACCAGTTCATGCCGAACTGGAACTCCTGCACGATGCCCGTCACGACACCCATCGCGAAGTTGATCAGGAAGATCCGTCCGAAGAACCGCGTCAGCTGCAGGTAGTGCGCGCGGCCGGTCCGGTACCAGGCGGTCTGGAACACGGCCACCACGGCTGCCATGCCGATCGTCAGCGGGACGAAGAGGAAGTGGTACATGGTCGTCAGACCGAACTGCCACCGCGACAGGAGGAGCGGATCGAGGAGGTCGTTCATGCGGCGATTCCGAGACGGGTGGCCGCGCGCTGTTCGTGCACGTCAGTTGCTTCCTGTGGAACGGATACATCAGGTGTCACAGCCCTTGGGACACCTCAACGCTATCGCGGGGCGCACCACTTCGACAACTTGTAGAACCTCCCGTTGCACAAACGTGCACAGCCTCTGCACGGCACAACCGTGCGGCACGGATGTTCGCGCTGTCCCTGGCGCGAACGACGACAGGCGCCGGGTAGATACCCGACGCCTGTCGTTCAACTGCGAGGTGCAGCGGTGGTGCTGTGGCTACAGCAGACCCTCGGCCTTGAGCCAGTCCTCGGCGATGGTGGACGCCTTCTCCTTGTCGGCCGTGCTCTTGGTGTTGAGCTCGATCAGGGCCTCGGTCGTGAGCTTCTCGTTGACCGAGTCGATCGCGTCCGCAGCCTTCTCGTCGACCTTCTTCGAGACGACCGGCACGACGTTCTGCGGCAGGATCAGGTTCTCCGGGTCCTCCAGCGTGACGAAGCCGTTCGCCTTGATGCTCGGGTCGGCCGTGTAGATGTCGGCCAGCTGGACGGTGCCGTCCTTGAGCGCCTTGACGGTCAGGGCACCGCCGCCGTCCTCGATCGCCTTGAAGTCGACGTCGACGCCGTAGACCGACTTGAGCCCCTTCGGGCCGTACGGCCGCGTCTGGTTCTCGGAGTTGGCTCCCACGGTGAGCTTCTCGTCGACGTTCTTCAGGTCGGCCAGGCTCGTGACGTCGTTGTCCTCGGAGAACTTCTTCGTGACGGTGTAGCTGTCCTGGTCGGTCGCGTCGGCCTCGTCGAGGACCCGGAGGCCCTTCGGCAGGGCCGTGTCGAGCCCGTCGTCGATCTGGTCGGCGGTCTTCGCGTCCGAGTCCTTGTCGAAGTACTGCAGCAGGTTGCCGCTGTACTCGGGCATGACGTCGATGGCGCCCTTCTCGAGCTGCGGGATGTAGACCTCACGCTGCCCGATGTTGAAGTTGCGCTTGACGTCGAAGCCGTCCTTCTCGAGGACCTGGGCGTAGAGCTCGGCGATGATCTCGTTCGAGTAGTACTGCTGCGAGCCGACGACGATGGTCTTCGAGTCGGACGATTCGCTGGAGCCGCTGTCGAGCGGGTCGCTCGACGCGCAGCCGGCGAGGGCGGCGACGACGCCCACCGCCATCGCGGCGGCGACGCCGGCGCGGATCTTGGGTGCTGTGATCACGAGGGATTTCCTTCCGGGAGTGGATTGCGGGCTCGCTCACGCGACCCCTGACGCTGTCGGGCCGACGGGTCGGCGGTGCCCTTCGGCACCGCCGCCCGCTGCAGCACGGCGAACACGATCTCGAACGCGATCGCGAGGGCGATCACGAGGATGGAGGCGCCGAGCATCTCGGCGTAGTCCTGGGTCTTCAGTCCGAGGAAGAAGTACCCGCCGAGGCCACCGGCCCCGACGTACGCGGCGAGCGTGGCCGTCGCGACGACCTGCAGCACCGCGGCGCGGATGCCACCGATCAGGAGCGGGAGCCCGAGCGGGATCTCGACCTTCCACAGGATCTGCCAGCCGGTCATGCCCTGGGCCTTCGCGGCGTCGACGACCACCGGGTCGACGGACTCGATGCCGGAGTACGCACCGGCGAGCACCGACGGGATCGCAAGGATGACGAGGGCGAGCAGGGGAGCCTGCAGCCCGATGCCGAGCATCAGCCCGAACAGCGAGAGCACACCGAGTGTCGGGAGTGCCCGCACCCCGCCGGACACCGCGATCGAGAAGCCGCGAGCACGGCGGGTGTGGCCGATCGCGTACCCGACCGGCACGGCGATGACCGCGGCGATGAGCACCGCGAGCAGGGTGATCCAGACGTGTTCCCAGAGGCGCTGGGGGATGCCGTTGTAGCCGCCGTAGTTCGTGGGGTCGAACACCCACGCGAAGGCCTGTCCGATGATCACGAGGAGACCTCCGCTGCTTGCAGGACTCGGCGGGCCTGTCGGCGGGACACCGAGTCCGTCCGTGTCCACGGCATGACCAGGCGCCCGAGCAGCACGAGGAGGCCGTCGAGGGCGAAGGCGAGCACGAGCACCATCACGATGCCGGAGAGGATCTCCTCGTAGATCCCGCGCCCCAGGCCGTCGGTGAACAGCAGGCCCAGGCTCGGGATCCCGAGGACCGCGCCGACCGTGGTCAGCGAGATCGTGGAGACCGAGACCACCCGGAGCCCGGCCAGCAGCACCGGACCGGCGAGCGGGAGCTCCACACGGAAGAACCGCTGCGCCGGCGAGTAGCCCATGGCGGTCGAGGCGGACTTGGTCTCGGAGTCGACCGAGGTCAGCCCGTCGACCGTGGACCGGACCATCAGTGCGAGGCCGTACAGCGTCAGACCGATGACGACGTTGATCGGGCTCTGCAGGCCGGTGCCGATGATGCTCGGCAGCGCGACGAACAGGGCGAGCGACGGGATGGCGTAGAGCAGACCGGCGAGGGTCACGATGCTGCTGCCCACACCCGATGCGAAGCGCGACCCACCGGGGCGCTGCAGCCGGACCACCAGCCACCCGATCGGGATCGACAGCAGGAACGCGACGATGATCGGCGGGATCGCGATCGCGAGGTGGGAGACCGTGTTCTCCCAGATCGTGTCGAGGTTCGCCAGCACCCACTTCACCGGGTGCCCCCACCCTGCGCCGGAGCACCCGGGGCGTCGTGCGACGCTCCGGCCTCTGCTGCTCGGGCGTCGGACTGCGGCACGGCCTCGGCGGCGTCGACGACCCCGACGGGACCCGTCAACACGCCAGCTGCGCGGCCTTCACCGTCGACGACGATCGGACCCGTCGGTGTCTGCTCGACACGGAGTGCGCGGCGCCCGCGGCCGGCGCCGATGAACGTGGCGACGAAGTCGTCGGCGGGCGCGGCGAGGATCTCGGCCGGCGTCCCCTGCTGGGCGATCTCGCCGCCCTTCTTGAGGATGACGACCTGGTCGCCGAGCTTGAACGCCTCGTCGATGTCGTGCGTCACGAACACGACAGTCTTGCCGAGTTCACGCTGCAGGCGGATGAGCTCGTCCTGCAGGTCGTTCCGCACCAGGGGGTCCACCGCACCGAACGGCTCGTCCATGAGCAGGATGTTCGGGTCGACGGCCAGCCCGCGGGCCACACCGACGCGCTGCTGCTGGCCGCCGGAGAGCTGTGACGGGTAGCGGTCGGCGAAGGCACGGTCGAGCCCGACCGTGTCCATGAGCTCGAGGGCGCGCTTGCGCGCGTCGGCCTTGGAGACGCCGGTCAGCAGCGGGACGGTCGCGATGTTGTCGACGACCTTGCGGTGCGGGAGCAGTCCGGAGTTCTGCATGACGTAGCCGATGTGGCGACGGAGCTCGACGGGGTTGATCCCGGCGACGTCCGAACCGTCGATCTCGACGGTTCCGGAGGAGGGGTCGACCATGCGGTTGATCATGCGGAGCAGCGTGGTCTTGCCACAGCCGCTGGATCCGACGAAGACGGTGGTGGTCCGGGACGGGATGACCAGATCGAAGTGCTCGACCGCAGTCGTGCCGTCCGGGTAGGTCTTGCGCACCGAGCGGAACTCGATCATGGGGTGCCCTTCTGTTCGGAGGTAGCCCGACTCCGGATGAGAGTACCCGGGGGTGCCGACATCGGTTCGGTCGCGACGCCGCGTGACGGGTCCGGGCGAACGGATGGTCCGGGACCCACCACCCGTACGGCGCGATCCGACGGGGGACGACGACGCCCGCGCCTCGGTGTTCGGAGGCGCGGGCGGATCGGATCGGTCACCGGCGTGTCGCGCCGGCTGAGTGGGTGGTCAGGACGCGGCGATCACCGATTCCAGGTGCGCACGGTTCATCCGGCGGTACTCCTCGATCAACTCCGTGTCGGGGTGCTCGCGGTCGCGGTGCGCACGCGCCAGCACCGCGTGACCGGACTCGGCGAGGACGACCCAGGCCCGGGCGATGCGCTCGTCGTCCGGCAGGCCGAAGCGGTCCCGCATGATCTGGCCGACGGTCGCCCCGAGCGCGCCCATCCGGTCCTCTGCATCGCCGGTGCCGGTGTCCGCCGGGTCGCCGAACCGGATGGCCCGGAAGCCGGGCTCGGTGCGGTACATCTCGGCGGTCATGTCGATGAGCGCGTCGTTGGCGTCCTGCCAGGTCTCGGCGCCGCTGGCGTCGAGCGCCTCGACGAAGCGGGAGGCGAGCCGCTGTGTGCAGCGGATCGCGAGTGCCTCGACGACGGCGATGCGGTCCGGGAAGTAGCGGTAGACGGTGCCGATGGACGCCCCCGCCCGCTCGGCGACCATGGCGGTCGTCAGCCGCTCGAACCCGATCTCGTCGATCACCGCGGCAGCGGCGTCGAGGAGGCCGGCGAGGCGCGCCGAACTGCGGGCTTGGACCGGCTCGTTCCTGAGCAGTGATGATCCCCCCGGCAGAGCGTTCGTTACCTCGGTGACGAGCACGTGTTCTCCTCTTGCGCTCCAGCGCGGTTCGTTGGTGTGACGGGGACAACTTTCGCAGACGGCGCCTGGAACGTGGCTGCGACTCACCAGTTCCGCTCGGCGCGCGGGTTTCGTCAGGTGCACATGGGATGATGACGACATGCCCGACCCGACGCCCCACGAGCCGTCGTTGGCCGAGCCGCTCCTGCACCGCGCGGCCCGCATCGAGGACGCCGTCCAGGAGTTCCGCGAGCACCGTGCACGCCGGCGCGGCCTGGTGCCCACGGTGGTCCCGTACACCGGCTACGGCGCGCCCGGCTGGGTGCGCATCCTCTGCCGTGTGCTGCTGACGCGCCGTGGCCTCGCCTCCGACGTCTCCTACGCGGGCGTCCGCGGCTGGAAGAGCTTCACGAGCGTCGCGGTCGACCACGCCGAGGTCACCGTCACCGCCGGCGGGGTCTCCCACGTGGTCCAGACCGACCGTGGCGGCGTCGTCGACACCATCGTCCCGATCGACCTCGAGCCCGGCTGGCGCACCGTGCGGCTGTCGGCGGGCGGCGGGCGCGACGTCGAGGCCGACGTGTTCGTCGTGCACCCCGACGCCCGGTTCGGGCTGCTGTCCGACATCGACGACACCGTGATGGTGACCTCGCTCCCCCGCCCGATGCTCGCCGCCTGGAACTCGTTCGTGCTGACGGAGCACGCTCGACGCCCCGTGCCCGGCATGTCCGTGCTGTACGAGCGGATCCTCGCGCAGCACCCCGGATCTCCGACGGTCTACCTGTCGACCGGAGCGTGGAACGTCGCACCGACGCTGCAGCGCTTCCTGACGCGCAACATGTACCCGTCCGGCACGCTGCTGCTCACCGACTGGGGTCCCACCCACGACCGGTTCTTCCGCAGCGGCCAGTTGCACAAGCAGGACAACCTGCGGAGACTCGCGAAGGACTTCCCGGACATCCGCTGGCTCCTGGTCGGCGACGACGGGCAGCACGACGAGAGCCTCTACGGCGACTTCTCGCGGGAGCACCCGGACAACGTCGCGGGCGTCGCCATCCGGCAGCTGTCCACGAGCGAAGCGGTCCTCGCCGGTGGTCGCTCGCGGGCCCAGGAACGTTCCCGTGACTCGTCGGCGCCCTGGGTGTACGCCCCCGACGGCGCCGGGCTGTGGAGCGAGCTCGCGCGGGTCGGGATCATCGAGTCCGACGCCTCCGATCCGGCCTGAGCGACCCTTCATCACGATCTCGGCCCGGAGTCCCTTCGTCCGACCGCAGTGCTCGGGCGTCGGGTGTTCGATCGGTCCATGAGCACCGAGCCGGCCGCACCACCCCCAGCCGCACCACACACACCGCCGAACCGCATCGAGGACCACGCCTTGATCGGCGACACCGGCACCGCTGCCCTGGTGGGCCGCGACGGGACCATCGACTGGGCGTGCCTGCCGCGCTTCGACAGCTCGTCCACCTTCGCCTCGCTGCTCGGCACCGAGGACCACGGGCACTGGACCCTGCGCCCCACCGACGGAGCGGCCACTGCGCGGTGGCGGTACCACGGCGACACCCTGGTGCTCTCGACCGTCTGGACCACCCGTGACGGCGTGGTCGAGGTCACGGAGTTCATGCCCGTCGGGGCGCACCGCCCGTCGATCGTGCGGCGGGTGCGTGGCCTCCGCGGCACCGTCGAGCTCCGGCAGACGCTCCGGATCCGGTTCGACTACTCGCGTGCCCTGCCGTGGATCCGGCAGATCGGGGACGACGACGAACCGGCGCTGCTCGCGACGGCCGGTCCGGGCTCGGTGATCGTCCGGGGTCCGCGGTTCCGCGCCGACGACCACCGGCACACCGCCGTCACGACGATCCACGACGGCGACGTGCTCGACACGGTGCTCACGTGGTACCCGTCGCACCGCGAACCGCCGGAGCCGCTCGACGTCGACGCCGCCCTCGCCCACACCCTGTCGTGGTGGACGGCATGGACCGCTCCCGCGCAGACGAGCGGACGGTACGCCGACGCGGCACGACGGTCGCTGGTGTTCCTCCGTGCGATGACCCACGGCGACACCGGCGGCGTCGTCGCCGCTGCGACCACGGGCTTGCCGGAAGACCCCGGCGGCGAACGCAACTGGGACTACCGCTACGTGTGGCTCCGCGATGCCTCCCTCGCGCTCGCCTCGCTCATCGCCCACGGCTACCGCGACGAGGCCACGCACTGGCGGGGCTGGCTGCTGCGCGCGATCGCGGGTGACCCGGCCGACGTGCAGATCATGTACGGCATCGCCGGCGAACGCGAGCTGCCCGAACGGGAGCTGCCCGAGTTGCCCGGGTACCTCGGGTCGACGCCCGTGCGCGTCGGCAACGGCGCCTCGACCCAGTACCAGGGAGACGTCTTCGGCGAGGTGCTCGCGGCGCTGCACGACGCCCGCGAGCTCGGCGTCGAGGAGAACGCCGATTCCTGGGCCCTGCAGCGGGCACTGCTCGGCTACGTCGAGGAGCACTGGCAGGAGCCGGACAACGGCATCTGGGAGATGCGCGGGCCCCGACGCCGCTTCACGCATTCACGGGCGATGATCTGGGCCGCGTTCGACCGCGGGGTCGCCGCCGTCGAGGAGTTCGGCCTCGAGGGCCCGGTGGACCGCTGGCGCACCCTGCGCGACACCGTCCGCACCGAGATCGAGGAGCACGGCTGGAACGCCGCGCGCGGGTCCTTCCGCCAGCACTACGACACCGACGAGGTCGACGCGAGCTTGCTCGTCCTGCCGCAGGTCGGGTTCTGCCGCGCCGACGACCCCCGGATGACGGGCACCGTGCGCGCCATCGAGGAGGACCTGCGCGTCGGGGACGACGGGCTCGTGCTCCGCTACCGCACGACGGCCGGCTTCGACGGGCTGTCCGGCGCCGAGCACCCGTTCCTGGCGTGCTCGTTCTGGTTGGTGGAGCAGTACGCCGCCTCGGGCCGGGTCGAGGACGCGGAACGCCTGATGGACGTGCTCGTCGGGTACGCCAACGACGTCGGCATGCTCTCCGAGGAGATCGACGTCGCCACCGGGCACCACATCGGCAACACCCCGCAGGTGCTGTCGCACCTGACGCTCGTGTCGGCAGCGGACGCCATCGAGCGCGCACGTGGCGCGACCGTCGGGCACCGCACGCGGTTGCCCGTCCACGACGGCGGCACGCGGTCGTGGACCGGCGAGGGTGAGCGCGCCGGCTCCCCCGCCTGACGTCCCGCTCGACGCCCTGAAGACGCCGTCGTCTTCGCGCGACGCCTCGAAGCCGCCGAGACGCCGCAGGATCCGGCGGCGTCACGATGACACGACGGCGTCTTGCGATGCCCTGATGACGACTCCACGACGGACGGGAGGCCCGGTGCCACCTGGCACCGGGCCTCCCGTCCGTCCGCGCGTCCGTTCAGGACGTCGGAAGCGCGTCCGTCAGGACGACGACTCCCAGTCCGCCGGGCCGCGCGAACCGGCGCGGTACTCCTCGAGCGGGACCTCGTCGGCCTTCCAGGCGGCGACGACCGGCTCCACGATCTCCCAGCAGCGCTCGGCCACGTCACCGCGGATGGAGAGCAGCGGGTCGTCGTGGAAGATGCCGTTCAGGACCTCGCCGTACGGGGTGAGCTCGCCGTCGCTGAACGACGACGACAGGGTGACCTGCCCCATCTCGAACGGGTTGCCACCGCCGTTGGCCGACACCGACAGCTCGATCTCGTCCGGGTTCAGGACGATGCGCAGCGTGTCGGTCTTCGGGCGACCGCTCAGGCCGGAGGGCAGGCGCGTCACGGGCTTGAAGGTGATCAGGACCTCTTTCCGGCTGGCGCCGAGGGCCTTGCCGGACCGCAGGGTGAAGGGGACGCCGGCCCAGCGGGCGGTGTCGACCTCGACCGAGATCTCGGCCAGGGTCTCCGTCTTGCGCGACGGGTCGACACCGTCCTCGTCCTGGTACGACGGCAGTTCCTTGCCGTCGATCGTGCCGGCCGTGTAGACCGCCCGACGCGAGGCGATGGTCGCGTCGTCGCCCTTGAGGCGGGTGGAGCGCAGGACCCGTGCGAGCGACGAGCGGAACTCGACCGCGTCGATCGCCGACGGGGCGTCCATCGTGACCAGGCCGAGGATCTGCAGCAGGTGCGACTGGATCATGTCGACCATCGCGCCGGCCTCGTCGTAGTACTGAGCGCGGTTCTCGAGACCGAGGGTCTCGTCGTAGAAGATGTCGACCTTCTCGATGTTCTCGGCGTTCCAGATGGGTTCGAACAGGCGGTTCGCGAAGCGCAGACCGATGATGTTCAGCACCGTGGTGCGGCCGAGGAAGTGGTCGGTGCGGTGCACGCGGTCCTCGGGGACGAGCTTGAGCACCGTCTCGTTGAGGGCCTGGGCGCTGGCGACGTCGGTGCCGAACGGCTTCTCGAACGCCAGGGTGGTGCCCTCGGGCAGCTCGACCTGCTGGAGCGCCTCGCAGATGTCGGAGGCGATCTGCGGCGGCAGCGCGAAGTACAGGATCGGCTCGGAGTCGGCCGCGGACAGCAGCGCCTCGAGGTGCTTCGGGTCGGTGGGGTCGCCCTGGATGAACTGCGTCGACTCGATGGTCGCGTCGACCTCCGGCCCCTTGACGTCCTGCGACGCGAAGGACTGCGTGACGATGTCCTTCCACTTCTCGGGGCTGCGCTCGCTGCGGCCCGTGCCGATCAGCTGCACGGGGACGGCACGGCCGCTCTGCAGGAACGTGCCGAGGCCCGGCAGGAGCAGGCGGGAGGCGAGGTCGCCCGTTGCGCCGAAGATGATGAGGGTGCGCTTGTCGGTCACCTGAGGTGACTCCTTTCGCTGTGGTGGGAGGTCCGCTCCAGTCAAGTCGCGGGCGGGCCCGTTTGTTCCGGATCGGGACCGGAGTTCGTCTCCTGGACGCACTTCGGGCGGCACCGTTCTGGTGCCGCCCGAACTGTCAGGTGCGCTGCAGCGCCGGGTCAGTGCCCGAAGTTGCCGCGGTAGTACTCGTAGACCCAACCGACCAGGGTGATCGCCACGAGGACGAGCCCGATCGGGACGATCCACAGGCCGGCGGCCACGCCGAGGAAGCACACGGCGACCGCGGCGGCCAGCAGGATGGGCCACCAGGACCACGGGCTGAAGTGCCCGAGCTCGGCGTCGCCGTCCTCGATGTTGGCATCCGGGCGGTCCTCGGGCAGGACGCCGCCCTGGGACGACATGACCTTGCCGAGGTAGAAGGCGATGAACGCGGACATCAGGCCGGTCAGGCCGATGGCGACGGTCCCCACCCACTCGGGCTCGCCGTAGTAGATCAGCGCCCAGATGGTGTACGCGGCGTCCGCCAGGACGAAGAATCCGAAGAGGATCCAGAACAGGTTGGTGTTGGCGCGCATGGCCTTACTTCACCTCGCCCTTCGCGGCGTCGTAGGTCGGAGCATCGGGAGCGTCCTTCGCGGGACCGACACCGATCGGCACACCGGCCTCGGGGTGGTTCAGGTCGAAGGCCGGGGACTCCGAGCGGATGCGCGGGATCGACGTGAAGTTGTGGCGCGGCGGCGGGCAGGAGGTCGCCCACTCGAGCGAGCGGCCGTAGCCCCACGGGTCGTTCACGGCGACCTTCGGTGCGTTCCGGGCGGTCACGTAGACGTTGAAGATGAACGGCAGGAACGAGATCGCGAGGATCATCGAGCCGATCGTCGACAGCTGGTTCATCCAGGTGAAACCGTCGTTCGGCAGGTAGGTCGCGTACCGACGCGGCATGCCGATGACGCCCAGCCAGTGCTGGATGAGGAAGGTGGTGTGGAACCCGATGAACAGGAGCCAGAAGTGGATCTTGCCCAGACGCTCGTTGAGCATCTTGCCGGTCCACTTCGGCCACCAGAAGTAGAAGCCGGAGAACATCGCGAACACGACGGTGCCGAACACCACGTAGTGGAAGTGCGCCACGACGAAGTAGGAGTCGGACACGTGGAAGTCGAGCGGCGGCGACGCCAGGATCACGCCGGTGAGACCACCGAAGGTGAACGTGATGAGGAAGCCGAGGGCCCAGAGCAGCGGGGTTTCGAACGTGACCGAACCGCGCCACATCGTGCCGACCCAGTTGAAGATCTTCACGCCCGTCGGGACCGCGATGAGCATCGTCATCAGCGAGAACCACGGGAGCAGGACGCCACCGGTGACGTACATGTGGTGCGCCCACACCGTGATCGACAGGGCCGCGATGGAGATCGTCGCGTAGACCAGGGTCTTGTACCCGAAGATCGGCTTGCGGCTGAACACCGGGAAGACCTCGGAGACGATGCCGAAGAACGGCAGCGCGATGATGTAGACCTCGGGGTGCCCGAAGAACCAGAACAGGTGCTGCCAGAGCAGGGCTCCGCCGTTGGCCGGGTTGAAGATCTGCGCGTCGAACACGCGGTCGAGCCCGAGGCCGAAGAGCGCCGTCGCGAGGACCGGGAAGGCCATCAGGACGAGGAGCGCCGTCACGAGGGTGTTCCACGTGAAGATCGACATGCGGAACATGGTCAGACCCGGGGCACGCATCGTGATGATCGTGGTGATGAAGTTCACTGCGCCGAGGATCGTCGAGAAGCCGGTCATGCCCAGGCCGAACACCCAGAGCGTCCCGCCGAGCCCTGGTGTGAACGTCGTGTCACTGAGTGGCGCGTAGGCGAACCAGCCGAACGAGGCCGCACCCTGCGGGGTGAGGAAACCGCCGACCGCGATGAGCGAACCGAACAGGTAGAGCCAGAAGGCGAAGCCGTTGAGTCGCGGGAAGGCGACGTCGGGGGCACCGATCTGGAGCGGCATGATCGCGTTGGCGAAGCCGGAGAACAGCGGCGTCGCGAACATCAGCAGCATGATCGTGCCGTGCATCGTGAACAGCTGGTTGTACTGCTCCTTCGTCGCGACCACGTGCAGGCCGGGTTCGAAGAGCTGGGCACGGATCACGAGCGCCATCACACCTGCGAGCAGGAAGAAGATGAACGACGCGATCAGGTACATGTACCCGATGGTCTTGTGGTCGGTGGAGGTGATCCACCGGACGACGATGTTGCCCTTCCGACCCACCTTCGACGCCTGGAAGTCCGGCGACGAGGTCTGGGTCGGTTGGCCGACGAGTGACGTTGTCATCTGACGAGCCCCTACTTGTTCTCGCTGGACGCCTCGACCGGCGCCTTGTTGTTCGGTTCGTTGGAGTTGGTGTTGTACTCGTCACCGAGCAGGCCGACCTTGCCCTGGTCCTTCAGGGTGTCGAGGTAGTCCTGGTACTGAGCAGGCGTGACGACCTTCACCTGGAAGAGCATCAGCGAGTGGTACTCGCCGCAGAGCTCCGCGCACTTGCCCTGGTACGTGCCGAGCTTCTCCGGGATGAAGTACTCCCAGTTGGTCTTGCCCGGGAGCATGTCCTTCTTGTAGAGGAAGTCGATGACCCAGAAGGAGTGGTCGACGTCGCGCGAGGAGAGTTCGATCGCGACCTTCTTGCCCTGCGGCAGGTAGAGGGTCGGCAGCTGCGACTCGTCGATCGCCCCGTTGGCGTTCTCTTCTTCCTGGGCCTGGATGCCCTGGTAGTAGACGCTCTCTTCGGGGTTGTCCTTGTTGATGTAGTTGAAGTCCCACGCCCAACGCTTGCCGTACACGTGCACGGTGGCGTCAGGGTCGGCGAAGGGCTTCTCGATCGCGGCCTGGTCCTTCGCGGTGAAGGCGAAGAAGCCGAGCACCAGGATCAGCGGCACGATCGTGTAGAAGATCTCGAGCGGCATGTTGTACCGCATCTGCACGGGCAGGCCGGTCTGGCCCTTCCGGCGCCGGTAGACGATCGCTGCCCAGATGACCAGGCCCCAGACGATGAGACCGACGGCGAGGAGCACGACCCAGCTGGTGGTCCACAGGCCGACGATGCGGCTCGTGTGGTTCGTGACGTCCTTCGTCTCCTCCGTGCCGGGGAGCCATCCGTTCATCTGCTGCTGCGTGCAGCCAGCCAGTGCGATGACCAGACCGACGGCCACCGGGACGGCCGCCCAACGTATACGGCGATTCGAACGCACTGTTACCTCTCGCAAAAGACGTGAGCTTCAGAAGGTCAGCCCGTCGAGTCCGACGGCGAGCCGCACGAAGGCGGCGCATGGCTGGCTCCCAGCTTGATTGGAACACTCCTAGCTTACTCGCAGCTCACCACCGCTCGCGCACACACGACACGGTTCTGGCCTCGATCCGCACGTCGCCGGGACCGATTCCGCCCGATCACTCCGCGCTCCTGCGGGCCACCTCCGGCACCACGAACGCGAGCGGGGAGCGACCGTTCCGGTCGCTCCCCGCTCGCGTGTCGGATCGCCGGCGATCAGTGGAAGCTGTCGCCACAGGCGCAGCTGCCCTCGGCGTTCGGGTTGTCGATCGTGAAGCCCTGCTTCTGGATCGTGTCCTCGAAGTCGATCGTGGCACCGTCGAGGTACGGGACGCTCATCTTGTCGACGACGACCTCGACCCCGTCGAACTCGGCGGTGACGTCACCGTCGAGCAGGCGCTCGTCGAAGTAGAGCTGGTAGATCAGGCCCGAGCAGCCACCGGGTTGGACGGCGAGGCGCAGGCGCAGGTCGTCGCGGCCTTCCTGCTCGAGCAGGCTCGCCACCTTGCCGGCAGCGGCGTCGCTCAGGAGGACGCCGTGCGACGGGGTCCCCGTCGCCGGTGCTTCGGTGATGGTGTCGCTCATCGCGCGTCTCCCTCCGGGCGGTGCTGGTCACCGCGCCTGGCGTCGATTGTAAGCACCCTCAGCTGCGCGTCGCGAGCCTGGCGAGCAGGATCGTCTCCGACGCGATGGCACGGTGCAGGACACCGAGGTGCTGCGACTCGTTCGGGCTGTGCGCGCGGGTGTCCGGGTCCTCGACGCCGGTGACCAGGATCTGCGCGTCCGGGAACTCCGCGGCGAGGTCCGACACGAACGGGATCGACCCGCCGATGCCCTGCTCGACTGCCTCGGCACCCCAGCCCTCGCGCATCGCCGTGCGGGCCTCCTGCACGGCCCACCCGGCGGTGTCGACGAGGAACCCGTCGCCGCTGTCCGGCTCCGTGATCTCCATCCGTGCACCGAACGGGACGTGCTCGCGCAGGTGCCGCTCGACGGCGTCGTAGGCCTCGCGCGCGTCCTGCCCCGGGGCGATGCGGACCGAGACACGTGCCGAGACCGTGGGCAGCAAGGTGTTCGAGGCGTTCGCGACACTCGGCACGTCCATGCCGGTCACCGTGATCGACGGCTGGAACCACATGCGGGACAGCACCGCTCCGGTGCCGATCGGGCGCACACCGGGGACGAGGGCGGCGTCGACGGCGAGTTCGTCCTCGGTGCGCTCCGGCACGTCGGCCTCGTACGAGGTCAGCCCGTCGACGGCGACGGAACCGTCGGCGTCGTGCAGCGAGGCGAGCAGCTGCACCATGGGGATCATCGCGTCCGGGGCCGCTCCCCCGAACATGCCGCTGTGGCTGGCGTGCTCGAGCGTGGTCAGGGTGAGCTTGAAGGTGACGTTGCCGCGCAGCGAGACCGTGATCGACGGCACCTCGGTCGACCAGTTGTCACTGTCCGCCACGACGATGACGTCGGCGGCGAGGTGCTCCTTCTGTTCGCGCAGGAACGTGCGGAACGAGCGGGAGCCGAACTCCTCCTCGCCCTCGACGAACAGCACGATCCCGAGATCGAGGTCGTCGCCGAACTGGGCGTGCACCGCGCGGAGCGACGCGATGTGCGTCATCACACCGGCCTTGTCGTCCGAGGCCCCGCGGCCGTACAGGCGGTCACCGCGCAGGGTCGGCTCGAACGGCGGCGTCTCCCACTGGGCCTCGTCGCCCTGCGGCTGCACATCGTGGTGGGCGTAGAGCATCACCGTCGGCTTGCCGTTCCGCGCCGGGCGCACCGCGAGCACCGCGGGCTGGCCCAGTTCGGTCTCGGCGTCGGCGTCGGCCTCGGCGACGTCGGCCGTGGAGCCGGACACCGCGGACCGCACGATCCGGACGTCGTCCGCGCCGAACACCCCGGTGGAGCGCGCCAGGTCCGCGACGGCCTCGGCACTCGCGCGCACGTTCGCCGGGTCGAAGGCCGACCAGGACACCGACGGCAGGCGCACGAGCGAGGACAGGTCGGCGATCGTCGTGGGCAGGGCCCCCTGGACGTGTTCGCGCAGGGCGTCGAGGAGCGCGGGGTCGGTCGCGGGGCTGTGCTGTTCGCTGTCGGTCATGCCCGGTAATCTAGAGGAGATCCCGCACGCACACCGCCGTTAGGAACGCACCGTGGCGAAGGCAGCCCCCAAGACCAACACGACCGTCAACCCGACCGAGGCCGAGCTCCTCGAGCAGGGCAAGGGTCGCCCGACGCCGTCCCGCCGCGAGCGAGAGGCGGCGAACCGCCGCCCCCTCGTGGGCAACACGCCGGTGGACAAGAAGGCTGCCCGCGCACGCCTCAACTCGGAGCGCGAGCGCGCCCGGGTCGGCATGGCCAACGGCGAGGAGCGCTACCTTCCGGCGAAGGACCGCGGTGAGCAGCGACGCTTCGTCCGCAACTGGATAGATGCCCGATGGAACGTCGGCGAGGTCATGATGCCCGTCCTCGTGCTGTTCCTGATCGTCGGGTTCGCGGCAGCGCAGACCGTGATCGCGTCCTACTCGCTCCTGCTGGTGTGGGCGTTCGTGGCCCTGTTCGTCATCGACTGCGTGGTGCTCTGGCTGTCGCTCCGCCGCAAGCTCACCACCAAGTTCGGCGAGTTCCAGCGCGGCACCTTCCTCTACATCCTCACGCGGGCGTGGCAGCTGCGTTTCCTGCGGCTCCCCAAGCCCCAGGTCCGGCGTGGCGAGTACCCCACCCTGTAGTCACACGTCCTCGACGAAGCGCCGCCCGGCTTGCCGGGCGGCGCTTCGTCGTCCCTGCGCTCTCCGCGCGCGTGCGGCTTCGTGAGCAGAAATGGTCGAGCGGGCACGGCGCACCCGACCATTCCTGCTCACCAGACGGCCGTGGGCGCGTCCACACGGCCGGACGGGAGGCCCGTGGCGGCGCCGCCACGGGCCTCCAGGCAGTCAGTGGTCGCGTCTAGTGCGCGGCACGACGCAGGCGCCGACGGCGCAGGCGGTTGATGCGGGCGGCCCACGTCGGTCCCTCGTAGAGGAACGCCGTGTAGCCCTGCACCAGGGTCGCCCCGGCGTCGATGCGGTCCTGCACGTCCTGCTCGGTGGTGACGCCACCGACGGCGACGACGCAGAAGTCGGAGGGCACGGCGGCGCGGACGCGGCGCAGGACCTCGAGCGAGCGAGCCGCCACCGGCGCGCCGGACAGCCCCCCGGCGCCCATCGCCTCGACGTCGGACGGATCGGCGGTCAGTCCGTCGCGCGAGATCGTCGTGTTGTTCGCGATCACGCCGGACAGACCGAGCTCGACCGCGAGGCCCGCGATCGCGTCGATCTGCTCGTCGGTCAGGTCCGGCGCGATCTTGACGAGCACCGGCGTGCGTCCCGCGGCGTCACGCACCGCGGACAGCAGCGGCCGGAGCTGGTCGAGTTCCTGCAGTCCGCGCAGGCCGGGCGTGTTCGGCGAGCTGACGTTGACCGCCAGGTAGTCCGCGAACGTGGCGAGCCGGCGGGTGGACTCGAGGTAGTCGTCGATCGCGTCCTCGACCGAGACGACCCGGCTCTTGCCGATGTTCACGCCGATGACGGGTCGGCCGGGGTTGCGGCGGGCGCGCTCGAGACGTCGGGCGGCCGCTGCTGCGCCGTGGTTGTTGAAGCCCATGCGGTTGATCAGGGCGCGGTCGCCGATCAGCCGGAACAGGCGCGGGCGCTCGTTGCCGGGCTGCGGCTTGGCGGTGATGGTGCCGACCTCGACGTGGCCGAAGCCGAGCAGGCCGAGACCGGCGATGCCGCGGGCGTCCTTGTCGAACCCGGCCGCCAGACCGAAGCGCGACGGGAAGTGGATGCCCATCGTGGTGATGCCGTCGGCCGCCGCGGGACGGCAGTAGCGCTCGACGACGCCGCTCAGGAACGGCACGCGGGGCAGCCCCGCGATGACGGCGAAGGCCAGGTGGTGGGCACGTTCCGGGTCCATGTTCGCGAACACGGAACGGAACACGGCGCGGTAGCCGCCGCGCACGACGCGTTCGGCGATGCCGCTCACGCGCGCGTGCCGGACGGTGCGGACGACCCGGCGGCCGTGTCGGCCGCCCCGTGGTGGTCGCGGCGGAGCTGGCCGATGGCGTCCTCGAAGTCCTCGAGCGAGTCGAACGCCTGGTAGACGCTCGCGAACCGCAGGTACGCGACCTCGTCGAGCTCGCGCAACGGCGCGAGGATCGCGAGGCCGATGTCGTTCGCGTCGATCTGGCTGGAGCCGGAGGACCGCACGGTCTCCTCGACGCGCTGCGCGAGCACGGCCAGGTCGCCATCCGTGACCGGGCGCCCCTGGCACGCCTTGCGCACACCGGAGACGATCTTGTCGCGGCTGAACGGCTCGGTGACGCCGTTGCGCTTCACGACGTTGAGCGATGCGGTCTCTGTGGTCGAGAACCGTCGACCGCAGTTGGGGCACTGACGACGGCGGCGGATGGAGGTTCCGTCGTCGCTCGTCCGTGAGTCGACGACGCGGGAGTCCGGGTGGCGGCAGAAGGGGCAGAACATGTCGTTCCCCAGGCTATCGGTTCGTGCGCTCCGTCACGGCGGCCCCGTGCGCGGGGAGCTGCTCCTCGGTGGACAGGGCGACGATGTGCGGCGCGACCTCGGCCAGGGCCTCGGGCGTGTACCGGACGATCTGCTGGGGTCGCAGGAACGTGGACGCGGACAGCCCGGACCCGAAGCGGGCCTGGCCGCCGGTCGGCAGCACGTGGTTCGACCCGGCCAGGTAGTCCCCCAGGCTCACCGGCGTGCTCGGCCCGACGAACACCGCGCCGGCGGCGTCGATGTCGGCCAGCACCGCGTCGTCGTCGACCGTCTGGATCTCGAGGTGCTCCGGCCCGTACGCGTTGCTCACGGTCGCCGCGTCGCTCAGCGAGTCCACCAGGACGATCGCGGACTGCGGTCCGGCCAGGGCGGCCTGGAGGCGCGCAGCCGTCCCGAGCACCGCCGTGCGTTCCGGGATGGCGGCTTCCACCGCGTCGGCGAACGCCGCGGACGTCGTCACCAGCACGCTGCCGGCCTGCTCGTCGTGCTCGGCCTGGCTGATGAGGTCGGCGGCCACGAACCCGGCGTCGGCGGTGTCGTCCGCGATCACGAGGATCTCGGTCGCCCCGGCCTCGGAGTCAATGCCCACCACACCGCGTACCAGGCGCTTCGCGGCGGCGACGTAGTTGTTCCCAGGCCCCGTGACCAGGTCGACCGGCTCGAGGTCGATCTCGGCGACGCCGTACGCCAGCGCGCCGACGGCTCCGGCGCCGCCCATCGCGTAGACCTCGTCGACGCCGAGCAGCCCCGCGGCGGCGAGGATCGTCGGGTGCACCGCTCCGCCGTGGTCGCGCTGCGGCGGCGACACGAGGGCGATCGAGGGCACGCCCGCGACCTGGGCTGCGACGACGTTCATCACGACGCTGGACGGGTAGACGGCCTTGCCACCGGGCACGTAGAGCCCCACGCGGCGCATCGGCTGCCAGCGCTGGTGGACCTCGGCGCCGTCGGCCAGGGTGGTCACGGACGGGGCGGGGATCTGCGCCGCACTCGCGGCCCGGACGCGGCGGATGGCCTCGTCGAGGGCGGCCCGGACCTCGGGGGTGAGCCCGGCCACGGCGTCGGTGATCTCGGCGGCGGGCACGCGCACGTTCGCGGGGGCTCCACCGTCGAAACGCTCGGCCTGGTCGTGCAGGGCCGCGGCCCCACGGTGTCGGACGTCCTCGATCAACTCGCGCGCGGCATCGACGGCGTGCGACACGTCACCCGCGGCGCGGGGCATGAGTCGGAGGAGTTCGGCACGGGCGGGGAGGCCGCCGCGGAGGTCGATTCGCTGCATCATGAGGGGTCCGATCCTACCGAGCCGGACGCCGACGCCCAGTAACGTGAGGGCTGATGAACTTCGAGAAGGCACGGCGCCTCGTCAGCGACCTCGTCCGGGTGAACGAGCGGTACGCGCGCGACGGCCACTACCGCAACGACGTCCGGGAGCGACTCGGCCGGACGGTGTCCCGGGTCGACGTCGGGGTGACCCGGCGTGAGCGCGACCGGGCGCCGCTCGCGGCCCGTCCGTTCGAGGGCTTGGTGGAGACGAGCCTCGCCCTCGCCGGGATCCGCACGGTCGACCGCGAGCCCGAGGTCGTCCTGGTCGTCGACGAGCTGCGCGAGGGTGCGGCCTTCGCTGGGGTGCAGACGGCCCTCGCCGTGGCGCTCGCCCTCGGGGAGCGGCTCGGCCGACGTGTCCGGGTCGTCATGGTCCGGTGGACGACACCTGGCAACAGTGCCGCGGCCGCGGAGGCGCTGGTCGCCGACCGGTTCCCGGAGTCGCGCATCGACGGCCGTCCCGGTGTCCGGGTGGTCCGGCGTGAGGACGTCCTCGGCACCGAGTTCGGTCGTGACGACGTGTGGATCGCCACGCACTGGAAGACCGCGCACCCCATCGACGTCGCCGTCACCGCGGGCGTGGTCCCCCGCGGCCGGGTCGTGTACCTCGTGCAGGACTACGAACCCGGTTTCAGCCCCTGGTCGACCGAGTACGCGGTCGCAGCGTCGACCTACCGCGCTGGCTTCCGGATGCTGGTGAACTCCGAGCCGCTGCGCAGGTACCTGGCCGACGTCGAGGGCCTGGACGTCCCCACCGAGCGCACCTTCGCACCGCACCTCGACCTCGAGCTGCTCGGACGCGTGGCCGCTGCCCGAGGGCACGAGGACGGGGTCCGGGTCCTGTTCTACGGCCGGCCGAGCAAGCACCGGAACCTGTTCCGGCTCGGTGTGGCCGCGTTGCGTGTCGCCGTCCAGGAACTCGAGGCCGACGGCATCCGGGTCGAGTTCCACTCGGCCGGCGAACAGCACGGCGACGTCGAGCTCGACGGCGGCCGAGGCGACGTGAAGCTCGTCTCCCACGGCACCATGCCCTGGGACGACTACTTCCGGTTCATCGCGTCGACGAACGTCGTGCTGTCGCTGCAGCACAGCCCGCACCCGAGCCACCCGCCGTTCGACGGTGCGGTCTCCGGCGCTCGCGTCGTCACGAACGAGTTCCGTGGCACCCGGGCGCACCTGCACCCGAACCTCGAGGCGGTCCCCGCCGATGCCCGTTCCCTCGGCCTAGCCGTCGCCGACGCCGTCCGGCGGGCCGCCGCGGAGGGCCCGACCGGGTACGTGCCGGTGACTGCGGGTGCGCTCGGCGGCCCGCTCGAGACCGCCGTCGACGCGATCGCCCGTGCACTCGAAGCAGAGGAACCCACCCGATGATCCGCTCCACCCTCGTCGTCGTGCCCGTGTACGGCGACCTCGACTCGTTGCTGCGGTGCGTCGACGGGCTCGTCGAGCACCTCGACACCGACCGGCACCGTGCCCTGTTCGTCAACGACTGCGGTCCGGACGCCGACACGATCGAGGGAGCACTCCTCGATCGCATCGGTGACCGAGCGGGCTTCCGGTACGAACGGAACGACCGCAACCTCGGGTTCGTCGGCACGTGCAACCGCGCGGTGACGGAGCTCGACCGGGGCGCCGACGAGCCAGGAGCCGAGGCCGTCCTGCTCCTCAACAGCGACGCCGTGCCGACCGCTGGGTTCCTCGACGCGATGCTCGAGGTCCTCGACGAGGACCGCACCGGCGTCGTGACCGCGCGCAGTGACAACGCGACGATCGCGAGCATCCCCTACCGCCTGACGAACCGGGGTGCCGCCCGCACCGAGGACCGCACGCGGGCCGTCTGGGGCGCGGTCGCCCCGCTCCTGCCGGTCTCGCAGGTACTGCCCGTCGCGATGGGCTTCTGCTTCCTCACCCGCCGCGAGTTGATCACCGAGCACGGGCTGTTCGACGACGCCTTCGCCCCCGGGTACGGCGAGGAGAACGACTACTGCCTGCGCCTCGCCGAGCACGGCTGGACGTCGCGGATCGCCAACCGCGCGCTGGTCCTGCACGCCGGCGGCAAGAGCTTCTCCGGCAACCGCAACGCCCTCCGCGCTGCGCACCAGCGCGAACTCGAGCGCCGCTACCCGTTCCTGCCGGACGCCGTCGCCGCCTACCAGCGGCACGGCTCGACGGCGACGGAGCGCTTCGCCGACGCCCTGGTCCCCGCTGGTCCCCCACCCCGCCTCGCCGTCGACCTGCGGCACGTCGAGGACGCCGGTGGCCTGGTCCGTGAGATCGACGCGGCCTTCGCGGACGGCTTCGACCTGGAGGCCCGGCTCACCCCCGGCACGTCGGCCCCCGGTGGGTGGACGGCCACCTCCGAAGCCCCGAACCCGGACGACCTCGTCACCGTCACCGTCCTCGTGGACCCCACGCCCGCCGAGGTCGTCGCCGCCAACCGACGGTCGCTCGAGCTCGTGGTCGTGCGGTCCGCGCCGACCGCCCTGCCGTGGTCATCACCCGCGCACCGAGCCGGAGCCGACCAGGTCGCCGTGCTGCTGGACCCGCACGTCGTCGCGACGACCCGCGGCGGACTCGTCGCGGCGCGCGAGCAGCTCGACCGTCGCCTGACCGCGCCGCTCGCGTCGCGCTCCGAGGCCATCGAGGGCCGCTGGGCAGCGCTCCTCCCCCTCGACCTCACCGCCGCCGAGGTCGCGGCGGGGAACGCCTCCGACGAGGTCACCCGGCTCCGCCGCGAGCTCGACGACCTGCGCGCGAGCCGCTCGTTCCGCACCGGCCAGGCGATCGCCAAGGTCGCCGCACGGCTGCCGGGTCGCCGCTGATGGCCGAGGCGAAGGGCTTCGGCCGCGTCGCGCGGCGCCTGGCGCGTCCGTTCCGAGGTCCCGACAAGCCGTTGACCGTCACGGACCGGCTCGACCGCTGGGCCCGGCGGATCGCCGAGTTCGGTGTGCTCGACCGTGCGTACTTCGAGGCCCAGACCGGACGGACGTTCGACACCGACGCCGACGCCATCGCGTTCTACGTGCACAACGACGGCCAGCGGGGACTCTCACTGCACCCGCTCATCGAGCACGAGTGGATGCGCGAACACCAGCCCGTGCCGGCGATGTCCTGGTACGACGCCCTGCACCAGGAGGGCCCGGAGCTCTTCCAGACCGGACCCCTCTTCGACGCCAGCGTGTACGCCGCGTCGGTGCCTGAAGCCACCCGTCCGGCGTCCACACTCGATGCGCTCCGGCACTTCCTGCGGAACGCGACCGACGCGACCACGCTCCCCGTGCCTCCCGGCCGCCGAGGCCAGGCACCCACGTGGGGTGCCGCACGCGACGCAGCCGTCTCTGCTGCCCGCGCCTTCGCCGATGCGCAGCACCGGACCCGCCGCCGCTACCGGCAGACCTGGGACGGCCCCGAGGTCGCCGAGGCACTCGCCCGGTACCCGCGCGGCGTCGCGAGGCGCGACGCGGAGCAGCCGCTCGTGTCGATCGTGATGCCGGTGTACCGGCGCGCCGACGTGGTCGGTGCGGCGATCGCCTCGGTGCGCGCGCAGCAGCACGCGAACTGGGAGCTCCTCGTCGTGGACGACGGTTCCGGTGACGAGACCGCCGAGGTCGTGCGCCGGATCGCCGCTGACGAGCCGCGCATCCGACTGCTCGAGCGCGAGAACGGTGGTGCCGGTGCCGCCCGGAACACCGGACTCGCGGCGGTCCGCGGCGACTTCGTCGCGTTCCTCGACGCCGACAACACCTGGCGTCCGGAGCACCTGTCCGCCGCCCTCGCCGCCCTGCTCGAGACGGACGGTCCCGGCGTGCACACCGGCGTGCGGATGATCGGCGCGAACAACGCCGACGACTCCACTGCGCCGGTCGAGACTTACCGCGGTGAGGACGGCTCACTCGAGGATCTGCTCGCCGGCAACTTCATCGACCTCAACGCGCTCGTCGTCCGTCGTGACGTCGCCGCTGCCGTGGGGCTGTTCGACGAGAGCCTGCGACGCTGGATCGACTGGGAGTGGCTGCTGCGCATCGGGAAGCGCTCCGGCGTTCCCGCGTACGTGCCCGTGATCGGTGTCGACTACGACAACGTGCGCGACCCGCGTCGCGTCTCGTCCGCCCAGCCGGCGTCGTGGCAGGAGGTCGCGCTCGCCCGCCACCGCATCGACTGGGACGCCCTGGCATCCGCAGCACCGACGCGCGACGCCGGCCTCGTCTCGGTCGTCATCCCGGTGTTCCGCGACTGGACGATGACCCGACGGGCCGTCGACGCCGTGCTGGCCGCGGCGGACCACGACGGTGACCGCATCGAGGTCGTGCTCATCGACAACGGTTCTCCGCGATCCGTCTCGGTGATCCTCGGCGCCTGGTTCAGCGACGAGTCCCGCGTGGTCCTGCAGCGGGAGGACCGGAACCGGAACTTCGCGCTCGGGAGCAACCTCGGGCTCTCCCGGTCCCGCGGTGGCACCGTCGTCATGCTCAACAACGACACCGAGGTCACGACCGGGTGGCTGCGGCCGCTGGTGTCGGCGCTCGACGACCCGACGGTGCTCGGCGCGCAACCGCTGCTCCTGTACCCGGACGGTGTCGTGCAGGCCGCGGGCACGGTGTTCGGCGGGGACAAGGTGCTGCCGTGGCACTTCCTCGGCGACCACCCGCGGCACGATGCCGACCGGGCGTTCGGGCCGGGCTCCGCCGGATCGCTCCGGTTCTCGGCGATCACCGCAGCCGCTGCGGCGTTCCGTGCGGTCGACCTGATCCGCTGGCGCGGGTTCGACCCCGTGTACGCGAACGGACTCGAAGACGTCGACCTGTGCCTCCGCGCGCTGTCGTCGTCAGCGGCGGGCTCGGCCTTCGTCGTCGTCCCGTCGTCGGAAGTCGTGCACCACGAGAGCCGTACCCCCGGTCGCGACGACGCCCGGGTCGACAACCGGCGCATCTTCGACGAGCGGTGGCGCGGGCGGTACCCGGAGGCGGACGCGGTCGACCGGTACGACGCGGCCGGGCTGCGGTACCTCGGAGTGACCCCCGGGCTCCCCAAGGGGCACGCCGTCATGGTGCGGTCGTCGCAACCGGTCATCGCGCGCGAAGGGGGGCCTCTCGGGTTCCGTGTCGCGGTGAAGCACGACGGCTCGCGAGGTGCGGACGTGTCCGCGCTGGTGGTCGCGCTCGAGGCCGCCGGACACGTGGTGCAGGTCGACATGCCGACGTCCTGGTACCGGGGGTCGAGCGGGTTGGACGAGGTGACCGTGCTGGTCGTGGGGGCGCCGTCGTCCGCGCCTGGCGGACGGTCGTTCGTGCCGCAGCCGGGTGCGCGGAACGTCGTGTGGCTGGCGGACGGGCAGGTCGTCGCGGACGGGGACTTCGCCGTCGTGGTCGGGACTGCAGCTGACCCGGAGCACGTCGTCCGATCGTTGTGAGGACCTCTCGCAGCGGTGGCGAGGGGTCCTCCGTGCAGGCCACGCTCGTTCCGACCTGAGTTTACGTCGTGTCTGAGGCGGATTCTTCGGGCACGTTCACCATGTTCTGAGACGAACGCGGTCTGCTGTTCACCTTGCCGGAGCAGGCTGCAGGCATGTCGCTCCTCTCAGATGCAATGCGGTCGACCTTCACGACCAAGTGCGCAGTGTGCAGCGCGGTCATCCGGAAGCGCGATGCGCTCGACCACGAAGGGCTGGCGTTCTGCTCGGTCCTGCACGAGGCCGAGTACATCGTCGCGACGTTGAACTGAGCACCAGCCGGCCCTCACCTCACTGGTTGAGTCCGACCGTCGCCGCCGCCTGCCGGATGAACAGGCGCATGCGGACCGCAGCCTCTGCTGAGACGTGCGGAAGCGGGTGCTCGCCGTCATCCGACATGCCGCCGCCCCATGAGTTGTTGGAGGCACGGGCGAAGGCGAACGGGTCCGCGACAACCCATCCGCGCCGTGCTCCGAGGTCGAAGAGGTGCCGGTTCGCCACGACACCGTTCGCACGCTGGTTGACCTCCCCGTTGGTGCGGTTGTTCGGCGGGACCAAGCAGATCAGGGGTGTCTGGCACTCTGCGAACCGCACGATCTTCTCGATGTTCGCGGTCATCTCCTCGAAGGGCACGCCCTCCCGGACATCGTTCATGCCGATCATGACCACGAGCACGTCAGCCAGCGATCGACGAACCTGACCGAACGCACGCTCGGACGTCGCCCCGTCCTCAGCGAAGCCACCGACAAGTCGCAGACGTCGATCGCCGAGCTGGTCGCGCCAGGACTCGGGGCGGGCAGTGACCGAGTCACCCGACACGGCGAAGGTCAACGATGTGTCGGTGGTGATCCTGGGGCGAGCTCTGAACATCCCTCGATGCTATCGACCAGAGCACCGACGAGCCCTCGTAGGATCGCCCTGTGCCTCCAACAGCGCGCTCGCATCCTCGCGATGGCCGGCCATCGCGGCTCGCGGTCTTCCCCGTCTACCGCGACAACCCGTACCTGAACCTCATGCTCCTGGCTCCGCGAGCCTCGGGCTGGGACGTCCTCGAGTCCGCGAGGCTCGAGCGCTTCGAACACGACCTGGCGTCCCTCGGCACCGGAGACGTCGCGCACGTGCACTGGACAGCACCGATCGTCCAGCGTGCAGGCGACACCGACGAGGCAGTGGACCGATCCGCTCGGTTCCGGACCGCGGTCGACGGAGCGCGCGCACGTGGCGCCCGGGTGCTCTGGACGGTCCACAACGCGCTCGCACACGACGTTCGGTACGAGGAGCACGAGATCGCGCTGAACCGCTACCTTGCCGCGACCGCGGACGCGGTCCACGTCATGAACTCACGCACGGGCGACGTGGTCGCACCGTTCTACGACCTCTCCGGGCGAAGGGTCCACCACATCCCCCACCCGAGCTACCGAGGCATCTACGACGGCAACGGATCCCGGGCGGAGGCTCGAGCACGTTTCGGCCTCGGTGACGACGACCTCGCCGTGCTCTTCTTCGGGCAGATCCGGCCGTACAAGGGAGTCGACGTCCTGGTCGAGGCCCTGGAACAGGCACCGACCGCCGGCCGTTTCGTCCTCCTGCTCGCCGGGAGGACGTCGACCGAGGACGAGGCGACCATCGATCGACTCCTGCCCGACGGGCTCCGCACCGTGCGTCACCACGACTACGTCGACGACGCGGAGGTCAAACTCTGGTTCGACGCGGCGGACGTTGCAGTGTTGCCGTACCGCCGCGTCCTGAACTCCGGCAGCCTCCACCTCGCCGCGACGTTCGGCGTGCCGGTCGTGCTGCCCAACGAAGCACACCTGCGGAGCGACTTCGGCGGTGAACCCTGGGTCCGGTGGTTCGAACCCGGCGACGCCGGCGCGCTCGCGCGGGTGCTGTCGGAGCCGTTGCCGGAGCGTGGTGCCGCACGCGAGTTCACGGCCCGGCTCGCGCCGTTCGCGGTCTCGCGCCGGTACGACGCGCTCCTCCGGGACATGACGATCGGCCGGTGACACGGGCCGCCGCGCGCCCTGAGGCATAATCAAACCTTGTTGCTGGCTCATGCTCGATCGAACGGAGAACTCGGTGTCACGGATCAAGGTGGCCATCATCGGCTCGTGCGTCACGCGCGAAGCGTTCATCACGCGGAACAACCCGCAGTACAAGGACGTCTACGACCTCGGACCCCTGGCATGGCAGGCCGGACTCGTGAGCTTCCTGTCGGCCCCCGTCGACCCAGACGTCGCAGAACGCATCGAACCGGGTGACAAGGTCAACGAGCACGGGGCGCGCACGATGGCTCGCGACATCGCGAAATCGGACCGAGCGGAACTCGAGGCATTCGCCCCCGACTACCTGTTGTTCGACCTGTACTCCGACGTCCGGTACGGTCTCGCACGGATCGGCGATGCGACCATCACGAACAACCCGAACAGCTTCCGGAAGACGGATTACTTCGCCGCGGGTGACGGCTTCACGACCCTCCACATGGCGAACGCCAGCGCCGAGTACGTGCCGCTCCTCGAGCAGGCCGTCGACGAGCTCGTCGCATGGCAGCGACAGGTGCTCCCGAACACGACCCTCGTCCTGAACTGCTTCCGGTACAGCTCGTACTACCGGACGAGCACCGGCGACCTCGAGTTCGTGAAGTACCGCGGAGACCAGAAACGGGACGACCTGTACAAGCGGCTGCTGCGTGAGAACGACCGGTACGACTCGCTCTACCGTTCGATCACGGCCCGACACGACATCCGCACGGTCGACAACCGGGACCGTTCTTACCACTCCGATGGAGCGCACCCCTACGGCATCTCGCCGTGGCACTTCGGCCGTCCGTTCTTCCAGGACTTCATGGCGGACCTCGACCGCATGGTCCTCGGCGACACCCTGACTGCCGCGCGCTCCGCCGACGAACTCGCCGGCGTCAGTTCCTGAGTCTGGCGCGCGCTGCCCGCAGGAGCCGTCGGGCGAGGGGCGCGCTGCCCGCCCGATGATCGACGAGGAACCTCCAGCCGTCAGCACGGTCGGCCAGCGGTTGCAGTTGCACTCCGTCCGGGACGGGTGGGAGCGGCATCCTCGCGGTCACGACGGGGAAGTCGAGCCGGAGACCACGGAACGCGATCCGCACGGCGACACGGTGCCTGCCCGTGGCGACGTCTTCGTTCCCGATGCGCAGCGACCAGCGGGACCGGTCGTGGTCGAGCCGAAGAACGACCTCGGCCCCCGCGGCTCCGGGTCCGGTCGCGGTCGCGGTCGCGGTGAGGACCATCTCGAGGGACACGCTGTCCGGTACCGTCCCGACCACGGGTCCACCGAGGGTCACGCCGCCGGTGTCAGGGCGCGCCTCGTCGACGACGAGCGGTGCGAGGTGCCGCACAGCCGAGACCAGCCGCAGTGCGAGCGGGTCCTGCACGTGGACGGCGCCTGCGACCGCGCGCAGGAGCTCGGAGTGTCCGTCGATCCCCGCCGTCACCCGACCGAGCTCCGTGACCGCCGACCCCAGTACCGGCGATTCGGTGTGCTCTGCGCGATTGGCCAGGAGGACGAACGGCCCGTCGTTCACGAGGGACGCGCGATCGAGCGTGAAGACTGCTGATCCTCCGAGCACCCCGACCAAGCGGATCACGTCCGCCCAGGCACTGAGCAGCGCAGGCGGTACCTCTCGGTCTTCGCGCGCGTCGTGCAGCGCGGACGCGAGGCGCACGGCGAGATCCGCCGCGCCGTTGGCCACCGCGAACCAGAGGGCTCGTCGCTCGGCGCGGAGTGCCGCACGACCGGTGGTCGGCACGATCGCCAACAGATCGTGCACCGCCCCGATGACCCGGTCCAGGTCGTGCGCATCCGGCTGTCCGCGGAGGAACCGTTCGAGGTGGACGTAGCCATCGGCATCGAGAACGACCTCGGCGTGCGTTTGGCGGACCTCCGGTGCGGCGTCGGCGAGCAGCGACGCCACCTCGATCTCCTGATCGAGGTAACTCATCACGCCGTCGACGCCCGACGCCCTCGCGGTCATGGACGAGGCCCCCGGGCGCTCCCGGTAGAGGTAGACGACCTCCGGCACCATCGCGATACGGTCCGCCGCGAGGAAGGCACTGACCATCGGCACGATGTCGTTGGACCGCGGGACGTCCGGGAACCGGACGCCCGACGCGCGCAGGAAGTCGGTGCGGAAGACCCGGTTCCAGCACGCACGGTTCGCCAGGAGCCTCGGCATGGCCTGGAGGTCCGTCACCGACTCGACCAGGACGTCGTACCAAGTCGACATGGGCTCCCAGGTCGACCCGGAGCTGAACTTGAGGTGTCGCCCGAGCGCGATCACGGCGTCGTTGCGCTCGGCCGCGTCGACGAGCGCTCGGTACGACCCGTCCGGTACCAGGTCGTCACCGTCGGCGAACACCACGTACTCGCCCCGCGCGAGGTCGATCCCCTGGTTGCGGGCGGCGCCTCCCCCTGCTGCTCGGGACCGGTGCAGTCGCACTCGGGGATCGCCGGACGCGATCCGCTCCGCGATCGCGAACGTCTCGTCACTCGACCGGTCATCGATGACGATCACCTCGAGGTCGACATCCTGCCGCAGGACGCAGTCGAGCTGCTCTTCGATCCACGGAGCGACGTCGTGCACCGGCATGACGACGGAGAGCTGTGCACTCATCTCCGGCTCCTCGTCCTGACCGCAGCGGCGACGCGTCGCACTGCCGACGGTGCGACGGCCACCTCGACGCGGTGGCTCCGCCCACCGCGCAGCGTGAACTCGACGCTCCACCGGTCACCGGGCCGAGGCCTCGCCGACGAGACGACCGTGTCCGATGACAGCACGCCCCGGTGCACTGCCGTCCGGGTTCCGTCGCGCTCGAGCACGACGCTCCCCGGTGCAGGGTGCTCGAGACCCGTCATGCTGATCCGGAGACCACCACGGCGTCGGTCGGCGGTCGCACGGACGCGACGGTTGCGTCGGAGGAACACGACATCGTCCACCTCTCCGTCCCGCAACGCGGACAGCACGACCTGTTCGTGCTCGTCCAGCCCACGGCCGACGAACTCGTCCCAGAACGCCGCGACGAGCTCTGGACGGACAGGGAGCGGATCGCCGCGCTGTGCGGCATCGACGACCGGCCGGAACAGGCGTTCGCGCCACAGGTCAGCGCCGCGCTCCGTGTCGGGACCGAGCGCCCGCTCGCACTCGGCGGCGAGGCTGCGCCATCGCAGGACGACGTCCTCTGCCGGGCGGTCGAACGTCTCGACGAGCTCGGCCGCGAGACCCGGCTCCCGCGCCCGGAGCAGGGCGTAGGCGGTCCCGGGGTAGGCGCTGAGGTCGTCGAACTCGGTCTCGTCGAGCCAGGTGTCGATCCACCGCACGAAGTCGGCGAGCAGGCGGGCGCCGACCGGGTCCAGCACGCCGATCCCGCGCAGCCGCGTCCACGCCTCTCGGCGGATCAGCCGCCGTCCGAAGGCCGCAAGCGCCCCCTCCGCCCCGTGTGCCGCGTACGTCTCGACTGCTGCACGGGTCTGTTCGACCCAGTCGTCGAGGTCGTCGCCTCGGCCGATGCCCGACGTCACCGACCCGTCGTGTCGCCGGTGGCGGTACACCACCTCGGGCAGCACGTCGACCGTCGCCCCCACCGCGAGACGCGCCCACCAGGAGACGTCCTCACACGTGGTGCCGGTCGGGAACTCGACACCGGATTCGAGCAACCACGGGCGCTTGAACACCTTGTTCCAGGGAGTGTGGTCGAACGCCAGCTGCGGCGTGTCCGAGAGTCGGAGGCCGGTCCCCCCGACCGTCCAGAGTGCGTCGTCCGTCGTCCAGTAGGTCACCTCGCGCCCGTCCCCGGTGAACTGCTCAGCCCTCCCGCTGACGATCTCCGGACCGGACTCGGCGAACACGGCGAGAAGCCGTTCGTAGGCAGCGGGCGGCACGAGGTCGTCGGCGTCCGCGAACGCGACGAAGTCGCCGGTCGCGACGCGCAGCCCGGTGTTCCTGGCGTTGCCGGCTCCGCCACGTTCCACGCTCTCGAGCACGACGACGCGCGGATCTTCGGTCGCGAGGGACCGGACGGACTCCGTCGCCCCGGAGCTGAGCCCGTCGAGCACGAGGATGATCTCGAGCCGACGGTGGCTCTGCGACCGGAGCGCCTCCAGCGCGACGTCGAACCACGGGCCGACGCTGCCGACCGGCACGACGACCGACAGCAGGGGAAGGGGTCCGCCCACAGCACTTCTCCTGGAGTTCATCACGTTCGGGTTGCGCAGTGCGCGACGAGCCAACCTCGACTTCAGCCCTAAACTATCGCAGCACGTGCATCACGACGACAGGGAGCCGATCGACCGATGGACTCAGCGATCCGGACCACACCACTCATCTCCGTCGTCGTGGCGGCGCTCGACGTGGAACGGTACCTCCCGACGCTCCTGCGGTCGTTCGAACGGCAGACGTTCGACCACGACCGTGTGCAGTTCGTGTTCGTCGATGACGGGTCGACCGACTCGACCGGGTTGCTCCTCGACGACTGGGCCAGGTCCGCCGGAGCCGACGTGGCCGTGATCCACCAGGACAACGCCTGGATCGCCGACGCACGGAACACCGGATTAGCCCGTGCGACCGGGCAGTGGGTCACCTTCGTCGACGCCGACGACGAGCTGGAGGAACGGTACTTCGAAGAGGTCGCGAAGTTCATCGAGTTGCATGCGTCGGACGACGTGGCGCTCCTCGCGGCCCATCAGCTCCTCCTGGACGACGACGGCGGCGTGACGGACGGGCACCCGTCCCGCAAGCGCTTCGAGAAGGGATCGCGCATCGTCGACATGCGGTTGGACCCCATCGTGCAGACCGGCGTAAACGCGGCGTTCATGCGTCGTGACCTCGTCGAGGCGGCGGGTCTCCGGTTCGACGGTCGTGTCCGACCCACGTTCGAGGACGCCCACTTCGTCGCGCGCTACCTGCTCCGCAACGGACTGCACCGGATCGGTCTGATGGCTTCGGCCAAGTACCGCTACCGTCAGCGCGGCGACGGCAGCTCCACCATGCAGACGAGCCACGAGGACCGACGGAAGTACACCGACGTGCTCCGTCACGGTCACCTCGGGCTCCTCGACGAGGCGTCGGCGATCGGACGCGTCGATCGTTGGGTGGCGAACACCGTCCTCTACGACCTCGTCGGGTACTTCCGGCGCGAGCGTGCGATCCGGTCGCCCTCGGCCCTCGCCCCCGCCGATGCGTTCGACGAGTTCCACGAGCTGGCGGCTGCGGTCCTGCAGCGCGTCGGTCCGGAAGCGGTGCGCTCCTTCGACCTGCTGCCCGTGGAGTTCGCGGTGCGGCGGGCGATGCTCGTCGGGTACCGGGACGAACCGGACCGCCCGAACACCGTCAACCTCGCTCAGGTCGATGAGGCCCACCAACTCGTGCAGCTCCAGTACTGGTTCACCGGCGACATCCCGGCGGAACAGATCGCTGTGGACGGACACGAGGTCGTCCCCGAGTTCGAGACCGTCCAGGACTTCGTCTTCTACGGTCGGCCGCTGGTTCGCCGGCGCGTGATCTGGATCCCCCGCGGCCACGTCACCGAGATGCACGTGGACCGACAGCAGGTCGTCTTCGCCCGGGGTGAAGTGCCGAACCACTACGCCACCCTGACCCGCCGCCAGCTCGAACCGCAGATCCTGGCGCAGCGCCGACGCGTGGTCGATCCCAACGAGGTGGAGCTGACCAACAAGCAGCATGTCTGGCGAGCGGTCCGTGAGCGGGCCATCCGGGCCAAGAAGTCGATGGAGCGGACGGCCATCCGCAACGCCGTCGCACCGTCACTCGCGCGCACGCGACGAGCTCGTGAACGGTTCCAGGGAGCATGGGTGTTCATCGACCGGGACACGGATGCGAACGACAACGCGGAACACGCCTACCGGTACGTGCAACGGCACCGTCCGGACATCAACGCCTTCTTCGTGCTCAACCGCGATTCCAAGGACTGGGACCGCCTGCAGCGTGACGGGTTCCGGATGGTCGCGTTCCGGTCGCTCGAGTGGGTGCAACTGATGCTCCACGCCGAACACGTCGCGTCATCGCACATCGCGGACTTCGTGACGAAGCCCCTGCCTGCGTCGAAGTTCGGGCAGCCGCGCTTCCACTTCACCTTCCTGCAACACGGCGTGATCAACTACGACCTGTCGCGTTGGCTCAATTCGAAGCGGCCCGACCTGTTCGTGGTCTCGACGCCTCAGGAGCGGGACGCCATCGCGGGCCACGGGCAGTGGATCTTCTCCCAGCACGAGGTCGTCCTGACCGGGCTGCCCCGCTTCGACGCGCTCCTCGAGAAGAGCCGGGCGAAGCAGGAAGCCGAGCGCGACCTCATCCTCGTGATGCCCACCTGGCGTCACTACCTCGTCGGGGCGCAGGTGGCCGGATCCGGAGCGTGGGAGCGTGACGACCGGTTCATGGAGAGCCGTTTCGCCAAGGAGTACACGGCGCTCATGTCGTCGCCGCAGCTCCGCGCACTCGCGAAGCGGACCGGGAAGCGCCTCGCGCTCATGCCGCACCCGCTCCTCCGTCCGTACCTGACCGACTTCCACCTGCCCGACGACGTGGAGATCCTCGACTTCGCCGTCGACGGTGTCCAGGACGTCCTCGCGCGGAGTGCCGCGTTCGTGACCGACTTCTCGTCGCTGGCCTTCGACGCCGCCTTCATCGACGTCCCGGTGGTGTACTTCCACTTCGACCTCCGCGAGTTCTTCGGCGGCTCGCACAGTGGTCGTCGCGGGTACTTCGACTACGACGAAGCCGGGTTCGGCGAGGTCACGGAGTCCGTCCGAGAAGTGGAAGGCGCTGTCGAACGGATCGCGGAGGCCGGGTTCCGCCCGTCGGACACGTTCCGGGACCGGGCGCGACGGACCTTCGTCACGCGGGACGGGCGCAATTCGGAACGCGTCATCCAGATGATGGAGTGGTTGACGGGCGGACCGCGACCAGCCGAGCCCGAGCCCGAGGCCGCGCTGCCCGCCGAGGATCAGTCGTCGGCTTCGGTGAGCTCCCAGAACGGCGAACGCTCGACCGTCGACGCGTCCGGCTTGTAGAAGGGCTCCTTCAGCGAGAGGTGCGGCCGCTCCCAGGCGACGTCGCGCCGCACGACCCGTGCCGGTGTCCCGACGGCGATGCAGTTGTTGGGGACCCGGCCCGTCACGATCGACCCGGTCCCGATCACGGAGCCGCGCCCGACGGTGGTACCGCCGAGGACCGTGACGCCGAGTGCGAGCCAGACGTGGTCACCGATGTCGATCGACTTCGACACGTTGACCCGTGCTCCGGTGCGGACGTCGAAGATCGGGTGCGCGTCGTCCGCCCGGATCTGGACGTGCGAAGCGATCATGACGTCGTCGCCGATCCGCACGGTCGTCCCCTCGGTCGCCGAGATCACGCAGTTGGCGGTAGTGGACGCGTTGGCGCCGACGAGCACGGACGAATCCTGCCCGATCCTGATGTTCGCGACGAACGCCGGCGCACCGTGGTTCTCCGCGATGTCGAGCAGACCGTTGTCGCAGTCCATGCTCACCACGATCCGTCCGAGGCGCGCACGTTGGTGGACCCGCACGACGTTGTTGGACCCGCGGAACGTGATCTTGACGTTCCCCCGTTTCGGGCCGACGTACTCGATACGGTTTCCCCGGTCGTCCGAGTAGGCCGACAGCTCCTCAACATCCGTTTGCACGGCTCCAGCCTAGGTGCAGCGCGGGAGCACGCTCAGACGGTCGCCTCGTACGCCGACACGACCTTCTTGGTCGGGCCGATCATCTTCAGCTCACCCTCGTTGAGCCATGCGACCTGGTCGCACATGTCCTTGACGGTCCCCATCGAGTGCGAGACGAGGATGACGGTGCGCCCCTCGTCCTTCATCTCCTTGAACTTGGTCTGGCAGCGCTTGCGGAACGTCGCGTCGCCGACGGCCAGCACCTCGTCCACGACCAGGATGTCCGGCGTGACCGCGACGGCGACGGAGAACCCGAGTCGGACGTACATGCCCGACGAGTAGTTCTTCACGGGCTGGTCGATGAAGTTGCCCACGCCCGAGAACGACACGATGTCGTCGAACTTCCGCGCCACTTCCTTGCGGCTCATCCCGAGGATCGAGCCGTTCAGGAACACGTTCTCGCGACCGGAGAGCTCGGGGTGGAACCCAGAGCCGACCTCGAGCAGCGACGCCTGCTTGCCACGCGCGGTGATCGAGCCCTCTTCCGGCCAGAGGATCTTGGCGAGGCACTTCAACAGCGTCGACTTGCCGGACCCGTTCTTGCCGATGAGGCCGAACGTCGATCCGTGCGGGACCTCGAACGACACGTCCTTCAGCGCCCAGAAGTCCTCGTGCACGGACTTCTTCCCGCGCATGACCATGCTCTTCAGCGAGTCGTTGCGCTCGTGGTACATGCGGAAGCGCTTGGAGATGTGTTCGACGGAGACGGCGGAGTCGTTCACAGGAGTTCAGCCAGCTTCTTCTCGTTGCGGGAGAACACGAAGTAGCCGAGTGCAAGCGAGGCGCATCCAGCGATGGCGCACGCGACCAGGTCGGTCCAGTTGGGGAAACGGTTGTCGTACATGAGGTTCCGGAAGACCTCGGAGAACCGCTCGATCGGGTTGAGCTTGTAGACGTGGATGATCCACGGGTGTCCGGCCTTGTTCGCGGCGTCCTCGACGAGCGACAGCGGGTAGATGATCGGCGACAGGTACATCCACATCTGCAGGCCGATGCCGACGAGGTGCTGCATGTCGCGGAAGTGCACGTTGATGATCGACAGGATCAGGCCGAGGCCGGCGGCGAACATGGCGAGGAACACCATCGTCAGCGCGATCACCGGCAGGTAGATCCAGAAGTTCGAGCCCGCGATCGCGAGGGCGATCAGCAGCACACCCATCTCGACGAGCCAGGTGAAACCGAACGACCCGACGGCTGCGAGCGGCAGCGTCATGCGCGGGAAGTAGACCTTCTTGATCAGCGACCCGTTGGCCACGATCGAGGTCATCCCAGAGTTGATGACGTTGCGCGCGAATATCCACGGCAGCAGGCCGCACATCAGCCACAGCGGGTAGATGTTCAGCCCGCTGGGGTCGCCGACCTCGAGCCTCGCCCGGAAGATGAACGAGTAGACGATCGTGTAGATCAGCATCGTCGCGAGCGGGTTGATCAACGACCACAGCTGCCCGAAGACGGTGCGGCGGTACTTGCCCTTGACCTCTCGCGCGGTGAGGTTCGCCAGGAGCTCCCGTGACGACATGAGCTCGTTCAGGTACGTCATGCTTCGGGTGCAGGCTCCTCCGGGGCGCAGCGGAGCGCTCCTCACAGGGATTCAGGGACGAGACATTCTCGCACAAACGTTGCACAAGCCACGTTCGCCGCGACGAACGCTGTCCACAGCGGGTGCCTGGCGCACGAACACTTGGTGAAACCTCAGTAGAGTCAATGGGTGATCGTCAGTTTCGCCAACCACTCCACCGCGCCGGTGAACCTCGGTGGGGCGGAGCGGTCGCTCCTCCGGTTCGTGGAGGACTGGCAGGCGATCGACCCGACGATGACCCCGACCTTCATCACGAAGGCACCGCGCGGCAAGTTCATCGAGGCCCTCGATGCGCGCGGCTGGTCGTACGAAGCCCTCCGGTTCCGCGGGTGGGCACTGCCGAGCCCGCAGCCGGCTCCCGCGGCGGAACGCGCCGCCTTCGCCACCGTTGACTACGCGGCAGTGAACGCCATCATCCGGCTGTACGAGCGTCAGCGACCCGACCTCGTCGTCACCAACACCCTCGTCGCTCCATGGGCCTCCTTCGCGGCCGCCGTCCTCGGGATCCCGCAGGCCTGGTTCGTCCGCGAGTACGGGGACCTCGACCACGGCCTGCAGTTCCAGACCGGGCGCGGGGGCGTCCTCGGCGACATCGGGCTCCTGTCCGGTGCCGTCATCACGAACTCCGAGGCGATGCGCGAGCACCTGGCGCAGTACATCCCCGCCGACAAGCTCTCCGTCGCGTACCCGACGGTCGACACGAGCCGGCTCCTGGCGACGAAGGACGACACACCTGCCGTCATCCCCTTCCCCCAGCCCGAACCGGGCCTCCGGATCACGGTCCTCGGCCGCGTCGAGGAGTCCAAGGGGCAGCACCGCGTCATCGATGCGCTCGGTGCGCTGCGGCGGCGTGGCGTGACCGCGAGCGTCTGTTTCGTCGGCAGCTGGAAGCACCCGGGCGAGGACCAGCGACTCACCGACCGTGCCCGCACGCTCGGTGTCGCCGAGCACGTGGTCTTCGCAGGCGAACAACACACGCCCGCACCCTTCATCCAGGCATCGGACGTCTGCGTCACCCCCTCCACCATCGAGGCCTTCGGTCGCACCACGGCCGAGTACATGACGCTCGGCAAGGCGGTCGTCGCGACCCGCCAGGGCGGCAGCGCGGAACTGGTCGAGCCCGGCGTCACCGGCAGGTTGTTCGACGCCGACGACACGGATGCCCTCGCTGACGCCCTCGCCACCTACGCGGCAGACCCGGAGGCGGCCAGGAGGCACGGCTCGGCTGCCCCGGATCGTCTCGCCGCCGTCACGGGTGCGGGCCACGACAACGCGGCGGCCATCGCACGCCTGGTCGCGTTGGTCGGTACCGAGGGCTACCGGCTCCCCCAGGCCGCGCGCTACTGGTTCGAGCTGCCCGGCGCGTACGCCTCGCTCGGTGCGACGAGTGCCAGAGCCGCCGTCGGACTCCTCGCGAGCCGCGTGCGGTCCCGCTCCGGGGCCGTCGGCCGACTCCTCGCCCAGCCGGGCGTCGCCGTCCGGAAGCTGGCTCGCCGATGACGCGCGACCGTCGTCCGGTCACGATCGTCGTCCCGGTCTACGACGACCTCCCCGGGCTCGAACGCTGCATCGAAGCACTGCTCGAGACGGTCGACTTCTCTGTCGACCGCGTGCTCCTGGCGAACGACGTGGGTCCCCGGGTCGACACGATCGAGGCCCGGGTGCTCGAGCTCGTCGGTGACCACGAGGGCTTCGAGTACACGCGCAACAGCCGGAACCTCGGCTTCGTCGGCAACTGCAACCGAGCCGTCCTCGAACTCGACAACACGGGCAACGACGTCCTGCTCCTCAACAGCGACACCGTCCCGATGCCCGGGTTCCTCGACGAGATGACCGCGGTCCTGGCCTCGGACGACTCGATCGGTGTCGTGTGTGCGAGGAGCGACAACGCCACCATCGCGTCCTTCCCCTACGCGCGGCGGAACCCGCGAGCGAGCCTCGCACCGCGCCGCACTCGCGAGCTGCACGGCCGGACGAAGTACCTGCTCCCGCGGCACACGGTGGCCCCGGTGGCGATGGGCTTCTGCTTCCTCATCCGGCGCGAGATGGTCGAGCGCTTCGGGTTGTTCGACGACGTCTTCTCCCCCGGCTACGGCGAGGAGAACGACTTCTGCCTGCGGATCAACGAGCACGGCTTCACCTCGGTGTTGGCGAACCGCGCGCTCGTCCTGCACACGGGCTCGACGAGCTTCAGCGGGGATCGCGGTCCCTCGCTCCGACTCGAGCACGAGCGCATCCTGCTCGAGCGCTACCCCTTCTACGGAGGCGCGATCGCGCTCTTCCTCGCCCGGTACCGTGACGCCGTCGACGTGTTCGCCGATGCGTTCCTGCCCGACGACGACGTCGTCCGGGTGGCGCTGCACCTGCCAGCCGACCTGACCGACGAGGTCGTCGCCCGGGTGCGCGGCACCCTCGCTGCTGCGCCGGACGACGTCGTCGTCACGGTCATCGTCGCGAAGTCGCAGATCCGGGATGCCCGTGAAGCCTTCCCGGGCGCTGCGATCGCCGTCGGAGGGCGGCCACGGCAGATCTTCGACGTCGCGGTCGCGCTCGGAGCACTGACCACGTTCGCGCAGCTCTCCGCGCTCAACGCGAACGCTCCCCGCTGGATCCTCGTCGACCCCGTGTCACACGACGTCCGCTGGTCGTACGCGGTCGCGAACCACCGCGCGTCGGCGATCGACCGCATCCTGCGCCGTTTCGAGAACCAGAGCACGACCTGGCGCGACGGGGAAGACCTCGTCCGGCTCGTCCGCACTGCCGCTGCGAACGAGATCGACCCGGTGTCCCTGCGCGCTCGCTGGCACGCGGTCTCGGACATCGCCGAAGCGACCGGCCTGCTGGTGCACCGCGCGACGGTGTCGATCCGACGCCTCGCCGCGCTCACCTTCGGAGCACGCAACCCGCGCATCGTCGCCCGCCTCCGCGCGTTCGCCGGTCGCGGCGCTTGAGAAGCGACCGCTGAGCGGACGGGAGGCCCGTGGCGGGCCCGTCCCGCGCCTCCGGTCCGTCAGACCAGTGCGTCGATGACCGGACGGTGACGGTCCGCCCCGTCGACATCCCACACGTCCAGCAGGACCAGCGTCGTGATGCGGAACGCGAGCGCGCGCACCAGGAGCTGCTCCCACTCGGCGACGCCGTCGCCGAGTGGGAGCAGTCGGCTGACGGACACACCGTGCCAGCAGGCCGCGTCCACCGCAGCGACGGCGGCGCCGAGCCCCACCGGGCGCCAGTACGGCGGCCAGTCGATGACGACGGGCGGTCGCGCCGGCGCGAAGAGCACGTTGCCGAGCAGGTCGCCGTGGACGAGCTGGGACGGCGACACGACGGGGCGGAACGCGGCGGCGAGGCGGTCGAGCGACGGCTCCCGGGGCAGGCGGGCTTCGGCCCACACCATGCGGTCCGCGCGGCTCCACGCGTCGTCGGAACGGTCGAGGAACGCCGGGCGGTCGAGGTGGGCGACGGCACGGTGGAAGGCGTCACCGGCGCGGATGACGTCGGCGACGCGGGTCTCGTCGGCGCGGGCGTCGAGCCACTCGAGCGCCTCCCAGCCGCCCGACCGCCACGTGCCGTCGCTGGCGGCGACCGGGCGAGGCGCCCGGAAGTCCGGCGTGTGGCGCAGGTCCGCGAGGACGCCGGACCGCCAGTCGGACTCGACCGGTTCGTCGTGCGGCCGGAGCACGATCGAACCAGCACGCCAGGTCCGCCCGCGGCCTCCGGGAAGCCGCACGGGCGTGGCCGCCCCCGCCCCGAACGCTCGCAGCACGGGGCTGGGCGGACCGGTCATGGTCGACGCTCCTAGACCAGGCAGCGCGGTCCGAGCAGGCTCTTCAGCTCGCCGAACAGGTCCGGGGTCAGGTTCACCGGGAACGGCAGCTCGAAGGTGCGCGCGACGTCGTCCTTGAGCAGCTTCAGCCGGACCTCGGTGTCACCCTGATGGCGGCCGAGCACGGCGGCGAGTTCCGTCACCGTGGTCGTCGTGGCCTGTCGTTCGGGCAACGACAGCGTGAGCGGGCCGGAGCCCATCGCGTCGCCGACGTTCGGCTGGAACATGCTCACCGCGTGCAGGGCCTTGCCGTCGTCGCGCACGTTGACGCGGCCACGGAGCACGACGATCGAGTCGGGCACCAGCGACGGGCCGAACTCCTGGTAGGTCTTGCCCAGGAACATCACACCGATCTGGCCCCCGAAGTCCTCGATGTCGACGATGCCGTACGGGTTGCCGCTCGTCTTCGCCACACGGTGCTGCACGCTCGTCAGCAGGCCGGCGACGGTGACCGTCTCACCCTCGATCGAGTCGTCGGCGGTCAGCAGGTCGGCGATGGTGATCGACTGGTGCTTCGCGAGCTCGATCTCGAGCCCGGCGAGCGGGTGGTCGGACACGTAGAGCCCGAGCATGTCGCGCTCGAACGCGAGCTTGTCGCGCTTGGACCACTCCGGGCGGTCCGGCACCTGGGACACCGCGGCGCTCGGGGCGTCCTCGGCTGCCTCGGCGAAGAGCGAGTCGAAGTCGAACCCGACGTTGCCGTGGGCCTCGTCGCGCTTGACCTTGACCGCGCCCTCGACCGCGCCCTCGTGGATCTCCACCAGGGCACGTCGGGTGTCGCCGAACTCGTCGAAGGCACCGGCCTTGATGAGCGACTCGACCGTGCGCTTGTTCGCCGACGAGATCGGGATCTTGCGCAGGAAGTCGTGGAACGACTCGAAGGCGCCCTTCTCGGTCCGGGCCTTGACGATGTCGTCGACGACGTTGAACCCGACGTTGCGGATGGCACCCATGCCGAATCGGATGTCGTCGCCGACTGCGGCGAAGAAGCCGATCGACTCGTTGACGTCCGGCGGCATGACCTTGATGCCCATGCGGCGGCACTCGTTGAGGTACAGGGCGAGCTTGTCGCGGGCGTCGCCGACCGAGGTCAGCAGGGCGGCCATGTACTCGGCCGGGTAGTGCGCCTTGAGGTACGCGGTCCAGAAGGACACCACACCGTAGGCGGCGGAGTGCGCCTTGTTGAACGCGTAGTCGGAGAAGGGCAGCAGGATGTCCCACAGCGTCTTGATCGCCGCGTCGGAGTACCCGTTGTCCTTCATGCCCTGCTGGAAGCCCGCGTACTGCTTGTCGAGCTCGGACTTCTTCTTCTTGCCCATCGCGCGGCGGAGGATGTCCGCCTGGCCGAGGGAGAACCCGGCGACCTTCTGCGCGATGGCCATCACTTGCTCTTGGTAGATGATCAGGCCGTAGGTGGTGCCGATGATGTCCTTGAGGGGCTCTTCGAGCTCCGGGTGGATCGGCGTGATCGGCTGCTCGCCGTTCTTGCGGAGCGCGTAGTTCGTGTGCGAGTTCGCGCCCATGGGGCCCGGACGGTACAGGGCGATGAGCGCGGAGATGTCCTCGAAGTTGTCTGGCTTCATCAGCCGCAGCAGGCCGCGCATGGGCCCGCCGTCGAGCTGGAACACGCCGAGTGTGTCACCGCGCTGCAGGAGCGCGTACGCCTCGGGGTCCTCGAGGCCCATGTTCTCGAGGTCGAGTTCCGTCCCACGGTTCGTCTTGATGTTGTCGAGGGCGTCACTGATGATCGTGAGGTTGCGCAGCCCCAGGAAGTCCATCTTGATCAGGCCGAGCGACTCCGCTGCCGGGTAGTCGAACTGCGTGACGATCTGGCCGTCCTGCTCCCGCTTCATGATCGGGATGATGTCGATGAGCGGGTCGCTCGACATGATGACGCCGGCTGCGTGCACGCCCCACTGGCGCTTCAGCCCCTCGAGCCCGAGTGCGGTGTCGAAGACGGTCTTCGCCTCCGGGTCGGTCTCGACCACGGTGCGGACGTCGACGGCTTCCTTGTAGCGCGGGTGGTCCTTGTCGAAGATCCCGGTGAGCGGGATGTCCTTGCCCATCACGGGCGGCGGCATCGCCTTGGTGAGCTTCTCGCCCATGCCGAACGGGAACCCGAGGACGCGCGAGGAGTCCTTCAGCGCCTGCTTCGCCTTGATCGTGCCGTACGTGACGATCTGCGCGACGCGCTCCGACCCGTACTTCTCGGTGACGTACTTGATCGCCTCACCGCGGCGCCGGTCGTCGAAGTCGACGTCGAAGTCGGGCATGGAGACGCGGTCCGGGTTGAGGAACCGCTCGAAGATCAGGCCGTGCCGGATGGGGTCAAGGTCGGTGATGCGCATCGCGTACGCCACCATCGAGCCGGCACCGGAACCACGGCCGGGTCCGACGCGGATGCCGTTGCGCTTCGACCAGTTGATGAAGTCCGCGACCACCAGGAAGTAGCCCGGGAACCCCATCTGGTTGATGATGCCGACCTCGTAGTCGGCACGGTCCTGCACCTCTTTCGAGATGCCGCCCGGGTACCGGTACTCCAACCCCGCCGCGACCTCTTTCTCGAACCAGGAGTGCTCGGTCTCACCCTCGGGGACCGGGAACTTCGGCATGTAGTTGGCCGAGGTGTCGAACTCGACGTTGCAGCGTTCCGCGATGAGCAGCGTGTTGTCGCAGGCCTCGAGGTTGTCGCGGAAGACGTGCCGCATCTGCGCCGGGGTCTTCAGGTAGAACTCGTCGGCGTCGAACTTGAACCGGTTCGGGTCGTTCAGGGTCGAGCCGGACTGCACGCAGAGCAGGGCCGCGTGCGACTTGGCGTCGTGGGCGTGCGTGTAGTGCAGGTCGTTCGTACCGACCAGCGGGATGTCGAGGTCCTTCGCCAGGCGGATCAGGTCGCTCATGATCCGGCGCTCGATCTCGAGCCCGTGGTCCATGACCTCGGCGAAGTAGTTCTCCTTGCCGAAGATGTCGCGGTAGTCCGCGGCCGCCTGCACTGCTTCGTCGTACTGGCCGAGACGCAGGCGCGTCTGGATCTCCCCCGAGGGGCAGCCCGTCGTGGCGATGATGCCCTGGTGGTACTCCTGCAGGAGCTCGATGTCCATGCGGGGCTTGAAGTAGTAGCCCTCGAGCGACGCTTTGGACGACAACCGGAACAGGTTGTGCATGCCCGTCGTGTTCTCGGCGAACATCGTCATGTGCGTGTACGAGCCGGCGCCGGACACGTCGTCGCCACCACCGTCACCCCAGCGCACACGGGTCTTGTCCGAGCGGTGTGTGCGGGGCGTGATGTACGCCTCGGTCCCGATGATCGGTTTGACGCCACCGGCCTTGGCCGCCTTCCAGAACTCGAAGGCGCCGAACATGTTGCCGTGGTCGGTCACCGCCACGGCGGGCATCCCCTGCGCGGCGGTCTCCGCCACGAGGTCGGAGAGCCTGGCGGCACCGTCGAGCATCGAGTACTCGCTGTGCACGTGCAGGTGGACGAAGGAGTCGGAATCCGACACGGAACCTCCGGTTCGTACGGTGTGCTGCGGGTTGGGAACAGCCTAACCTCGGCCGCCCACATTCCCGCGCGCGTCGAGGCGGACGCCGGGAGCGAGGCGGGGCCGCACCGCGCCTCCAGGCCGTGGTCCGGTCGCGACATGCGCGGGGCGCGCCGCCGAGTGGGCGGGACACGCCGCGCGCAGGCCGCCGCGGGTGCGGAAAGCGTCGCCTGCCGGCGCCCCAGCCGCCAGTTCGCGACCCCTCGGCGCAAGCGGCCGGGAATGCCGCGACACGCGCGGGGCGCGCCGCCGAGCGGGCAGGACGCGCCGCGCGCGGGCCCCCGCGGGTGCGGGAAGTGTCGCCTGCCGGTGCCGCAGCAGACAGTTCGCGACCCCTCGACGCAAGCGGCCGGGCGCGTCGGCCTGGAGGCGCGGGGCGGGACCGCACCGCGCCTCCAGGCCGACAGCCGGTCACGACGCGCGCGGGGCGCGCCGCCGAGCGGGCAGGACACGCCACACGCTCGCCCCCGCGGGGGCGGGAAGCGTCGCCTGCCGGCGCCCCAGCCGACAGTTCGCGACCCCTCGACGCATGCGGCCGGGCGTGTCAGAGCGACGCGCTCCGGATCTGCTCCAGCGCGGCCTGCAGGTCGTCCGGGTACTGCGCCTCGAACGAGACCCACTCGCCCGTGCGGGGGTGGTCGAAGCCCAGCCGGACGGCGTCGAGCCACTGGCGCGTCAGCCCGAGCTCGGCCGCGAGCACCGGGTCGGCGCCGTACATCGTGTCCCCGACGAGCGGGTGGCGTGTCGCCGCCATGTGCACCCGGATCTGGTGGGTGCGCCCGGTCTCCAGGTGCACCTCGAGCAGGGTGGCGGAGCGGAAGGCCTCGAGCGTCTCGTAGTGGGTGACGCTCGGCTTGCCGTCGGAGGTGACCGCGAACTTCCAGTCGCTCGACGGGTGCCGGCCGATCGGGGCGTCGATCGTGCCGGAGGTGGGGTCGGGGTGGCCCTGCGCGAGCGCGTGGTAGACCTTCTCGACCGTGCGCTCCTTGAACGCGCGCTTAAGGGAGGTGTAGGCGAGCTCGGTCTTCGCGACCACCATCAGGCCCGAGGTCCCGACGTCGAGGCGGTGCACGATCCCGGCGCGTTCGGCGGCACCGGAGGTCGCGATCGTGAAGCCGGCGGCGGCGAGGCCCCCGGGCACGGTCGGCCCGTCCCACCCCGGCGAGGGGTGCGCGGCGACGCCGACGGGCTTGTCCACGACGACGATGTCCTCGTCGTCGTGCACGATCGTCATGCCCGGCACGGCCGCCGGCACGATGCACGGCGGCTCCTTCGGGGTCCACTCGACCTCGAGCCAGGAGTCGACATGGAGCCGGTCCGACTTGTCGACGGGCACCCCGTCGACGCGGACGCCCCCGGCGGCGACGACGTCGGCCGCGAACGACCGGCTGAAGCCGAGGAGCTTCGCGATGGCGGCGTCGACGCGCTCACCGGCGAGCCCGTCGGGCACGGGTAGGGAACGCGACTCGCTCACGTGGCGTCGTGGCCCAGCGTGTCGCGACGGTCGCGGTCGTCCGGACTGGAGGCTCGCGTCGGCTCGTCGACGCCGGCCGGGGCCTCCGAGAACGCGGCCCCGCCGTCGAGCGGCTCCGCCGCGTCGAGCTGCGCCTGGCGCTTGGCCGAGAGCGTGCGGGTGCCGTCGAGGTTCACCCCGAAGATCACCAGCAGCACGAAGACCACCATGCTGATGCAGATGAAGGAGTCGGCGACGTTGTAGATCGCCGGCATCATCCACGGCGTCGAGATGAAGTCGACGACGTGGCCGCGACCGAAGCCGGGCTCACGGAAGAGCCGGTCGAGTAAGTTGCCCAGCGCGCCGCCGAGCAGCATGCCGAGCACGATGGCCCACCACATCGACCGGATGCGACGCGAGTACACGATGATCGCGACGACGACCGCGGCCGAGATGACCGAGAACACCCAGGTCATGTTCACCGCGAACGAGAACGCGGCCCCCGGGTTCCGGACGTACAGGAACTGCAACGCCCCGCCGAGGACCGGGACGGGGGTGCCGTACGGCAGGTTCGCGACGACCAGCGTCTTGGCGACCTGGTCGAACGCCACCACCACGACAGCGGCGAAGGCCAGTGCCGCGATCGCGCGGACACTGACCTTCGCTCGTGATGCTGGTCGCGACAACGTCAGTTGCCGAAGCCCTGCGCCGAAGCCGGCGCCGGGGTGAGACCGGACTGCTCGCCCGAGGAGTCGAGCTCGGAAAGCTGCCCCTGGATGTAGCTCTTGAGCTGCGCACGGTAGTCGCGCTCGAAGGTCCGGAGCTCGTCGATCTTGCCCTCGAGCTGGCGCTGCTCCTGCTCGAGCACCGCGACACGCTGACGGTTCGTGTTCTCGGTGTCGGCGATGATCTGGCGCTGCTTCGCCTCGGCCTCGGAGACCAGGCGAGCCGCCTGGGCCGTGCCCTCGGCGATCAGCGCGTCGCGCTTCTCGATGCCCTCGCGGACGTGCTCCTCGTGGAGACGACGCGCCAGGGTCAGGAGGTTCGTGGTGCCCTCGGTGTCCTCGTCGGCGGGGACCGTCGTGGTCGGTGCCGCCGCTGCGACCGGAGCGGGCTCCGGAGCTGCCTCGACCGGGGCCGGGGTGGGCTCCGGCTCGGCTGCGGGAGCGGGCTGCTCGGCCTGCGCCGGCTGCGGGGCCGACTCGGCCGCCTGCAGGCGCTGGCGGAGCTCGTCGTTCTCCGCGGTCAGGCGACGGAGCTCGACCACGACCTCGTCGAGGAAGTCGTCGACCTCGTCCTGGTCGTAGCCCTCGCGGAACTTCGTCGGCTGGAACCGCTTGTTGACTACGTCTTCCGGCGTCAAAGCCATTGCCGTCACCTCAATAGAACTGCTGAACGTGTGGAACCGCGTGCGGTGCGACCGAATGTACCAGTCGTGCCGTGCGGTGCGGATGCGCCACCGGAGCGGGCATCGATCCCGACCACCGTACACCGACGATGGGGCGGAATCGTGACCTGCGCCTGGCGTGGCGCGTGTCGCGGACGGGAGTCCGCTCAGATACTGCGTGCCAGAGCGGCCACGACGAACCGGGCGATGATGACCACGAGCATCACGATCGTCCAGCCGAAGTCGAGCGCCACCGGCCCCAGACGGAGCGGCGGGAGCACCCGTCGGACCGCACGGATGGGTGGATCGGTGATCGTGTACACGAACTCGGACACCACGAGCATGCCCCCGCGCGGCCGCCAGGACCGGTTGAAGCTCTGCACGAGGTCGAGCGCGAAGCGCCCCCACATCACGAAGAAGTAGAGGAGCAGCGCGAGGGAGATGATCCCTAGGATCACGGACACGATGGGGCTCGCTCGTCTCGGGCGAGCGTCGCCGGGCGACGCTCAGGGCGGGTGGCCGGTACGGCTCAGGACTGGGCGAAGAAGTTCGCCTCGATGTCGGACTCTACCTCAGCAGGCTCACCGCTCACTGCGACGTGCGCCGGCGACAGGAGGAAGACCTTGTTCGTGACGCGCTCGATCTTGCCGAAGAGGCCGAGCGACAGCCCGGAGGCGAAGTCGATCATCCGTCGGGCGTCACCCTCGGTCATCTGCGAGAGGTTGATGATGACGGGGATGCCGTCGCGGAAGCTCTCGGCGATGGACTGGGCGTCCTTGTACTCGCGCGGGTGGACGGTGAGGATCTCGTTCATTTCCTGGACCGGGGTCGCCTTCTGTGCAGTCGTGTGCGAGCGGCGGAGCGGAGTGACCTGGGCGCCGCGCTGGTGGGTGTGCGTCTTGGTGGGAGCCGGCGCCGCTGCGGGAGCGGCAGCCGGGGCTGCTGCCGCGACGGGGGTCTCCTGCGGTTCGGCGGGCGCGGGAGCGGCCGCTGCGGCCTGGCGCGCAGAGGCCGCCTGCTGGCGCGCGGGCTCGGCCTGTGGCTCGTCCTCGTAGTCGAGTTCCTCATCGGCGAGGCCGAGGTAGACCATCGTCTTCTTCAGCGGGTTGGCCATGGTTCCTCCGGGGTTCGTGCTCGTGGTGCCCTGCAACGAGGCTAGGGCGCGGACGGCCGGTTTCCCGTGATTGCGGTGCCGATCCGCAGGTGTGTCGCGCCCTCGAGGATCGCCTCGGCGTAGTCGCCGCTCATGCCGGCGGAGATGTCGGTCGCACCGGGCTCCAGCGCCACGACCCGTTCGGAGATCGACCGGAGCCGGGCGAAGGCCGCTCGGGGCTCCTCGTCGAGGGGCGCGACCGCCATGACACCCCGCAGCCGGATCGTCCCGGTGGCCAGCACACGCGACACCATGGCCTCGACGTCGTCCGGCTGCACCCCGCCACGACCGGCGTCGTCGGTGAGGTTCACCTGGACGAACCCGTCGATCACCGGCGGGTCCGGCTCGGCTTCGGTCGGGGCGAACGCGTCGACGACGGAGCCACGGTCGAGCGACTGCACGACGTGGGCGTACCGCCTCGCCTGCCGGGCCTTCTTCGACTGCAGCTGCCCGACGAAGTGCCAGGTGAGGCCGAGGTCCGCCAGTTCGGCAGCCTTCGCCTGCGCCTCCTGGTGGCGGTTCTCCCCCACGTCCGTCACGCCGAGCGCCGCGAGCTCGCGGACGAGCGACGCCGGGTGGTACTTCGTGACGACGACGAGCGTCAGCTCGTCGGGCGAGCGCCCTGCGACGCGTGCCGCGTCGGCGATGCCGCTCCGGACGGACGCAACGCGCGCCTCCAGTCCGTCGTCGTGAGACGAGGCCTGGAGGCGCGTGCCGGCTACCAAGGGTGGGTTACTTCAGGAAGTCGGGGACGTCGAGCTCGTCGTCGTCGTCGAACGCCGGGTCGGCGGCGCGCTGCACCGGCGGCTGGTGTTCCTGCGAGGCCCAGGACGGGCTCGACGTGGTGGAGTCCTCGATCGCGCCGGTCGAGGCGGCGACGGGCGCCGCGGCGCTCGACTCCGGGTCGACGTAGCTCGAGCGACGTTCCTTCTGCTGCTGCGCTGGCTCGCCGCCGTCGAAGCCCGCGGCGATGACGGTCACGCGGACCTCGTCGCCCAGGGTGTCGTCGATGACCGCACCGAAGATGATGTTCGCCTCGGGGTGCACGGCTTCCTGCACCAGACGCGCGGCGTCGTTGATCTCGAAGATGCCGAGGTTCGAGCCACCCTGGATCGACAGCAGCACGCCGTGCGCACCGTCGATCGAGGCCTCGAGCAGCGGCGACGCGACGGCGAGCTCGGCCGCCTTGATCGCACGGTCGGCTCCGCGGGACGAGCCGATGCCCATGAGTGCGGAACCCGCACCCTGCATGACGCTCTTGACGTCGGCGAAGTCGAGGTTGATCAGGCCCGGGGTGGTGATGAGGTCGGTGATGCCCTGCACGCCGGCGAGCAGGACCTGGTCGGCCGTGGCGAACGCCTCGACCATGGAGATGCCGCGGTCGCTGATCTCGAGCAGACGGTCGTTCGGCACGACGATGAGCGTGTCGACCTCGTCCTTGAGGCCCGCGACGCCGTTCTCGGCCTGGGACTGGCGACGCTTGCCCTCGAAGCTGAAGGGCTTCGTGACGACACCGATGGTCAGCGCGCCGATGGACTTCGCGATGCGCGCGACGACCGGTGCGCCACCGGTGCCGGTGCCGCCGCCCTCACCCGCGGTGACGAACACCATGTCGGCACCCGCCAGGGCCTCTTCGATCTCCTCGGCGTGGTCCTCGGCGGCACGACGGCCGACCTCGGGGTCCGCGCCGGCGCCGAGGCCGCGGGTGATCTCGCGACCGACGTCGAGCTTGACGTCGGCGTCGCTGAGCAGCAGGGCCTGGGCGTCGGTGTTGATCGCGATGAACTCGACGCCACGGAGACCGAGCTCGATCATGCGGTTGACGGCGTTGACGCCGCCGCCGCCGACACCGACGACCTTGATGACGGCGAGGTAGTTGTGGTTCGTGGTCACGTCAGTCAGGCCTCCGGTCGAACCCTCAACCTCTACTTGAAGTTCAGGGGCAATGCTGGTAGATGTGGTGCTGGCTTCGACGCTACGGGTGCGTTCGGCGCACTGTCGCCCCGCCACGCCGCGTGTCGCCGATCAGGTCCGGCAATTCAGTCCTTCGCGCGGATCACGCCGTTGTCCGGTGCCGACACGTCGTACTCGACGACGACGCCGGGGTTCCGCGCCGCGTGGTCCTTGACCAGCGCTGCGAGCAGTTCGGCCTTGGCGTCCGAGTCGTCCGGGCTCCCCCACACGACGGTCGAGCCGTCCTTGAGGGTCAGGGTGACGTCGTCGGCGGTCGACCCGGCGACGCGCGTCACCTGGGACCGCACGGTCGACGGCAGCGCCAGCACGACCTCGGTCATCGTCCGGAAGCTGGAGGATCCGAGGCGCGCACGGGCGATGTCGGCGAGGGGCATCGAGGCCGGACGCTTCGGTGACGACTGCACCACGATGCCGGCGGGGTCGACGAGGTCGAACGTGCTGCCGGACCGCACGGCGACCACCGGCGTGCGCTCGGTCACCGTGACGACGAGCGTGTGCGGCGGGGCCTCTTCGGTGACGTAGCTCTCGATGAGCGGGAACCCGGCCACGTCCCGCTTGATCGCGTCGAAGTCGAGCCGCGCCAGGGGCGTGCCGATCTGGTCGGACAGCGCCTGGCGCAGCGCGGCCTCGTCGACGCGGTTCGTGCCCTTGACCTCGATCGTGCGGAGCGCCATCAGCGGTGAGAACACCGCGACGAGGATGGAGACCCCGAGCACCAGGACGACGCTCGCCGCCGTGATCCAGGCGGCGCGGCGGTGCCGGCTGCGGCGCGTGAACCGGCGGACCTCGGCACGCTCGAGCAGCCTGCGGCGACGCTTCGCGATGCGCGCCTCACGTGCGGTCTCGGCAGCGCGCACGCGCGCCCCGATGGGCACCTCGGCATGGTGGTCCGCACGGGAGGCACCGCTCGCGTCGAGCACGTCGGTCACGGTCGCGTCGTGGTCTGCTCCACCGCTCGTGGCCGCTCGTCGTTCCGCCTCGCGTCGGTCGGTCTCCGGGTCCCGGTGGTCCTCGTTCGGCGTGTACTCGCGGAGCCGGTCGGCGACCGCGCCGAACCCTGCCCCGAGACGACGGCCCGCGGCGCCCGCCATGGCGCCGACGCGGTCCCGGTGGGAACCCGTCGGGTCAGCGTCGGTCTCGTGTGCGGGCGTGGGCACGACCGTCTCGTCGACCGGGGGGTCCGGGACGGACGCGGGACGGGCCTCCCGGTCGTCGGCTGCGCGACCGCGGAACGGCAGCCGCGGCTTCGAGGGACCACGACGCTGCCGGGGCGCTTCGGCGGCCTCGGCCGGGGCGTCCTGGCGGGCGGCCCCCTCGTCGAACCCCTCGGGGCGCTTCACCGGGACGACGCTCCGTCGTCGTGGAGCGCACCCAGCACCTGCGGGATGATCCGGTACACGTCGCCGCAGCTGAGCGTCATGATGATGTCGCCGTCCTGGGCGACAGCGGCCGCACGGGCCGCTGCGTCGTCCCAGTCGGGCAGGAACTCGACGCGCGACTGGTCGGCGAAGCGCTCCTGCACCAGGGCACCGGTGACCCCGGGCTCCGGGTCCTCGCGGGCGCCGTAGACGTCGAGCACGACCGTGTGGTCGGCGAGTTCCTCGTAGACCTTCGCGAAGTCACCGGCCATCAGGCGGGTGCGCGAGTACAGGTGCGGCTGGTGGATCGCGATGATGCGACCGTTGCCGACGACGTTGCGGGCGGCCCTGAGCGCCGCGGCGACCTCGGTCGGGTGGTGGGCGTAGTCGTCGTAGACCGAGACGCCGCGCTCGACACCGTGCAGCTCGAAGCGGCGCTGGGTACCGCCGAACGCCTCGAGCCCGCGGATCGCGTCGGCCGGTGCGACGCCGAGACCGGTCAGGACCGCGAAGGCGCCGACGGCGTTGATCGCGTTGTGCCGACCGGGCACCCGGAGGGTCAGGTGGTAGGCCTCGCCACCGGCACGGAAGTCGACCTCGACACCGGCGGACTCGGTGATTCCCTCGATGCGGACGTCCGCGTCGACGGCCTCGCCGAACGTGACGATCTCCGGAGCGTCCGGGCGGCGGCGGATGCCGGCCGTGACCGTCTTCGCACCGGCGTCGTCGCTCGAGATGACGACGCGCTCACTCGCCTTCGCGGCGAACTCGACGAAGGCCTCCGTGAAGGCCTCCTCGCTGCCGTAGTGGTCCAGGTGGTCGGCGTCGACGTTGGTGACCAGGGCCACGGCGACGTCGTAGAGCAGGAACGAGCCGTCGGACTCGTCGGCCTCGACCACGAACAGGTCGCTCGACCCCGGGGCCGAACTCGTGCCGAGGGACTGGATGACGCCGCCGTTGACGAAGCTCGGGTCGAGGCCGAGCTCGACCATCGCGGTGACGATCATGCCGGTCGAGGTGGTCTTGCCGTGCGCTCCGGCGACCGCGACCAGGCGGTGCTCGGCGATCAGCGCGGCGAGGGCCTGCGAGCGGTGGAGCACCGGCAGTCCGCGGCGCTGTGCCTCGAGGAGCTCGGGGTTGTCGGGCCAGAGGGCGCTCGTGACGACGATCGTGTCGGCCTGGCCGACGTTCGCCGCGTCGTGACCGATCTGCACGGTCGCGCCGAGGTCGCGCATCGTGCCGGTCGTCTCCGTCTCGCGGGAGTCGCTGCCCGTCACGCGGTGCCCCGCGGCGAGGAACATCCGCGCGATCCCGCTCATGCCCGCGCCGCCGATGCCGACGAAGTGCACCGTGCCCAGGTCGTCCGGGATCGGCTGGGTCAGGTCCGGCTTGATGGTCATCGTTCCTCCGTGGTGCTGGGGGCCTGCTTCGCGGCGTCGAGGACCAGGTCGGTCATCCGGTCGGCGCCGTCGCGGTGGCCGACGCTGCCCGCGCGCACGGTCATGTCCGCGATGCGGGAGCGGTCCTGCAGGATGCTCAGCAGCTGGAACGTCACCCAGTCCTGGTCGAATTCCCCGTCGGCCACCAGGACGGCTCCCCCGGCGTCGACGACGTCCTTCGCGTTGTGGCGCTGCTCACCGTTGCCCACCGGGTACGGCACGAGCACGCTCGGCAGCCCGACGGCGGTCAGCTCGCACACCATGCCGGCACCGGAGCGCGACACGACGAAGTCACTCGCCGCGTACGCCAGGTCCATCCGGTCGCAGTAGGGCAGCACGTGGTAGCCGTCCAGGTCGCTGGGGCCGATGTCCGAGGCGGCACCCACGACGTGCAGGACCTGCCAGCCGGCGCCCACGATGGCGGCGGCGGACTCGTTGATCGTCCGGTTGATGCTCCGCGCACCCGAGGAGCCGCCGGTCACGAGCAGCACGGGTCGGTCCGGGTCGAGTCCGAACTCGGTGAGCCCCTCGGCCCGGACGGCGCGGCGGTCGAGTGACTCGATCTCGCGACGGAGCGGCATGCCGACGACGCGGCCGTGGCGCAGGCGCGTGTTCGAGAAGGTCAGGCCGACGTGCTCGGTCAGGAAGGCGGCGAGGCGGTTTGCCAGCCCGGGCTTGGCGTTCTGCTCGTGCACGACGATCGGGGTGCCGGTGCGGCGCGCGGCGATGTACGCCGGAGCGGCCGCGTAGCCACCGACGCCGAGGACCACCTCGATCTCGTGGTCGCGGATGATCTGCTCGGTCCGCTTGACCGCCGCCGCGAAGCGCTGCGGGAAGCGCAGGGCCGCGCCGTTGAGCTTCCGGGGGAACGGCAGGCGCGGGATCGTCAGCAGCTCGTAGCCGCGCATCGGGACGAGGCGGGACTCCAGGCCCTCGGCGGTGCCCAGCACGAGCACCTCGGCGCCCGGCTCCCGCTCGGTCAACCGGTCGGCGACGGCGAGCAGGGGGTTGACGTGGCCGGCGGTGCCGCCGCCGGCGAAGAGGTACTTGCTCACCGCGGTGATCCGTTCGTGGAGGTCCGGCCGATTGGGGCGTTCGTCAGGCCGGGGTCGTTCTTGCCGGGCAGGTCACGGGCGAAGGAGAGCACGACGCCGATCGCCACCAGGGTCATGATGAGGGCCGAACCACCGGCCGAGATGAGTGGCAGGGGCACACCGAGCACGGGCAGCAGGCCGAGGACGACGGCGATGTTGATGAGTGCCTGGCCGATGATCCACGCGAGGATGCCACCGGTGACCGTCTTCACGAAGGGGTCGCGGGACTGCCGGATGATCTTGATCATGCCGACGGCGAGCACCACGAACAGGCCGAGCACCACGACGGCGCCGATCAGGCCGAGCTCCTCGCCGATGATCGCGAAGATGTAGTCGTTGTCCGCCTCGGGCAGCCAGGACCACTTCGCCTTCGAGTTGCCGAGACCGACGCCGAACACCCCGCCGGACGCCAACGCCCACATCCCGTGGACGGGCTGCCAGCAGATGTCCTGGTACTGGCTGGTGTCGGTGCAGCCGGAGAGCCAGGCGCTGATGCGGGTCGAGCGCGAGGCCGACGCCATCGTCACGAAGGGCAGCATCACGGCGAACGCGGCGAGGCCGACGAGCAGGTGCCGGGCGCGGACGCCGCCGATGTACAGCGCGCCGAACACCAGGATGAGCATGACCATCGCGGTGCCCTGGTCGCCACCGAGGACGACGAGTCCGAGCGACAGCATCGAGGCGATCCCGATCGGGATGAAGACCTCTTTCCAGTCGTCGAGCTTGTCCCGCTTGACGTAGATGATCGCGCCGATGCCGAGCACCAGGCCGAGCTTCACGACCTCGGACGGCTGCGCGGTGAACGAACCGAGCTCGATCCAGTTCCGGTTGCCCTGGATGTCGATGCCGAGCGGGGTGAACACGAGCAGCTGCAGCACGAGCGCCGCACCGAGCAGCCGCATCGCCCACTTCCGCCAGATCCTGGTCGGGACCCGGCTCGCGATGAGCATGAGCGGCACACCGAGCACGGCGTACAGGCCCTGGCGGGACGCCGCCCCGAAGAAGTCGTGGGTCGCTGCGTACTCCTCGACGCTGGACGAGGACAGCACCATGACGACGCCGAAGACGACGAGGAACAGCGTGACACCGAGGATCGTGTAGAAGGTGCTCGACTCCGCGACGAAGACGTTCTTGACGGCGACGATCGCACCGTTCGTCCGTCGTGGGGTCGTCGCGGTCCGGCCGTTACGGCTGTTCGGAAGATCCGTCGGTGTCGTCGCCATCGACTTCTCCTCCCAGGTGCTCGTTGACCGCGGCCGCGAAACGCTGCCCCCGGTCGGCGTAGGAGCCGAACTGGTCGAACGACGCCGCCGCCGGGGCGAGGAGGACGGTGTCGCCCGGCCTCGCGACCGATGCGGCATGCCGGACCGCCTCGCGCATGACCTGATCAGTGTCCGTCGTCTCCACCTGGAGCACCGGGACCGTGGACGCGTGTCGCGCGAATGCCTCGAGGACCGGGGTCCGGTCGGTGCCGATCACCACGACCGCGCGGACACCGGGGCCGAAGCGTTCGACCAGGCCGTCGATGTCGACGCCCTTGAACAGCCCGCCGACGATCCACACGACGGTGTCGAACGACGCGAGCGACGCGGTGGCGGCATGCGGGTTGGTGGCCTTGGAGTCGTCGACCCAGGCGATGCCCTCGGACTCGGCCACGAGCTCGGTTCGGTGGTGGTCGGCGCGGAACGCCCGGACGGCCGCCTGGATGGCGCTCGGCTGGACGGTGCCGGCACGGGCCAGTGCTGCGGCGGCCAGGACGTTCATGGTCATGTGCGGGCTGGCGAGCCCGGCTGCCTCGAGGTCGGCGATCGTCGACAGCTCGAGTGCGCTGTTGCGACGGTCCTCGTTGAAGGCTCGGTCGCACAGGACGTCCTCGACGATGCCGACGTCACCGGGCGCCGGGACGCCGGGGGTGAAGCCGACCGCACGGCAGCCCTCCACCACGTCGGCCTCCTGCACCATCCTCCGGGTGGCCTCGTCCGAGGTGTTGTAGACGCACGCCATCACGGTGCGCTCGTAGACCTTCGCCTTCGCGGCGCGGTACGCCTCGGCGGAACCGTGCCACTCCAGGTGGTCGTCGGCGATGTTCAGGCAGGCGCTCGCGAGCGGCACCACGGCGCCGTCGCCGGAGGTCGCCGTGTAGTGCAGCTGGTGGCTCGAGAGCTCGACGACGAGCACGTCGTACCCGACCGGATCGCGGACGACGTCGAGCACCGGCACGCCGATGTTCCCGCACGCCACGGCGCGCAGGCCGCCGGCCTCGTACATCGCGGTCGTGAGCTGCGTCGTCGTGGTCTTGCCGTTCGTGCCCGTGATCGTGATCCACGGAGTGGCGACCGGGCCGCGGACGACCTTGTCGCGGACGCGCCATGCGAGCTCGATGTCGCCCCAGACGGTGCTGTTCGTCACCGACCACTGCACGGTGGCGTTGTGCGGGGGCAGCCCCGGCGACACGATGACGACGTCCGGTGCCTGCTGCACCAGGGCGTGCGGCACGGTGTCGAGCGGCGTCTGCACGAACCGGGCGCCGATCACGTCGAGCAGTTCGACGCTGTCGGCGGGGGCGTCCGACGAGTAGACCGTCACCTCGCTGCCGAGTTCGACGAGCGTGTCGGCGACCGAGAACCCGGTGGCACCGAGACCGAGGACGGCGACGTTCAGCCCCTTCCACCCCTCGGAGTACCAGCTGTCGAGGGAGTTCAGGCGGGACGGCGAGGACACCGGGTCAACCAACGCGTGCGATCCATTCGAGGTAGAAGAGTCCGACCCCCGCCGCGACGAAGAGCCCGGCGATGATCCAGAAGCGGACGACGACGGTCACCTCGGCCCAACCCTTCAGTTCGAAGTGGTGGTGCAGCGGACTCATCAGGAAGATGCGCTTGCCGTGCGTGATCTTGAAGTACGCCCGCTGCAGGATGACCGAGCCCGTGACGATGAAGAACAGGCCACCGATGAGGATGAGCAGGAGCTCGGTGCGGCTGAGGATCGCAAGACCGGCCAGGGCACCGCCGAGGCCGAGCGAACCCGTGTCACCGAGGAAGATCTGCGCGGGCGAGGTGTTGTACCAGAGGAACCCGATGAGCCCGCCGCAGACCGCGGCCGCCACCACGGCGAGGTCGAGCGGGTTCGACACGGTGTAGCAGGCGTGCTCCGTGCTCGCGTCGAGCCGGGCGCCGCCGCAGATCTGGTTCGACTGCCAGAAACCGATGATGACGTACGACCCGATCGCCAGGATGCTCGACCCGGTCGCCAGGCCGTCGAGCCCGTCGGCCACGTTCACGCCGTTCGACGTGGACACCGTCAGCAGGACGATCCAGGCGAGGAACAGCACGGTGCCGATGACGGTGCCGAGCGCCATGAAGTCGAGCCACGGCACGTCGCGGATCGCCGAGATCATCGTCGATGCCGGCGGCTTGCCGTTCGACGTCGGCACGACCAGGGCGATCGTCGCGAAGATGACGCCGACGATGACCTGGCCGAGGACCTTGGCCCAGCCGCCGAGCCCGAGACTCCGCTGACGCCGCACCTTCAGGAAGTCGTCGATGAAGCCGACGAACCCGAGCCCGACCATCAGGAACAGCACGAGCAGCCCGGACAGCGTGATCGAGTCACGCCCGACCAGGTGGCCGACGAAGTACCCGATGACCGCACCGATGATCAGGACGATGCCGCCCATGGTGGCGGTCCCGCGCTTGGTGTGGTGGGACTGCGGGCCGTCGTCACGGATGAACTGCCCCCACCCGAGACGGTGGAAGAGCTTGATGAAGAACGGGGTGAGCAGCAACGTGAACACCAGCGACGTGGCGCCGGCGACGAGGAGCGCGATCATTCGGTGACACCTCCGAGGCGGTCGCCGAGGAATCGCAGTTCGGCAGACTTCGAGGACTTGACGAGGACGACGTCGCCGGGGCGGAGCATCTCCTGCATGGCACGGACGGCGTCGTCGACGTCCTCGATGTACACGGACTCGCCGTCCCACGATCCCTCGAGGGTGGCGGCCTGGTGGATGGGCATCGCGCCGCGGCCGACGACCACGAGCTGTCCGATGCCGAGGCGGACGACGAGCCGACCGATGCGGTCGTGCTCCTCGACCGAGAACTCGCCGAGTTCGGCCATCTCCCCGAGCACCGCGACGGTCCGCTCCCCCGGACGCACGATCTGCGCCAGGGTCCGCAGCGCCGCCGCGGTGGAGTCAGGGGACGCGTTGTACGCGTCGTTGATCACGGTGACGCCCTCGGGGCCGCCCTGGAGCAGCTCCATGCGCCAGCGCTCGGCGCGCGTCATCGACGCGAGCGCCGCGGCGCCGTCGGCGAGCGGGACGCCCCACAGGTGGGCGACGGTGAGCGCGGCGGACGCGTTCATGGCGTGGTGCTCACCCAGGATCGCGAGGCGGACGTCGACGTGATCCGGGCCTCCAGACAGGGTCGCGTCCGTCGGACGCTCGCCTTCGGTGCGGACGGGAGGCGCGGTGAGCGTGAAGCGGGTGCCGCTGCGGTCCGTCTCGATGCCGGTGATGCGGTAGTCGGCCTCGGCCGACGTGCCGAAGCCGACCACGTGCGCAGCCGTCAGGTCTCGCATCGACGCGACGCGGTCGTCGTCGACGTTGAGCAGGGCCGTGGCGGTCTCGGGAAGGTCGGTGACCATCTCGGACTTGGCGCGCTGCGTCGCCTCGATGCCTCCGAACTCGCCGGCGTGCGCGAGGCCGACCTTGAGGACGACGCCGACGTCGGGCTCGGCGATCGAGACGAGCTTGGCGATGTGGCCGACGCCGCTCGCGCCCATCTCGACCACCAGGTACCGGGTGTCGTCCGTCACGCGGAGCATCGAGATCGGTGCGCCGACGTGGTTGTTGAACGAGCCCTCGGGCGCGACGGTCGCGCCGTGCTGCTCGAGGATCGTGCGGAGCATGTTCTTCGTGCTCGTCTTGCCGTTCGAGCCGGTGATGCCGACGACCCGCAGGGGCGCGGGGCGACCGTCGGCGTCGACGCGGTCCGCGGTGCTCATCCGGACGCGCGTGACGACCTCGTGCGCGAGCGCGGCGAGGGCCTCGTACCCGTCGGTGACGACGATCTGCGGCGCGGTCGTGTCCACGCGCTCGGGCGTGATCACCAGGGCGGCACCGGCGTCGACCGCGGCGGGCACGAAGCGCCGGCCGTCGGTGACCTCACCGGGCAGGGCGAAGAAGACGCTGCCGGGGCGGACCAGGCGCGAGTCGGTCTCGACCGAGCCCTCGACGACCAGGTCGCCGGGCTCGGCGACGTCGGTCGCCTGCGCGCCCCCGATCAGCTCGCCTCCGACCGCGGTGGCGATCTCGGCGAGGGTCATGGCGATCATCGGAGGTCCTCCGCCGGACCGGAGTTCGGCTCCCAGCCGGCCTCGCGCAGGGCCGCGCGGGCCTCGTCGCGGGCGGAGTACGGCGTGCGGACGCCCTGGATGTCGCGGTAGTCCTGGTGACCCGGACCGGCCCAGAGGATCGAGTCCCCCTCGCCGACCAGGCTCACGGCCGTGCGGATCGCGGCCTCGGGCGGGCTGACCTCGTGGATCTCGTGGTCGGGGTAGGCCGCACGTGCGGCGTCGACCAGGGTCTTCCGGATCGACGCGGCGTCCTCGAAGCGCGGGTGGTGGTCGGTGACGACGAGGATGTCGCTGCCGGCCGCGGCCACGCGGGCCATGTCGCCGCGCTTCGTGGTGTCGCGGTCGCCGTCGGCGCCGAACAGCATGAGGACCTTGCCGGACGTGAACTGCCGGACCGCGCCGAGGGTGTTCTCGAAGGCGTCGGCGCTGTGGCCGAAGTCGACGTAGACGCTCGGGCCCTGCTCGCCGGAGACGCGCTCGGTGCGGCCGGGCAGGTAGCACTCGATGGCGGAGACGCGGTGCGTCTCGCCGTCGCGCTCGCTCGCGTCGTCCTCGTCGGGGTAGCGGCGGTGGTTGCTCTCCAGCGCGTGCGCGATGGCACCGAGCTCGAACCCGCCCTCGACGAGCATGACGATCGCGAGTGCCGCGTTCGCCGCCATGTGCCAGCCGATCAGCGGCACACGGGTGGTCAGCTCGCGGCCCTCGGGGCCGGTCAGGCGGAACTCGGTGTAGGCGGCGTGCGCCTCGACGATGTCGACGTGCCACTCGGCCTCGACGTCGGGGTGCACCGTGATCGTGGTGACCGGGATGCGGGAGTCCTGCACCACGCGGTGGCCCCAGTCGGTGTCCAGCGAGACGACGCCACGACGGGCGTGCTCGGGCTGGAACAGCGGGAGCTTCGCCTGGTAGTACTCCTCCATGTCGGCGTAGTCGTCGAGGTGGTCGTGCGACAGGTTCGTGAAAGCCGCGACGTCGAAGACGATGCCGTCGACGCGGTGCCGGCTGAGGGCCTGGGCGCTGACCTCGACGGCGACCGCACGGACCTCGCTCTCGCGCATGCGGGCGAGGAGCGCGTGCATCTCGCTGGCCTCGGGCGTGGTCAGGCGGCTCGTCACGCTGAGCGAACCGATGTGGCGCTCCGCGGTCGAGCTCAGGCCGGTGACCAGGCCGAGCTGCTTGAGGATGCCCTCGAGGATGTACGACGTGCTCGTCTTGCCGTTCGTGCCGGTGACGGCGAACAGCTGCGGCAGGTCGGTGGCCTCGTCGGGGTGGGTGCGGTAGACCCACGCCGCGACGTCGCCGAGGGCGGCGCGGGGGTCGTCGACCACGAGCACCGGCAGCCCGGACGGCTCGACCAGTGCGACGCCGTCCTGGTCGGTCAGGACGGCGACGGCGCCGCGCTCGGCGGCCTCCGTCGCGAACTGTGCGCCGTGCCGGTTCGCACCGTGCACGCCGACGAACAGGTCACCCGGCTGCACCTCGGTGGCGCTCAGGGTGACCCCGGTGGTCTCGATGCTGTCGACCGAGCCGACGACTCGCAGACCGAACGCGTTGGCGAGTTCGGAGACGGCCCTCGGGGTCGGGTGTTCGGGTCGGAGGACCGGGGGGATCCGTGCGGACAAGTGTTCCTTCTTCCTCACCACGTGGACGGGTAGAGCTTCGCCTCGGACGCGGAGGGGGCTACTCGGTACTTCTCGAGCACCTGGGACATGAGTGTGCGGAACGCCGGAGCCGCTCCGCTGGACCACTTGTTGGTCTGCGGCTTCGTGAACGTCACCGTGACAACATACTGGGGGTCTTCGGCGGGTGCCATTCCGGCCACCGACGTGATGCGCTGACCGCCGTAGCCCTGCGACCCCTCGGCCACCTCGGCGGTCCCCGTCTTCGCGGCGATGTTGTAGCCGGAGATCGGCTTCATGCCCACCAGCGTGCCACCCGTGACGACGCTCTGCAGCATGCCGGTGACCTGCGTGGCGGCGGCCGCGGTGACGACCCGCTGCTTCTGCACGTCGGGCGCGTCGATCGTCTTGCCGTCCGCCGTGGTGCAGCCCTTGACGAAGTGCAGCGGGATCCGGACACCGTCGTTCGCGATCGTCTGGAAGACGCTCGCGACCTGCACCGCTGTCGTCGAGATGCCCTGACCGAACATCGAGTTGATGTTCGTCTGCTGGTCCCAGTTCGGGCTGGTGCCGTAGTCCATCGAGGGCTGGCCCGGGTAGTCGATGGCCGTCTCCGGCTCGAACAGCCCGAACTTCTTCATGTAGTCGAAGCGCTGCTGGGCCGTGAGCCGTGCGCCGAGCTCGGTGATGCCGACGTTCGACGAGTTCTGCAGGATCCCGGTCAGCGTGAGGTTCTCGGTGGCGTGGAACTCGGAGTCGTGGATCGTGCCGCCCCAGGGGAACGTGCGCGAGTACGGCACGACCGCCTGGTCGGTGGGACTCGACTTGCCCTGGTCGAGCAGCGCGGCGGCGATGGCGGCCTTGATCGTGGAGCCCGGCTCGTACGACGCCGTCAGCGCACGGGAACCGAAGGCGCCCTTGTCGGTCGTGGCGTCGACGTCGTTCGGGTCCACCGTCGGGTAGTCGGCGACCGCCAGCAGCTCACCCGTCTTGACGCTCGTGACCGTCGCCGTCGCGGACTCCGCCTGCAGGGTCTTGGCGGCGGACGCGATGGTCTGCTGCGCCATGTACTGCAGGTCGCTGTCGATCGTGGTCTGGAGCGTGCCGCCGTCCTTGGCCTTCTTCGTGGTCACGGTGCTGCCCGGGAGCTGCACACCGTCCTCGCCGCGCTCGTAGGTCTCCGAGCCGTTGGTGCCCGCCAGGCACTGGTTGTAGGAGTACTCCAGGCCGGCCTGGGCGCCGTCGGTGCCCATGAAGCCGGTCAGGTTGCCCGTCGTCGCACCCGTCGGGTACACCCGCGCCGCCTGTGGCTCCGGGTACAGCCAGGGGATGCCGAGTGCACGCACGGCCTCGTAGTGCTGCACGTCGAGGCCCTTGACCAGGTACGCGAAGTCGGACTTCGGGTTCGTGGCGATGTTCTTCCGCATGGTCGCGACGTCACCACCGGACGCCTTCGCCAGCGCACTCAGGGCGGTGCCGACGCTGACGTCCTTGATGCGGGTGCCGCCGAGCTTGCCCTTGAAGCCCTTCACCAGGCGCGGGGAGGTCGTGATGTTGTACCGGGTGACGCTGTCGGCGAGTTCGGTGCCGTTGCGGTCCACGATCGACCCGCGGGTGCCGTAGATCGTCACGGGGATGCTGCGCTTCTGGGCCGACGCCTTGTTCAGCTCCGACGCCTGGACGACCTGGATGTCGACGAGCCGCACCACGAACACCCCGACGAGGGCGATCACGGCGAGCATCACGATGCTGTAGCGCAGGCGTCGGTTGCGGATCGTCTTCGTCACGCGGTGCGGTCCTTCCCGGGCGGTGCTGAGGGTGCGGCGGACCCGCCGGTCACCGGGTGGAGGGCGCCTGGAGCGGGTTCGCGTCGGACTCTACGGACGACTTCGCCGTCCCCTGGTCCGACGCGCTGGCGCCGCTGGTCTTCTCAGACGTGGCGGTGCTGTCGGTGGATCCCGTGGTGCCCGTGGCGCCCGGCGTACTGCTCGCCTCGCTCGACGTGCCGGTCGTGCTCGTCGTGCCCGTCTCCTTGCTCGTCGACGTGTCCCCCGGCTTCGTGGCCAGCGGGACGTCGTTCAGCAGCGAGTTCGGCACCTGGTTCTCGGTGGACGCCGTGGCCTCGTCGGGCTTCGCCGGCGTCGGCGTGCCGTACACCCGACCGGTCTTCGGGTCGAGGTACACCGGCGTCGAGTTCGCGATCATGCCGAGCGACTGGGCGTTGCGGGCGAGGTTCTGGGGCGAGTCGAGGACCCGGAGCTGCTCGGACAGCGACTGCTGCGTGCGGGACAGGTTCGTCTGCTCGGCCGACAGCGAGTTCAGCGTGTAGGCGCCCTGACTGAGCACCATGCTGATGCCGAGCTGGGCGAGCAGCAGGATCCCGAGCGCGGCGACGGCCACCACGGCGTACCCGATGCGGGGCCGCGCCCGGCGCTGGGCCGCGGTCGGGGTGACCTCGACCAGCTCGGGGCGGTGCTGACGGTCGGGGCGCGGGGCCCGCGACGGGACGACCGCAGGGTCGACGAGTGCGAGGTTCGTGCTCATGTCAGTTCCGGATCCGCTCGGCCGCGCGCAGGCGCACGGGGGTTGCTCGGGGGTTGGCGGCGCGTTCGGCCTCGTCGGCCAGCTCGGCGCCCTTGACGATCAGGGAGAAGGTGGGGGCGTGCTCGGGCAGCTCCACCGGCAGGCCGGCAGGGGCGCTCGACTTCGTGCGCTCCACCAGGGCCCGCTTGACGATGCGGTCCTCGAGGGACTGGTACGACTCGACGACGATCCGACCACCGACCGCGATGGCGTCGAGCGCCGCAGGGATCGCCCGCTCGAGCACGCTCAGTTCGGCGTTGACCTCGATGCGGAGCGCCTGGAAGACGCGCTTGGCCGGGTGTCCCTGGCGCTGGATCGCGACCGGGGTCGCGTCGTGCAGCACCTGGACCAGGTCGCCGGACATCTCGAACGGCTTCGTCGCCCGCCGCTCGACGATCGCGCGGGCGTAGCGGCCGGCGAGCTTCTCCTCGCCGTAGCGCTGGAAGATGCGGCGGAGTTCGCCCTCGTCGTAGGTGGCCAGGACGTCGGCGGCGGTCTGCCCCTCGGTCCGGTCCATCCGCATGTCGAGCGGGGCGTCCTGGCTGTACGCGAACCCGCGCTCGGCCCGGTCGAGCTGCAGCGAGCTCACGCCGAGGTCGAAGAGCACGCCGTCGACCTTCGTGAAGCCCTCGCCCTCGATCGCGTCGACGATGCCGTCGTACACGGTGTGCACGAGCCGGACGCGGTCACCGAAGCGGGCCAGTCGCTCCCCCGCGATGCCGAGTGCGTCGGTGTCGCGGTCGAGTCCGATGAGCGTGAGCTCCGGGAACCGCTCGAGCAGGCCCTCGGAGTGGCCACCCATGCCGAGCGTGGCGTCGACGACGACCTTGCCCGGACCCTCGAGCGTCGGCGTGTACAGGTCGACGATGCGCTGGAGCATCACCGGCGTGTGCGGGAAGCGTGGCGTCTCGTTGTCGTTGTCGGCCATGTGCAGCCCCTCGTCTCCTGGGCCGTGGGTCCGGATTCCCATCCATGCGACCTGACACCGGGGAAGTGGCGTCAGGGCTTCACGGCTGGGAGTCCCGATCCGCGGATCAGAAGATCCCCGGGATCACCTCCTCGTCGTTGTCGGCGAATGCCTCTTCGGCTTCGGCGTAGTAGGCCTCCCACGCGGGGGTGGACCAGATCTCGGCACGGTCACCGCTGCCGATGACCGTGAGGTCCCGCTCGAGCCCCGCGTACTCGCGGAGGTTCTGCGGGATCGTCACGCGGTTCTGCTTGTCGGGCTGTTCGGCGCTGGCCCCCGAGAGGAACAGGCGCATGTAGTCCCTGGTGCGCTTCGACGTCATCGGGGCGGTCCGGATGCGCTCATGGAGTTCCTCGAACGTCCGAGCACTGAAGACCACGACGCAGCGTTCCTGGCCGCGGGTCATCACGAGCCCGCCGGACAGTTCGTCCCGGAACTTGGCGGGGAGGATCACGCGACCCTTCTCGTCGAGCTTCGGGGCATGAGTACCGAGCAGCACGTCGGGCCTCCCCTCCGCTCCACCGGACCGTTGCAAGCCCCACTTTACTCCACTCCCCTCCCCGCGTGCAGGATTCCGCTCCCTTTTCCGCCTGCGCCACCCCTACTGGGGGCACGGACACCGGAATGCATCCCGCGGGGATGACCTCAGATGCCTGGATCCATGCGGTTCGCGAGCGCCGGAGCAGACGTGGAGGAAAGTGGAGGACTTTCGCAGCCGGTGAAGCACTTCGGGGCGCGCCGCGGGCTCACGACGCCGAGTGGCCACGAACTGTCGCTCGCGCGGGCCCCAGCCGACAGTTCCTGCACCCTCGGCGGCCAGCACGCGGCATGTCGTGACCACTTGCGCACACACCGGCGGCGGTCCACCCCGGCCTGGAGGCCCGTCCCACCGCCGCCGCGGTGCTCACGCGGGCGCACGTCGGCTCCACCACGCCCGGCCGCCGGTCAGCGCATGGTCAGGACGTGCCGCCGCCGCGACGCCGAGTGGTCACGACCCGTCGCTCGCGCGGGCCCCAGCCGACAGTTCCTGCACCCTCGGCGACCCGCACGCGGCGTGTCGTGACCACTCGCGCGGGCCCGACCCCGGCCGGACACCGCAACAAGAACCCCGGCCTCCCCCGGAAACACGAAACGGGGCCGACCCGAAGGCCGACCCCGTGGAGGAGTGTGGAGGGAGTCCTACTGACTCCGGTCGTTACTGACTCTGGTCGTTGCGCTTGTCCCAGCGCTCATTCATCCGGTCCATGAAGGATCCGCCACCACCGGCGGACGGGCGCGCCGCCCCACCGGACGCAGGCCTGCCCGGCCGAGCGGGCTTCGCCTTCGGGGCACGCATGCCCGGGCGCAGCGCGAACAGGACACCGGCGAGCATCACGACGAAGCCGAGGATGCCCAGCAGCGGTGCCTTGATGACGAGGCCGACGATGACGATGGCGACCCCGGCGAGGGCGCCGAGGACTCCGAGCGTGATGGCTGTGTACGTCGGACGACCCTGTCGACGTGTGACACGAGCCACGAAATCGGAATCGTTCTGGTAGAGGCTGCGCTCCATCTCTTCGAGAAGGCGCTGCTCCTGTTCCGAGAGCGGCATCTTGGTTCCCTCTGTTCCTGGGATCGACGCGGGGTTGAAAAACGCGGGTTGAGTGGACCGATTCTATGCCTCGACCACTCCACTAGGGTAGGGATCGTGGCTGAGAGTACGCGATTAGTGGACCTCGTATCGGCGCGTATCGACCGGGCACTCGACGAGCAGCGTGAACGGCTCCTCGCGATCAGCCCCGACCTCGCTCCGTTCGACCGGTACGCCCGAGACCTGTTGTCCGGCGGCAAGCGCTTCCGGGCCCTGTTCTGCTACTGGGGGTGGCAGTCGGTGGCGGGCCGTTCGGGCTCGTTCGACCCGCTGGCCGAGGGGTCCCGGCAGACCACCGCCGAGGCGGTCGTCACGGTCGCCGCCGCGCTCGAGGTCTTCCACGCCGCCGCCCTGGTGCACGACGACATCATGGACCGCTCGGACACCCGTCGTGGGCGTCCGGCCGCGCACCGCCGGTTCGAGTCCCTGCACGAGGAGTCCGGCTTCGTCGGCGACCGCGGGCAGTACGGCACGAACTCCGCGCTGCTCCTCGGCGACCTGCTGCTCTCGCTGAGCGACTCGGTCTTCGACGAGGGCCTCGCGCTCCTCGACCCGGTGCGGGCCCGGATCGTCCGTCAGGAGTTCCACGCGATGCGCCTCGACGTCACGGCCGGACAGTACCTCGACGTGCACGAGGAGACCGCCTGGCCGGTCATCGACGAGTCCGAGCACCTGCTCCGCGCCCAGCGCGTCATCGTCTTCAAGTCGGCGAAGTACTCGATCGAGGCTCCGCTGGTCATCGGCGCCCTGGTCGCCGGTGCGAGCGACTCCCAGCTCGAGGGCCTTCGCGCCTTCGGACTCCCCCTCGGCGTGGCGTACCAGCTCCGCGACGACATGCTCGGGGTCTTCGGCGACCCCGAGGTCACCGGCAAGCCGGCCGGCGACGACCTGCGCGAGGGCAAGCGCACCGTCCTCATCGCCTCGGCGCGCAAGACCCTGGCGAACGGCCCGCGGCAGCTGCTGGACGAGCTCCTCGGAGACCCCGACCTCGACGAGGAGCAGGTGCAGATGCTCCGCGCGACCCTCACCGAGTCGGGTGCCGTGGCCGCCGTGGAGCGGTCGATCGAGCGGCACGTCCAGCGCGCCAAGGCGGCGCTCGACGCCTCACCGCTGACGCCCTCGGCGCGCGAGCAGCTCGCGTCGCTGGCCGACACGGTCAGCCGCCGGTCGTCCTAGACGCCTTCGATCCGCCGGCCTCGCAGGCTCGCCAGGCGCTGGCGCCGCGCGCCGCTGGCGCGTCGCACATGCGGGGCGCGCAGGAGGCCCGTGGCGACACCGCCACGGGCCTCCTGTCCGTCCGGAACGCGTCTAGAGCAGCGACTGGGCGACGCGACGCACCTCGGCCTTGTGACCGGCGCGCAGCGCCGCGATCGGCGTGGTGCCCATCGCGTCGTCGACGGTGAGCATCCAGCGCACCGCCTCGTCGTCGGTGAAGCCGTTGTCGCCGAGCACGATCAGCGTGCCGCGGAGTTCGGGCATGGGCTCGCCGTCCTCGAGGAACTCGACCGGCACCCGCAGGACACCGCCCACGCGGGCTGCCAGCAGGGTCTTCTGCTCGAAGAGTCGGTGGATCCGTCCGGGGCTCGTGCTGAACATGTCCACCAGCTCGGGGACGGTCAGCCAGCGTTCGGAGAGGGACAGGTCGTCGGCGGGTGCGGCACTCACACGCCCATGGTGCCAGAGTGACCGCCGGAGTGAATCCGCCTCGTTCGTCACATTCGTCACATCCACCCCATCTGACTCTCTGGTTGACTTGGGAATCAGGCCATGCCAGCGTTGTGGCACCTGTGAGTGCGCGCATGCGTGCGCACGGCTCAGTCGAGATCAGGAGAAACCCGTGGACCACGCTGCAGACGAAGTCGCCCGGCGCGCACGATCCGCCCGCTTCGCCACCATGCCCATCGTCCTCGCGGGCACCATCGCCGTGACCGCCGGCCTCACCGGTCCGGTCGCGCACGCCGAGCCGCGGCACGACGACGCCGACGCGAACCACAAGCGCCACGTCGACCAGGACCGCGTCGTCACCGACCACCCGGTGTTCGGCACCGCCGTCGCACGGCCGTCGCAGACCGTGGTGCGGACGGTCGCCGCCACCGCGAAGGCCCCCACCGCGGCTGTGCCCACGAGCTACACGGTCCACCACGGCGACACCGTCTCGGGCATCGCCGCCCGGTTCGGCCTGTCCGCGCAGGAGATCCTCGTGCGCAACGGCCTCGGCTGGAACACGATCATCCACCCCGGGCAGACGCTGCACCTGGCGTCGACCCCCGCCGTCACCACCGCCGCGGCACGGACGTCCGGGTCGACCGGCGGCTCCGGCTCGGACACCTCGAGCTACCACGTGAAGCAGGGCGACACCGTCTCCGGCATCGCGTCCCGCGTCGGCGTGTCGACCACGGCGCTCCTCAGTGCGAACCAGCTGTCGCAGCGCAGCGTCATCTACCCCGGCCAGACGCTGCGGGTGCCGCACGGCACGTCATCGACGCCCGCGGTGTCCACCGCCTCGGACCCGGCGACGAAGTCGAGCGTGAAGATCAGTGCCGGTGACACCGTCGCCTCGATCGCAGCCGCCCACCACGTCTCCGTCAAGTCGCTCCTGTCGGCCAACGGCCTGTCGTACACGAGCACGATCTACGCCGGCAAGACGCTCGTCATCCCGTCGTCGAACGCCTCGGTCGCACCCGCGGTCGCCGCCAGCGCAGCGGTCAGCGGTGCCGTCGGCCTGAGCGCCGAGCAGCGCCAGAACGCTGCGACCATCGTCTCCGTCGGTCGCTCCCTCGGCGTCCCCGACCGCGGCATCGTCGTGGCCCTCGCCGCCGCGATGCAGGAGTCGAGCCTCCGCAACCTGCCGCACGGCGACCGCGACTCGGTCGGGCTGTTCCAGCAGCGTCCGAGCCAGGGCTGGGGCAGCGCGGCGAAGCTGCAGGATCCGGCGTACGCCACCAAGCTGTTCTTCGGCGGGCGGAACAACCCGAACGCCGGCAAGACCCGCGGGCTCCTCGACGTGCGCGGCTGGTCCTCGATGAGCATCACCGACGCGGCGCAGGCCGTGCAGCTCTCGGCGTACCCGAAGGCCTACGCGAACTGGGCGAGCGCCGCCGAGGGCTGGCTGGCGACCCTCTGAGTCTCATCCGGAAGATCGAGATTGGGTCACGGCCGGTGCGCCGGTGCGCCCGACTGCAGTCTCGATTCGTAGAATGCCGCCGATGACCACCAACGCCGCCACGGATCCGATGATCGGTCGCATGATCGATCAGCGGTACCGCGTCCGCTCCCGCATCGCGCGCGGGGGCATGGCGACCGTCTACCTCGCGACCGACGTGCGCCTCGAGCGACGCGTCGCGATCAAGATCATGCACGGGCACCTGGCCGACGACCAGGCCTTCCGTGAGCGCTTCATCCAGGAGGCCCGGTCCGCCGCCCGGCTGTCGCACCCGAACCTGGTCGGCGTCTACGACCAGGGCGCCGAGGGCGAGATCGCCTACATCGTCATGGAGTACATCCCGGGCATCACGCTCCGGGACCTGCTGCAGGAGCACCACGCGCTGACGCCCGAGCAGGCGACGGACATCCTGCGCGCCGTGCTGGCCGGACTCGCCTCGGCCCACCGCGCCGGGATCGTCCACCGTGACCTGAAGCCCGAGAACGTCCTGCTCGCCGACGACGGCCGCATCAAGCTCGGTGACTTCGGCCTGGCCCGGGCAACGACCGCGAACACGGCGACCGGCGCGGCACTGCTCGGCACGATCGCCTACCTGTCCCCCGAGCTCGTGACGCGCGGCGCCGCCGACTCGCGAAGCGACATCTACGCGCTCGGCATCATGCTGTACGAGATGCTCACCGGCGAGCAGCCGTACAAGGGCGAGCAGCCGATGCAGATCGCCTACCAGCACGCCAACGACTCCGTGCCGGCACCGAGTGCCGCCGTGTCCGGCGTGCCGCCGGAACTCGACGAACTGGTCGCCTGGTCGACAGCGCGTGACCCCGAGGACCGCCCCCGCGACGCCCGCGAGATGCTCGACCACATGTCGGGCAACCAGCAGCGCGCGACCGGCCAGTACCGCACGGCCGTGCTCCGCCCCGAGAACGGCACCGCGATCCTGCCCTCCGGTGGCGCCGGCACCCTCGGCGCCGCGGCGGCCGCAGCATCCGTCGGGGCCGCCGGAGCAGCCGCCGACCAGACCGCCATCATCGACCGGTCCGGCGACCGTGACACCGGCGACCGCGGTCGGGCCCCTGCCCGTCCTCGCGGCAACGCACCGGGACCCCGTCGCACCGGAGCCCAGCCCGGCGTGCTGTCCCCCGCCGGACAGCGGCTCGCCGACCAGTCGGCGAAGCGCCGCAAGCGCGGCTGGGTGCTGCTGTCCGTGGTCGTGGTGCTCGCACTGATCGGAGCCGGCTTCGGCTGGTACTTCGGTCCGGGGCCGGGTGGCAACGTGCGCATCCCCGAAGTCACGGGCAAGTCGGTCTCGCAGGCCCGGCAGCTGCTCGAAGCACAGGGCCTGCAGGCGGCGTCGAAGACCGGGACACGGTTCGACGCCGTCGTCGCGAGGGGGCAGGTCTCCACGACGAAGCCGGCCGCCCAGCGCGAGGTCCAGAGGGGCACGGCGGTGCAGATCGTCGTGTCGAACGGCCCCCGGATGATCCCCCTGCCGGCGATCGTCGGGCAGCCGCTCTCCACGGTGACGGCCGCGCTCGACGACGACTTCGAGTTGCAGGACGACCGGTACGAGTTCTCCGCCGACGCCCCGAAGGACACCGTGATCGCGGCGACCGGCCGGGCTTCGGGTGGCAAGGCCCTCGACCTCACCACGGTGAAGGCGTACGGCGAGACCGGCCAGGTCACCCTGACGGTGTCCCTCGGTCCGGTGCCGGACGTGGTCGGGAAGACCGTCGACGAGGCCTCCGCCGCACTCGACGACGCCGGACTCATCCTCGGCGCCCGCACCGAGGAGTACAGCGAGACCGTCCCCACCGGGCAGATCGTCTCGGCCGCCGTGCAGGACTCCCCCGCGGTGCGCGGGTCGGCGGTGGACGTCGTCGTGTCGAAGGGCCCGACGCCGATCACCGTGCCCGAGGACGGCGTCGTCGGGGCGACGATCAACGAGGCGACGAAGACCCTCGAGGACCTCGGGCTCAACGTCTCCGTGCCCGACTGCACGAACATCCTCTGCGGCTTCTACGACTGGAAGTCGAAGCTGCCCGTCACCGGCACCGACCCGGGGGCCGGCGCCACCGTCCACCGCGGCGACACGATCACCCTGTCCTACGACCAGTAGGGGCCGGGGAGGCGCTGCATGGGCGGGGTGGCCCGCCAGAACGACACGGTCTCGCCCGATCGCGCCGACACCGTTGCGAAAGCGACAGTGTGGCGCCACCGATCGGCAGCACACTGTCGCTTTCGCGAGCGGCAGATGATGACGCTCCGCACCCTCGGCCGTGGACGCCACCCCAGGACGGACGGGAGGCCCGTGGCGGCGCAGCCATGGGCCTCCCGTCCGTCACGCGAAAGCGACAGAACCCCGCGAACGTGCCGCGGGGTTCTGTCGCTGCGACGAGACGGTTCCCGCGCTACGCGCGGTCGGGCTGGTGCGCGCCGAGTTCCTCGGCCACCAGGAAGGCGAGCTCGAGGGACTGCATGTGGTTGAGGCGCGGGTCGCACAGCGACTCGTAGCGGGTGGCGAGGGTGGCCTCGTCGATGTGCTCCGAGCCGCCGAGGCACTCGGTGACGTCGTCACCGGTGAGCTCGACGTGCATGCCACCCGGGTACGTCCCGACCTGGCGGTGCGCCTCGAAGAAGCCGAGGACCTCGTCCACGACGTCGTCGAACCGGCGGGTCTTGTAGCCCGTCGGCGTGGTCAGGCCGTTGCCGTGCATCGGGTCGGTGACCCACAGCGGGTTGGCGTCCATGCCCTTGATCGCCTCGAGCAGCTTGGGCAGCTCATCGCGGATCTTGCCCGCACCCATCCGCGTGATGAAGGTCAGGCGACCCGGCTCACGGTTCGGGTCGAGCTTGTCCACGAGCGCCTTCATGTCGTCGACGCTCGTCGTCGGGCCGAGCTTCACGCCGATCGGGTTGCGCACCCGCGACAGGAAGTCCACGTGGGCACCGTCGAGGTCACGCGTGCGCTCACCGATCCAGATGAAGTGCCCGGAGGTGTCGTAGGCCAGGCCGGAGCGCGAGTCGATGCGGGTCATCGGGCGCTCGTAGTCCATCAGCAGCCCCTCGTGCGAGGCGTAGAACTCGACGTGCTTGAGCGCTTCGAAGTCGGCCCCGCAGGCGTCCATGAAGCGGATCGCGCGGTCGATCTCCTTGGCGAGGTGCTCGTAGCGGGCGTTCGCGGGGTTCGAGGCGAAGCCCTTGTTCCACGAGTGCACCTGGCGCAGGTCGGCGAAGCCCCCCTGCGTGAAGGCACGGACGAGGTTCAGCGTCGAAGCAGCGGTGTGGTAGCCCTGCACCAGACGGCGCGGGTCTGCCGTCCGGCTCTCCGGCGTGAAGTCGTAGCCGTTCACGATGTCGCCGCGGTAGGCGGGCAGCGTGACGTCGCCGCGGGTCTCGAAGTCGCTCGAGCGGGGCTTGGCGAACTGCCCGGCCATGCGCCCCATCTTGATGACGGGCATCGAGGCGCCGTAGGTCAGCACGACGGCCATCTGCAGGATCGTCTTGACCCGGTCGCGGATGGAGTCGGCCGTGGCACCGGCGAAGGTCTCGGCGCAGTCGCCGCCCTGCAGCAGGAAGGCCTTGCCCTGGGCAGCAGCAGCGAGCCGCTCGCGCAGCTTGTCGACCTCGCCCGCGAACACGAGCGGCGGGAGCGTTGCGATCTCGGCCGAGGCGGCCTCGGCAGCGGCCGCGTCCGGCCACGTCGGCTGCTGCTTGATCGGGAGCGTCCGCCAATAGTCGAGCCCCTCGATGACGTCCGGATCCTGCAGGGCGACGAAGTCGGTCGACTCGAACAAGGGCGTTACCTCGGTGTTCTGTGCGGGCGGCCCGACGACGCTGACGGCACCTGGCCGCGCGTCGCACGATGGGCGTCCTGGCGGGGTGCCGGGACCATCAGAGCCTAACGTGCAGGCGTCGACTTCCGTTCCCGCATGACGGCCTCGCGCGCGGAGCTCGCCCGCTCCTTCACGCTGGTGGCGTAGACGTCCACGTACTCCTGGCGGCTCAGCCCGGCGAGCTCGTGCATGACCTCGTCCGTGACGCTGCGCAGGATGAAACGGTCGGTCTCGAACCCCTGGAAGCGGGAGAAGTCGAGCGGCTTGCCGAACACGACCCCCACGCGCTTGATCTTCGGGAAACGCTGTCCGATCTGCTGCACCTCGCGCGTGCCGACCATCGCGACGGGGACGACGAGCACGCGCCCTTCGAGGATCATCCGGGCGATGCCGGTGCGGCCGCGGTAGAGCTTGCCGTCGGGGCTGCGGGTGCCCTCGGGGTAGATGCCGAGCTGCTCACCGCGCGCCAGGACCTGCAGGCCGGTGCGCAGCGAGGCCTCGGACGCCTTGCCGCCGGAGCGGTCGATCGGCAGCTGACCGATCGCGTTGAAGAACGTCTTCGTCGCCCAGCCCTTCAGCCCGCGGCCGGTGAAGTAGTCGCTCTTCGCCAGGAACGACAGCCGACGGTCGAGCACCGCGGGCAGGATCACCGAGTCGATGAACGAGATGTGGTTCGACGCGAAGATGACCGGGCCCGTGGTGGGGACGTGCTCCCGCCCGACGACCCACGGCCGGAACAGGGTGAGGATGAGCGGGCCGAGCACGAAGTTCTTCAGCAGCCAGTAGGTCATCGACGACTCCAGGTGGTGGGTGGCCCGGGTGGTGGGAGGGCCCGATGCTACGCCGTGCGGGCGTGGATGCGGGCGAGGTCGGCGGCACCGACGACGCCGGCGTCGTTGACGAGCTCGGCGATCACGAAGTCCGGCTCGGGGTGGTACCCGCGGGCCGGCAGGTTGTTGAGGTACGCCTGCTTGATCGGGTCGAGCAGCCGGTCCCCCGCGCTGGCGACGCCGCCGCCGAACACGAAGAGCTGCGGGTCGAGCACCGCGGACAGCGACGCGCACGCCTCGCCGAGGTGCCGACCGAGCCGGCGGAGTGCCGCGAGGGCGCCCGGGTCGTCGGCCAGGATGAGGTCGCCGACGATCTTGCCGTCGAGCTGTCCACCGTTGTCGGCGCGGGCGTCGGCCAGGGCCGAACCGATGCCGCCGGCGTCGGCGACGTCGTTCGCCATGCGCTGCAGGGCACGGCCGGAGCCGTACTGCTCGATGCAGCCGCGGGCGCCGCAGCCGCAGGGCAGGCCGTTGGGGACGATGCGGAGGTGGCCGATCTCGCCACCGGTGCCGAAGCCGCCGCGGAACAGACGGTCCTCGGTCACGATGGCCCCGCCGACGCCCGTGCCGATGGTGAGCATCGTCATGTCGGACACGAGGCGACCAGCGCCGAACCGGAACTCGGCCCAGCCGGCGGCGTTCGCGTCGTTGTCGACCGTGATGTGCAGGTCGCCGAGGCGCTGCTGCAGCTTCTGGCGGAGCGGTTCGTTCCGCCACCGGATGTTCGGCGTGTAGTAGACGATCGACTGCGAGGCGTCGATGAACCCGGGGGCGGCGACCCCCACGGCGCCGACCTGGTGGAGCGAGCTGAGTCGCTCGACCATCGAGACGACGTCGTCGAGCATGGCGTTCGGGTCCGCAGCGTTGGTGGCCACGCGGTCCTCGGCGACGATCTCGCCCAGTTCCGTCACGACCGCACCCGCGATCTTGGTGCCCCCGATGTCGATTCCGATGGCGTGCACGAGCAACGAGCCTACCGGTTCACCGCGAAGTCACGGAACGCCCGGTGACGCGTCCTATGCTGGCGGTGTCGCCTCGGTGTTGAGGCGCACTCGAGTCGAACCGGCAGACAAGGGAGTCACCGTGAACGATCAGCGTCCTGCACGCAGCAGCGCCTCCACCGACACGTCGACCGCTGGCAGCGCCGCCACCGGGACCACGCCGTCGGCCGGGAACCACGTCACACCGCCGATCACCGGTCGGGTCGCCCCCGGGCACGGCGGTCAGGTCGCCCCGGACCACGGCTCGGCGGCGCGGCTCCTCGGCGACCGCGCCCGTCTGACGCCCGAGCGTCCGATCCTGGCCCAGCGCCACGGCGACACCTGGACCACCTTCACCGCGGCCCAGACGCTCGCCCGGGTGCGTGGCATCGCGAAGGGCTTCGTCGCCGCCGGTCTCGAACCGGGCGCGCACGTCGCGATCCTGTCGCGCACGCGGCTCGAGTGGACCCTGGTGGACTTCGCCGTGTGGACAGCGGGCCTGGTTTCCGTGCCCGTGTACGAGACCAGCTCCCCCGACCAGGTGCGCTGGATCCTGTCCGACTCCGGATCGGTCGCGATCGTCGTCGAGCAGGAGGAGCACGCGCGCCGCGTCGCCTCCATCGCGCCCGACCTGCCCGCCCTGGGCCAGCACTGGACGATCGACGGCGGCGGCCTCGACGACCTGACCCGGCTCGGCGAGGACGTCACCGACGACGAACTCGACGCCCGGACCGCGAACGTGCACGGCCACGACGACGCCACGATCATCTACACCTCGGGCAGCACCGGCCGACCGAAGGGCTGTGTCCTGCGGCACGACAACTTCACCGCCACGGTGGAGGGCGCGAGCGAGGCGATGCCCGAGGTCGTCGCGGACGGCGCCTCGACCCTGCTGTTCATCCCGCTGGCCCACGTCTTCGCCCGGTTCATCGCCGCGATGTCGGTGTCCGCCGGCGTCCTCGTCGGCCACGAGCCGGACACGAAGGACCTGATGCGGGCGGTGTCGACCTTCAAGCCGACGTTCCTGCTCGCGGTCCCCCGAGTGTTCGAGAAGATCTACAACTCCGCCGAGCAGAAGGCCGACCTGGGCGGCAAGGGCAGGATCTTCCGCGCTGCTGCCGACACCGCGGTCGCCCACTCCGAAGCCCTCGCAGCCGGCAGGGTGCCGTTCCTGCTCGGGCTGCAGTTCAAGCTGTTCGACCGGCTCGTGTACGCCAAGCTCCGCGACGCCCTGGGCGGGCGGGTCGAGTACGCGGTCAGCGGTTCGGCACCCCTCTCCCCGCGGCTCTCGCACTTCTTCCGCTCGATCGGGGTGCTGATCCTCGAGGGCTACGGCCTGACCGAGACCACCGCGCCGGCCACGGTCAACCGTGCCCGCGAACTCCAGATCGGGACGGTCGGACGAGCCCTGCCCGGCATCGAGGTCCGGATCGCCGACGACGGCGAGATCCTGATCCGCGGCGTCGACGTCTTCGACCGGTACTGGCGGAACGACGAAGCGACGGAGCACGCCTTCGCCGACGGCTGGTTCCGCACCGGTGACCTGGGCCGCCTCGACGCGGACGGGATCCTCACGGTCACCGGACGCGCCAAGGAGCTCATCGTCACCGCGAGCGGCAAGAACGTCGCGCCGGCACCGCTCGAGGACGGCATCCGCGAGCACCCGCTCATCGGCCAAGTCGTCGTCGTCGGCGAGGGCAAGCCGTTCGTCGCCGCGCTCGTGACGCTCGACCGCGAGATGCTTCCCGGGTGGTGTGAGTCGCGCGGGATCGCCCCGGCGCTCAGCGCGCACGAGGCCGCCTACGACGAGCGCGTGCTCTCCGCCGTGCAGGAGGCCATCGACACCGCGAACGGACGGGTCTCGCGCGCCGAGTCGGTCCGCTCGTTCACGATCCTCGACACGGACCTGACCGAGGCATCGGGGCACCTCACGCCCAAGCTGACGATCAAGCGGTCGGTGATCCTCAAGGACTTCGCCGCGGACATCGACCACATCTACTCCGGGTCGAAGGTGCAGACCACGGCGACGCCGGTCATCGAGGGTCGGCGGCGCAACCGCTCGTAGCCGCCTGGTCGTTCCGGGCGTACCGGGTCGATTCGGGCGTACCAGGTCGGTTCTTCCGACCAGGTACGCCCGATCCCGCCAGGTACACGCGGAGCCGCCCCTGGGACCGCCCAGCTGCGGGCGTACCGGGTCGTTCCGGGCGTACCGGGTCGATTCGGGCGTACCGGGTCGTTCCGGGCGTACCGGGTCGGTTCTTCCGACCAGGTACGCCCGATTCCGCAACGTACGCGCGGTTGTGGACGCAACAGGCTGGAGGCCCGGATCACGTCCGTCGGACGTGATCCGGGCCTCCAGGCCGTTCAGCGGGCGCCGGGGGCGCCTGCGGGGCTCAGGCCTCCTGCGACTGCTCCGTCGCGGGGGCGTCGAGGACGGCGGTCGAACCGGTCGTGACGGTGGTCTCGGCAGGTCGACGGTTGGTGCGGGTGCGGTGCGAGCTGAGCTCGTCGTTCTGACTGGTCATGCGGGAGTCCTGGGGGGATGGGATGGTCGTCGGTGGGAGGCCGACAGCAGCACGGTACCTCCTCGTCAGAACAAAGCGACAATCCCCCGTGGGGGTGTCACACCACTGTTCACAGCCCGCGAACCCGGGCCTGTGCAAGCGCTCAGTGGAACCAGTCCTGCGCACGGATGTCGCGCAGTGCCTGACGGCGGACCTCGGGGTCGAGCGTCATCACGTAGACGGTGCCGTCGAGGTGGTCGCACTCGTGCTGGAGCGCCTCGGCCATCAGGCCCGTGCCCTCGAGGACGACCTCGTCGCCGTCGACGTCGACACCCCGCACCTTCGCGTACGGGTACCGACGCGTCGGGTACCCGAGCCCCGGGACGGAGAGGCACCCTTCTTCCATGAGCTCGGGCTCCCCGGAGACCTCGACGATCTCCGGGTTGAGGACGTAGCCGACCTCACCGTCCACGTTGTACGAGAACGCACGGAGCCCGACGCCGATCTGGGGCGCGGCCACTCCGGCACGCCCGGGTTCCTTCACGGTGTCGATGAGGTCCTGCACGAGGTCACGGACCCCGGCGCTCCCGAGCAGTTCGGGGCGGATCGGGTCGGCCGGCGAACGGAGGACGGGGTCGCCGAACAGGCGGATGGGACGAACGGTCAATTTACTGCAGCACCACCAGGAGGTCGCCGGCGTCCACCTGCTGGGTCACCGGGATCGCGAGTCGGCCGACGGTGCCCGACACGGGCGCCGTGATGGCCGCTTCCATCTTCATCGCCTCGATGGTCGCCACCGGCGTACCGGCCTCGACGACGTCACCGACGGCGACCTTGAGCGTCACCACGCCGGAGAACGGCGCGGCCACGTGCTTGGGGTCGGACGCGTCGGCCTTCTCGGCCGCCTTCGTCTCGACCTCGACCGAACGGTCGCGGACGGCGACCGGGCGGAGCTGCCCGTTCATCGTCGCCATGACCGTGCGGACGCCCTTGGCGTCCACCTCGCCGATCGCCTCGAGCCCGACGAACAGGTCGACCCCCTTGCCGAGCGGGACGCTGTGCTCCTGCCCGGGGCGCAGCCCGTACAGGTATTCGACGGTCGGGACGACGGACAGGTCGCCGTACTGCTCCCGCACGCGCTGGAACTGCTGCGTCGGCTGCGGGAAGAGCAGGCGGTTGAGGGCCTGCTGGCGCGCGGGTCCAGGGTTCTCGAGGTGCGCGCGTTCGTCCGCGGGCACCGGGGTGACCTCGAGTCGGACGTCGCGACCGGCCAGGACCTTCGAGCGGAACGGCTCGGGCCAGCCGCCGGGCAGGTCGCCCAGCTCGCCGGCCATGAACCCGACGACGGAGTCCGGGATGTCGTACTTGTCGGGGTTCTGCTCGAAGTCGACCGGGTCGGCACCGACCGCGGCGAGCTGCAGCGCGAGGTCGCCGACGACCTTCGACGACGGCGTGACCTTGGTCGGCCGACCGAGGATCCGGTTCGCCTCGGCGTACCAGTCCTCGACCTGCTCGAACCGGTCGCCGAGACCGAGGGCGATCGCCTGCTGCCGGAGGTTCGACAGCTGACCGCCGGGGATCTCGTGCTTGTAGACACGCCCGGTCGGACCGGCGAGCCCGGACTCGAACGGGGCGTACACGCGACGGACCGACTCCCAGTAGGGCTCGAGGTCACCGACGGCATCGAGGGACAGACCGGTGTCGCGCTCGGTGTGGGCCAGTGCGGCGACCAGGGCGGACATGCTCGGCTGGCTGGTCGTGCCGGCCATGGGCGCCGCGGCCACGTCGACGGCGTCGGCCCCGGCGCGGGAGGCGGCGAGCAGCGTCGCGAGCTGGCCGCCGGCGGTGTCGTGGGTGTGCACGTGCACGGGCTGGTCGAAGCGCTCGCGCAGCGCGGTGACGAGCTTCTCGGCCGCACCGGCACGGAGCAGCCCCGCCATGTCCTTGATGCCGATGACGTGCGCGCCGGCCTCGACCATCTGCTCCGCGAGGCGGAGGTAGTAGTCGAGCGTGTAGAGGTCCTCGGCAGGGTCGAGGAGGTCGGCGGTGTAGCAGAGCGCCGCCTCGGCGACGGCCGTACCGGTCGCGAGCACGGCCTCCAGGGCGGGACGCAGCTGGCTGACGTCGTTCAGCGCGTCGAACACGCGGAAGACGTCGACGCCCGACCGAGCGGCCTCGTCGACGAAGGCGTCGGTGACCTCGGTCGGGTACGGCGTGTACCCGACGGTGTTGCGACCGCGCAGCAGCATCTGGATCGGGATGTTCGGCATCGCTTCGCGCAGCGAGGACAGGCGCTCCCAGGGGTCTTCACCGAGGAACCGGAGTGCCACGTCGTACGTGGCACCACCCCAGGCCTCGACGCTGAGCAGCTGCGGGGTGAGCCGCGCCACGTGCGGTGCGACGGCGACGAGGTCCTTCGTGCGGACCCGGGTGGCGAGGAGCGACTGGTGGGCGTCCCGCATCGTCGTCTCGGTCACGGCGAGGGCCGTCTGGGCGCGCAGGGCCCTGGACCACTCGGCCGGCCCCATCGCCAGCAGGCGGTCGCGCTGCCCCTCGGGCACCGGCGCAGTCAGGTCGGTGGCCGGGAGCTTGTCGGCCGGGTCGGTGACCAGCGGCGACCGTTCACCGTTCGGCTTGTTCACCGTGACGTCGGCGAGCCAGGTGAGCACCTTCGTGCCGCGGTCCTTCGAGACGTGTCCAGCGAAGAGCTGCGGGCGTTCCTCGATGAACTTCGTCGAGACGTCGCCGCGGGCGAAGTCCGGGTCCTCGAGCACGGCCTGCAGGAACGGGATGTTCGTGCTGACGCCGCGGATGCGGAACTCGGCGAGGGCGCGCTTGGCCCGGGACACCGCCGCAGGGAAGTCCCGGCCGCGGCACGTCATCTTCGCGAGCATCGAGTCGAAGTGCGGGCTGATCTGTGCACCGGTGGCGACCGTGCCGCCGTCGAGTCGGACGCCCGCGCCGCCGGGGCTGCGGTAGGTGCTGATCCGGCCGGTGTCCGGACGGAAGCCCTGCGTCGGGTCCTCGGTCGTGATGCGGGTCTGCAGCGCGGCGCCGTGCACGGCGACGGTGTCCTGCGACAGGCCGAGGCCGGCGAGGGTCTCCCCCGCGGCGATGCGCATCTGCGACTGCACCAGGTCGACGTCGGTGACCTCTTCGGTGACCGTGTGCTCGACCTGGATGCGCGGGTTCATCTCGATGAAGACGTGCTGCCCCTCACGCTCGCCCTCGGTGTCCAGCAGGAATTCCACGGTGCCGGCGTTCACGTACCCGATCGACCGGGCGAAGGCCACGGCGTCGCGGTGCAGTGCCTGCGCGACCGCGGGGTCGAGGTTCGGCGCCGGCGCGATCTCGACGACCTTCTGGTTGCGCCGCTGGACCGAGCAGTCCCGCTCGAACAGGTGGATCGTGCCCGCGTCGGTGCCGGTCGCGTCGGCGAGGATCTGCACCTCGATGTGGCGCGGACGGATGACGGCCTGCTCGAGGAACATCGTCGGGTCGCCGAACGCACTGTCGGCCTCGCGCATCGCCGCTTCGAGGGCGTCGCGCAGCTCGGGCTTCGTCTCCACCCGGCGCATGCCACGGCCACCACCACCGGCGACGGCCTTGGCGAAGACCGGGAACCCGATCGCGTCGGCGCCGGCGATCAGCTCGTCGATGTCGCGGCTCGCCGGGGTGCTCGCGAGGACCGGCACGCCCGCCGCGATCGCGTGCTCCTTCGCGGTCACCTTGTTGCCGGCCATCTCTAGCACGTGCTCGCCCGGACCGATGAAGGTGATGCCGTTCGCCGCCGCGGCCGCGGCGAGCTCCGGGTTCTCGGACAGGAACCCGTACCCCGGGTAGATCGCGTCCGCGCCCGACTCGCGGGCGACGCGGATGATCTCGGAGACGTCCAGGTACGCCCGGACCGGGTGTCCGCGCTCCCCGATCAGGTAGGCCTCGTCGGCCTTGAGACGGTGCAGGGAGTTGCGGTCCTCGTACGGGTAGACGGCGACCGTACGGGCCCCCAACTCGTACGCGGCACGGAACGCGCGGATGGCGATCTCGCCACGGTTCGCAACGAGAATCTTCGTGAACACGACGTCCCTTTCAGCCCGGGTTGAGGTGAGACAACCCTAGTGGCGGTAACGTTGCTCAACGTGCATGTACTCAGCGTGAGCTCCCTCAAGGGTGGTGTCGGCAAGACGACGGTGACGCTCGGCCTGACCTCGGCCGCGTTCGCCAAGGGACTGCGCACGCTGGTGGTGGATCTGGACCCGCAGTCCGACGTCTCGACGGGCCTCGACATCAACCTCGCCGGTCACCTCAACGTCGCCGACGTCCTCGAGAACCCGAAGGAGAAGATCGTCCGTCAGGCGATCGCCCCGTCGGGCTGGACGAAGGGGTCGCAGGGCAAGATCGACGTCATGGTCGGGTCGCCCTCCGCGATCAACTTCGACGGGCCGCACCCGTCGATCCGCGACATCTGGAAGCTCGAAGAGGCCCTGGCGAACGTCGAGCAGGACTACGAACTCGTCCTCATCGACTGCGCGCCGTCGCTGAACGCCCTGACCCGCACCGCGTGGGCCGCGTCCGACCGTGTCACGGTCGTCACCGAGCCCGGCCTGTTCTCCGTCGCCGCCGCCGACCGTGCGCTGCGCGCCATCGAGGAGATCCGCCGCGGACTCTCCCCCCGCCTGCAGCCCCTCGGCATCATCGTGAACCGTGCCCGTGTGCAGTCGCTGGAGCACCAGTTCCGCATCAAGGAGCTCCGGGACATGTTCGGCCCGCTCGTGCTCTCCCCGCAGCTGCCGGAGCGCACGTCGCTGCAGCAGGCGCAGGGTGCCGCGAAGCCGCTGCACGTCTGGCCCGGCGAGTCCGCGCAGGAGATGGCGAAGAACTTCGACCAGCTGCTCGAGCGCATCATGCGTACCGGCAAGATCGGCCCGTACGCCGACGGGGGCGCCGCGTAGGTCGGTGCGCTCGCCGCTCGCCTTGAGCCGCTTGCCGAGTGGTCACGAACTGTCGCCCGGCTCCGGCGCAGACGACAGCTCGTGACACCTCGGCGACGCGCACACGACGGTTCGTGACCACACGGCGACTGCCCGGAGGCCCGCCTCTCGTCCGGCAGACACGCCGGGGTCCGGCACGCCGAGCGGTCACAACATGCCGCTCACGTCCCCCGAGTGGTCACCAACCGTCGGCCGACGGCCGCGCCGGCGACAGTTCGTGACCACTCGGCGACGCGCACACGACGGTTCGTGGCCACGCACCGACCGCCGGGACACCCACGCCGCGCCCCGGCGGACACGTCCGGCTCCGGCCCGCCCAGCGGTCACAACACACCGCTCACGTCCCCCGAGTGGTCACCAACCGTCGGCCGGCGGCGTCGCAGGCGACAGTTCCTGACCACCTGGCGAGACGCAGGCGACGGGCCACGACCACGCGGCGACTGCCGGGAGGCACACCCCAGCCCCGCTCGATACGCCCGGCTCCGGCACACCGAGCGGTCACAACACACCGCTCACGTCCCCCGAGTGGTCACCAACCGTCGGTCGGGAACGTCGCATCCGACAGTTCGTGACCACTCGGCGACGCGCACACGACGGTTCGTGACCATCCGGTGCGAGAGCCGCACGGACCGACAGAGAACGACGTCAGGAAGCGCGGGAAGCGCGACGAGCGGCGAGCTCGTCGGAAGGGTCGGCTGCAGCGGTGGCATCGAGCTCGACCAGGGAGCTCTCGACCTCGCGCAGGACCTTGCCGACGGCGATGCCGAAGACACCTTGGCCGCGGGACACGAGGTCGATGACCTCGTCGTCGGAGGTGCACAGGTACACCGAGGCACCGTCGGACATCAGCGTGGTCTGTGCCAGGTCGGAGACGCCGGACTCACGGAGCTGGTTGACCGCGGTGCGGATCTGCTGCAGCGAGATGCCGGTGTCCAGCAGGCGCTTCACGAGCTTGAGCACGAGGATGTCGCGGAACCCGTACAGGCGCTGCGACCCGGAGCCGGCGGCCCCGCGGATCGTCGGCTGCACGAGCTCGGTGCGGGCCCAGTAGTCGAGCTGGCGGTACGAGATGCCGGCTGCTCGTGCGGCGACGGTGCCGCGGTAGCCGTTCTGCTCGTCGTGCTCGGGCAGACCATCGGTGAAGAGCAGCCCGAGGTCGTACCGGGTCACATCAGACTCGGTGCCAGGGGTGTCGTTCCCACTCATGAGCTTGCCTTCCACGACGATCGAGCTCCCACCCGAAGCTTCAACGACGGGTTGAGAGTTGTTCCGAGGTCCACGGTAGCGACTCCGACCGCTCCCGCGCGGGACATCCGACCCGGCGCGTCCGGCGTGTCGAGGATACGCCTCGGCCACTGACACACAAGCCCCGTCCGAGCGTCGGAGCGTGTCATGCGTCGAGACGACCGATGGCCTGGCGGATGAGGTTGGACCGGATGATCTCGAGGTGCCCGGCGATCTCACGCGCGAGCTCGGTGGCCTTCGCCCGCGAAGTGGCGTCTCCCCGGCGCGAGACCGGCATGAGGGCTGACTCGATGAGACCGGCCTCGCGTTCGGCGGTACTGCGCAGCGTGCGGAGATGTCGCGGCTCGATGCCGGTGCGCTGCAGTTCGACCAGGGCCTTCAGCACGGAGACGCCGTCGTCGCCGTAGGTGTCGGTGGCCGGAAGCAACGAGGCCGAGACCGCATCGGCGAGGAGCATCGGCGAGGCGCCGGCCGCCCGGACGGTCTCGTCACGGGTGTAGCGGCGCTCACGCCCGAGGATCGACGGTTTCGGTGCGTCTCCGCCGCCGGGCAGGACGGGTTCGCGCCCGGCATCGAGATCGGCCAGGTAGTCCTTGATGACCTTGAGCGGCAGGTAGTGGTCACGCTGCAACCCGAGGATCACACGGAGCCGCTCGACGTCGGCGGCGGAGAACTTGCGGTAGCCGCTTGCCGTGCGGATCGGGGTGACGAGCTCGCGCTCTTCCAGGAACCGCAGCTTGGAGCTCGACAGGTCCGCGAACTCCGGCTTGAGGCGCGCGAGGACCTGCCCGATCGTGAGCAGGTCCGGTGCTGCGGACCCCGCCCGGGCCGCAGCGGACCGTGCGGCCACTACGCGTTCGCCAGGCGCGCCAGGTCGACCCGAGATGCGTAGAACGTCAGGCGGAACTTGCCGACCTGGACCTCGGCCCCGTCGGTGAGCAGCGCTTCGTCGATGCGGACACCGTCGAAGTACGTGCCGTTCAGGGAGCCGTTGTCCTTGACGCTGAAGCTCGTGCCGTGGCGCAGGAACTGCGCGTGCTTGCGCGACACGGTGACGTCGTCGAGGAAGATGTCGGCGTCGGGGTGTCGACCGGCCGTCGTGACGTCGGAGTCGAGGAGGAACCGCGCACCCACGTTGGGGCCGCGGCGGACCACGAGCAACGCCGACCCGGAGGGCAGGGCGTTGACGGCTTCACGTTCTTCGGTCGAGACACCGGACTCGGCGGTGAGCGCCGCTCCCATGTCCATGCTGAAGGTCAGCGTGGTGTCGACCAGCCGCTGCTCCGGGGTCTTCTGACCGCCCGGCTGCGGGACCACTGGATCTGGCATCGGTGGACCTCCTCCTCTTGGCCCACCAGCGTATCGGAAACGAACCCCCGAGCGGCAGCCCCGTTCTGGGACTGTGGAGGGACTTCCGCGATCCGCGAACGCGCGACCCGGAGTCAGCGGGCTCAGCGACACGACGTCAGCGACCCCGCACCCGGTCGTCACCGACCCCGCGCGAGCAGCCAGAGCAGGTACGGCGCACCGACGACGCCCGTCACGACTCCCACCGGCAGCGCGTTGCCGGGGATCGCGAACTGGGCGAGCAGGTCACTGCCGAGCGTGATCGCGGCACCGACGGCTGCGGCAGGCGCGAGGGCGACGCGTCCGCCACCGACCAGGCGTCGGGCGATCGGCGCGGCCATCAGCGCCACGAACGAGACCGGCCCCGCGGTGGCGACGGCTGCGGCGGTCAGGCACACCGCGGTGAGGAGCAGGAGCACCTTCGCCCGGTCTGGCCGGAGTCCGAGCGCGGCGGCAACCTCGTCGCCGAGGCTCAGCACCTGCAGGCGGGCGGACTGCAGCACCGCGAGCACGCCGAGCACGACGAACGCGACGCCGAGCACCCCGACCAGGTCGCGGTCGACCGCGTTCAGGCTGCCGGAGAGCCAGAGCAGCGCGGTGCCGGCCTGGGTGACGGTGCCGCTCGTGAGCATCCAGCCGGTGATGCTCAGGCAGATCGCCGCGACGCCGATGCCGACGAGGACGACCCGGTTGCCGGTGATCCCCCGCCGCCAGGCGAGCGCGGCGATGACGATCGAGACCACCACCGCACCGACGAGGACGACCGAGAAGAGGGTGCCACCGCTGGCACCGAACAGAACGATGGCGGTGAGTCCGGCGGCACTGGCCCCCGAGGTGATGCCGATGACGTCGGGGCTCGCGATCGGGTTCCGCACGACGCTCTGCACGATCGCGCCGGCGACACCGAGGCTGGCGCCGACGAGCACGGCACCGAGCACGCGCGGTCCGCGGAGCTGCCCGATGACGAAGTCCGAGATCCGGTCCCCCTGCCCGAACAGGGCGGCGAGCACCTGCCCCGGGGTGAGCGGGATCGACCCGGCGCCGAGCCCGACCAGGACGAGCACCACGATGACCAGGACCACGGCGACGAGCACCGCGACCTCGCGGCGCAACCCGACGGAGCCGAACAGCTGCCTCACAGTCCCCGCACCACCCTCGACCGCACGAGCGCGATGAACACCGGTGCCCCGATGAGGGCGGTGACGATGCCGACCTGCAGCTCCCCCGGGTACGCCACGACGCGGCCGATCACGTCGGCGACGAGCAGCAGAGCTGGGGCGACGATCGCGGACAGCAGGATGGTCCAGCGGTGGTCGGGGCCGCTCAGACGACGGACCGAGTGCGGGACGGCGAGCCCGACGAACGCGATCGGACCGGCGGCGGCCACCGCGGACCCGGCGAGCAGCACGGCGACCAGACCGCCCACGGCGCGGACGAGCACGACCCGCTGCCCGAGCGACGCCGCGAGTTCGTCCCCGAGGGCAAGGGTGTTGAGCGACCGACCGAGCCCGAACGCGATCACCAGCCCGACGAGCACCGGCGCCGTGATGATCCCCGCCGTGCCGAGGTCCTTGCCGGCGAGTGCCCCGACCTGCCAGAACCGCAGCTGGTCGAGCAGGCTCTGGTCGGTCACGAGCACCGCGGTGGTGACCGACGACAGGGCCGCCGCGACCACGGCTCCGGCGAGGGCGAGCCCGACGGGGGAGAGTCCGCGCCGTGCGACGGCGGCGATCCCGTACACGAGCAGGGCGGCGAGGGCGGCCCCGACGAACGCGAACGGCAGGTACGCGGCCGTGCCGCTCACCCCGAAGAGTGCGATCCCGGCGACCACCGCGAGGGTGGCGCCGGAGTTGATGCCGAGGATGCTCGGGTCGGCGAGCGGGTTCCGTGTCACGCCCTGCATGACCGCCCCGGCGACGCCGAGCGCGGCTCCGGCGAGCAGTCCGACGACGGTACGGGGCACGCGGTTGCCGAGCACGATCAGCCCGACCTCGTCGGTCCGTCCGGGGTGCAGCACGGTGTCCAGGACGGTGCCGAGCGGGATCGGCCGCGAGCCGTACGCGATCGACAGCGCACACGCCACGGCGAGGACGACGACCGCCAGCACGGTCGCGCCGACGAGTCGGGTGACGGAGCTGGGGGCCGGGGGCGGGGACGTCGACGGAGGCATGGAAGTAAGGCCACCCTAACGCCGGAACACCGTTCGGCGTCCCCCGAGCAAGCCCGGAGTGTGCGCAGGGTTCGTTCATAGGCTCGTCATGGGGAAGCGCCCTGTACTGGTCTCCATCGACGCCCGACCGGGCCGTCGAGGGACGACCGGAGAGCACCGATGAACGAGACCCCGAACCCCGCAGCCGCCGACCACGACGAGAACGGCACCCCCGCCGCGCAGCAGCAGGCACCCGGGACGCACTGGGAGGCGCCGCACGCCGACCCGGCCTCCCTGCGCCCAGCGTACGCATTCGACGGCTCCGGTCCCTACCTCTACGGTCCGGACGGCTCCGGCCCCTACGCGTACACCCCGGACGGCCGCGGTCCCTACCTGATCGGCAGCCCCGCCCTCGCCGGCGCCAACCACGCGTGGGCCTACTCGGCGGCGACCGCGAACCACCCCGGTACGACGAAGCGCCCGCGCCGGCTCGGGCTGATGATCGGCTCCGGTATCGCCGCACTCGCCATCGTCGGTGCGGCCGGCGGCACCGCCCTCGGCCTGTCCTCGCAGGGGACGACCACGACGTCGAGCCAGTCGCAGGGCACCACGACGCTGCCCGACACCGACACCGACACCGGCACCGGGTCCGGCTCCGGCACCGACGGCACCGGCAGCAGCGACGGCACGAACGGCTTCACGGTGCCCGGCGACGGCAGCGGCAGCGGCACCGGCACCGGCACCGGCGGCAGCACTGGGACGAGCACCCAGTCCCCCGCCACCGCGGCGACGAGTGCCCAGAAGAAGGGCGTCGTGACGATCAACACCGTCCTGAACTACGACGAGTCGTCGCAGGCGGCCGGCACCGGCATGGTCCTGACCTCCGACGGGACGATCCTGACGAACAACCACGTGATCCAGGGCGCGACGAGCATCACCGTCACCGACGAGACCACCGGCAAGGAGTACAAGGCCGAGGTGGTCGGGGCCGACGCCACGAACGACGTCGCCGTGTTGAAGCTCGAGGGCGCCTCCGGGCTGTCCACCGTCACGCTGGACGACGACGGCGAGCCCTCGACCGGTGACACCGTGACCGACGTCGGCAACGCGGAGGGCACCGGCAACCTCGTCGCCGCCGAGGGCACCGTCACCGCGACCGACCAGGACATCCAGGTGCAGAGCGAGTCCGGCACCGGCACCGAGTCCCTGACCGGGCTCATCGAGATCTCCGCCGACATCGTCTCCGGTGACTCCGGCGGCCCGGTGGTGGACAGCGAGGGCGAGGTCGTCGGCATGGCCACGGCAGCGTCCTCGGGCACGGCCGACGTCACCGGCTACGCCATCCCGATCACCACCGCGAAGACGATCGCCGAGAAGATCCTCGCCGGGGAGTCGTCGAGCACGATCACCATCGGGCTGCCCGCGTTCCTCGGGGTCGAGGTCAGCAACACCACCGGCACCACGGGCGGCGTCGCCGTCGCCGGCACCGTCGAGGGCTCCGGAGCCGCGAGCGCCGGACTCGCCGCCGGCGACACGATCACGAGCATCGACGGCACGGCCGTGACGAGCTCGGACCAGCTGACCGAGGTCGTGCAGTCGCACTCGGTGGGCGACGAGGTGAGCGTCCGCTACACCGACAGCACCGGCGCCGCCGAGACCGTCACGGTCACGCTGACCGCCGGCCCCGCCGCGTAGCGGGAGAACCGGGCGCGCTCAGCCCAGCAGCGCCCGCACCACCGACCGGTAGACATTGGCCGGGGAGTCCGTCCGGAAGGCGGTCTCCCCGGCCTTCGTCGTCCCCACGCGGGCGAACCCGTGCCCGTCGGCCCGCACGATCGTGATCGGCTTCGGCTTGCCCGGGCGACGCAGGTACGACACGGTCCACGGCGCGGCCCAGAACCGCGCGAGGCGCGGATCCGCCTCGGCGAGGGTCTCGGGCAGGTCCGGTGCGTCCGGACCGCCGGCCAGCTTGCGGCCGAGCAGGTGCCCTGGAAGCGACCCCGTGCGGAACGGGAAGGTCCACGTCGGAGCGATGCCGAGCCTCCCGGCCAGCAGCGCGACGGCCCGGTCCGGCGTGACGGACGCAACCACCGCACCAGCCGCGTCGGTCCCGTCGACCACGGTCTGCGACCAGGCCTGGAGGCGTGACTCGCCCCCGTCTGGCAGGTGCTGTTCCAGCGTGACCGGCTGGGCATCGCCCTGCCAGGGTTCGAGGAGGGTCTGGGTCGACTCCGGCAGCGTGCCGAGCCGGCCGACGAGGCCCGCCTCGATGAGTTCGCGGCCCGCCGCGGTGCGGAGGAGCGTGGGGTTCCACCGGCGTCCGGCGAGGCTCTGCAGGGTGCCGATCGCGTCCGTGCTGAGCCGGGGACCCTCGAGCGGTGTCGTCGGGGCGGGGGCCGGCAGGGGTTCGAGGTCGCGCTCGGGGCGGACCGGAACGGTCTCGGTGGCGCGGACGCTCTCGAGGACGGCAAGCACGAGGTCGTCGGTCTGGATCAACTTGGCGAGCGGGCGTTCGATCGTCAGGTCGACGCGGTGCCGTCCGGTGACGAAGAGCAGGTGGGTGCCGGCGACGTCGCCGTGCTCGTCGGGTCGGACGTACTCGACCAGCCGGGCCGGGGCGCCGGCGGTGGTCCACGGGTCGCAGCCGACGAGCAGCAGGCCCTCGACCGAGCCGGGCAGGCGTTCGAGCAGCCCGGTGTTCTCGTCGCCGATCGCGCGGTCGCTGGGCCGGGACCGGACGGTGAGGACGACGTCGTCGCCGGTGACGCGCAGGTCCGCCTGGGCTGAGTCCTCGCGGCGCCAGGAGTCCGGGCGGCGGAGGGTGAGGCGGGCGGTGCGGTCCTCGGTGCCGAGCGGGACGGGGACTGCCATGGGATGAGCGTATGTCGGGAGCGGGGCGCGGGGGCCTGCGGCTCGCCGGGGTGGCTCGCACCGTGCGAGGTGCTGGGCGAGTGGTGCGAGGTGCTGGGCGAGTGGTGCGAGGTTCCGTCCTCCGTGCGACCCACGAGCGGTCGCACGGAGGACGGAACCTCGCACCAGACGAGCCGAGCATGTCAGCGCCGCGCAGGCCGCGCGGGTGGGGGCGGCGGGACGGGCTTCGCGGCGACGACGTCGGCGAGCCGGACCTCGACCGGGCCGCGGCGGGTCGCGATCGTCACGGCGTCGGGCGTCCGGGCGACCAGGTCACCGAGGGCGTCCTGCGCGCCGTCACCGTGGTGCGCCCGGACCGCCAGGCGGTCCCCGATCGCGGCGTCGTGCAGCACCCCGAGGGCACGGGCCCGGGCGATCGCCGCCTGTTCGTCCGCATGCACCGCCCCAGGGTACGGGCCGCCTAGAGTGTCGGCATGGAGAAGGTCCGGGTCGACAGCTGGATCTGGGCCGTCCGGATCACCAAGACCCGGTCGGCCGCGACCGCCGCGTGCAAGGCCGGTCACGTCCGGGTGAACGGGGAGCGCGCGAAGCCGGCGCAGCCGATCGGCCCCGGTGACGAGGTGCGGGTGCGCCAGAACGGCTTCGACCGGATCGTCATGGTGACCGGCATCATCCTGAAGCGGACGAGCGCCTCCGAGGCCGCGAAGCACTTCGAGGACAAGACCCCGCCGCGGTTGTCGAAGGAAGAGGCCGGGTTCGTCCCGATGCGCGATCGCGGCGCCGGACGGCCGAGCAAGCGGGAGCGCCGCGACCTCGAGAAGCTCCGCGGCTACTGACGCTTCGGCTTGCCGTAGGGGTCGATGACGACTTCGAACTCGGTCTCGCCGTCCCACTCGACGGTGACCGGCTGCCCGGTCCAGCGGGCCTCGAGGTGACCGTCGTCGTCCTCGTCGGAGCCGCACAGGGCCGAACCGCTCGGCACCCGCTCGATTGCCACCCGTCCGTCACGGCCGACCGCGTACAGCTCGACGACCCGTCCACGGATCGACTGCGTCCGCGCCGAGTCGTGTCGGACCTCGCCGAACCGCCGTGCTCCGTCCGCGGAGACGACCCAGTACTCCACGACGTCCCCGATCTCCACGGCCAGGCCACAGCACTCGTGCTCCCAGCCGCCGATCTCGACCACGACGTGCGACGCGGACATCAGACGAAGCGGACGGTCTGCTGCAGGCGGTCGCGGATCTCGAACACGTCGACGGAGCCCGCCGGCGACCAGACGCCGTTCAGCACCTGGGCGAGCGCGCTCCGGCGGACGACGAGCGCGGTGGGCTTCTTCGGGGAGCCGACGAGCTGCACGTCCTCGGTGACGGCGGCGTCCGGCACGACGAGCAGCCTCCCGGAGAACCGCACCCGGGTCTGCTTCTGCACGGCACGGGCGGCGCGGACGAGTTCCTTGACGGGTCGCTCCCCCGGCGCGAGCGTCTCGCCGACGATCTCGCCGTGCTCGACGCGGACCGGGGCACCCCAGTCGATGGACTCGACGGCCCAGAGCCCGCTCGGGGTCAGGACGGCGTGGTCGAGCTTGCCCTCGGCCCCTGCGTCGAGGTCGTGCCACACCGTGACGCCGATCCCCATGTCGGAGACGATCGAGGCGGTGGCCTCTTCGGCCAGGGCCTCGGCGAGCAGCCGCCGGATGTGCCGGGGTGCGGAGCGGATGAGCGTGGGGTCGTAGGGGTCCTCGATGGGGTCGCCGAGGCCGACCCACTCCCGCTCGGCCTGCAGGAAGACCTCGCGCGACCGACCGCCGGGGTGTCCGTGGGACCGGGCCCGGGGGCGGGTGTCGCGACGCGCTGCCGGGGGTGCGTAGGCGTCGCGACCGGTGTCACCCCTGCCGGCGGTCGCCCCGGACGGACCGGACGCGCCGTACGCGCGGGACCCGACGTCGTACGCGCGCCGGGCTGCCGGCGTCCCGATGCGCTCCCATGCGAGCTGGACCTGCCGGAAGCGCTGGGCGTCGCCGCCGAGGTCGGGGTGGGTCTCGCGGGCCGCCCGCCGGTAGGCGCGGCGGAGCGCGTCGTCGTCGGCGGTCGCGGGGACGCCGAGGACTTCGTAGGGGGTGGCGTCGGCCGGGCTGTCGGTCATGGCCCTGCGACATTACCGGAGGCAGTGTCGAAGTCCGCCGCATGGTTGCTGGGTACGGTCTGGGCCCACGCCGCCGATTCCGCACCGACGCGCCAGCGGCGGGGCGGCCGTGCCGGTGGGGAGAGGGTCGGGGCGGCCGGGCAGCCTCGGCACGCGGGCCGCAGGTGGTCGCGTCAGACCACCGTGGTCGCGACGGGCGCGCCGAGGAACGCCGCGTACCGCGCGGCCGCCGCCTCGAGTGCACGAACGGACGACGCGTCGAGGGCACCGAAGGGTGTGATGGTGACGAGGTGCCCGGCCCGGCGCTCGGTGCGCTTCCACGTGCCGACGACGCGACCCCGGACGACGGCCATCGGCAGGAACATGCCGTTGACCCCGGGGACGACCCGGTCGGCGTGGGCGGGGTCGAGCTGCGCGGACCGGTCAGCGTACCCGAGCAGGTACTCGTCGAACCCGGGGAGCAGGTGCCCGACGGGGATGCGGGCGGGCGCCGGGCGGGCGGCCGCAGGGCCGTCGGCTGCCGGCCGGTCGGCCAGGGCGAGGAGTCCGTCGCCGAGGTCCTCGACGGCGTCCCCCGCCGCGGCCCGGGCTCGGCGGAGGTCACCGAGCGGCAGCCTCGTCCAGCTCGCGGCGTCGGCCTCGGTCGCGGGGCCACGGCCACGCAGGTACCCGAGCAGGACCCGGCGGAGGGCTTCGTCGCGGTCCGGCAGCTCACCGGTGGCGGGTGCCCACTCGTCGAGCAGCACGAGCCCCTGCCCGACGCGGGCGGTGGGGCCCCAGGCGACGAGGCCCTCCTGCGCGAGCTGCAGGACCAGGTGGTACCCGCGCCCTCCGGCCGGGTCGATGCCCGCAGCGCGGTACGCCGCGAACAGGTCGTCCCGGACCAGCGCGCGACCACCGACGAGGGCCGCGACCGTCGTGTCACGGGCCCGGCCGAGCAGGGCGTCGTCGATGCCGAGCTCGGTGGCGCGCCGGGCGATCGTGCGGAGTGTCCGTTCGGCGGTGAGCGAGAGCAGCAGGCGCAGGTCGTCGGGCCGCAGGGCGTGCAGGGTCCCCCGCATCGGCCACGAGCGGACGAGTTCCCCGCGGTCGAAAGCCTCGCGGACGTCCTCCCGCGTCGATCCGGGAGCGCGGACCCCGATGGCCCAGAGCACCTGGCCGAGGTCCTGCCCCTGCACCGCCAGCATCCGCTCGACGACCTCGGTGGGGCGCAGCCCGGGCGCCGCGATGCCCTGCGCCGCGAACCGCGCCGTGCGGAGCCGCGCGGGGCTGGTGGTCACGCGACGGCGGCGGTGACGGCGTCGGCGTGCTGCTCCAGGTAGGCGACGTCGGCGCGGTACAGGTCGGCGTGGCCGTGCTGCAGGTCGCTCACGAACTTCGGGTTGCCGGCGGCGGCCTCGTGCTCGATCGTCGTGACGAGGGCGACGAGGGACGCGATCATCGTCTCGGCGAGGACGCTGCGGGAGCGGTCGTCGAGGGCGTACGCACGGCAGAACTCGGCGGCCCGTTCGAGCCGCCCGTCGAGGTCGGGGGTCGTCGTCCCTTCCACCACGCCGGTGGTGAACGGTGCGAACCGGTAGACGGCACTCGCGACGTCCCAGACGCGGGGCCCGGGGTGTGCGGTGTCGAAGTCGATCAGGCCGACGGCGGCGATGCCGTCGTAGACGCAGTTGTAGGGGGCGAAGTCGCCGTGCACGATCGTCTCGACCGGGGCGCGGTCGGCCTGGGACCAGAGGTCGTCGGTGGCGCTGCGCGGGTAGCTGGCGGCGGCGTCGTGGAACTGGCGGAGCAGGCGGGCGCTGGTGACGAGGGCGGCCTCGCTGGCGATGTCCTCGGTCCAGGGGTACTCGCCGGCGACGCCGGGGACGAACGAGACCGTCTCGAGGGTGTCGCCGAGGGCGATCGGTTCGGGGGCGGCGACGAACCCCTGCTCGTGCAGGTGGGCGAGCAGCCGGTGCACCGTGGGGGTCCACGGCCCGGCGGGGCGGTGGACTCGGTCGTCGGCCCTGGTGATGCGCTCCAAGGGGAACCTCCTGCGTGTTGCGTCTCCGTTGACGTCAGGGCCAGCGTACCGGCAGCGACCGACGGCCGCCCGGCGACCATCCGGAACACGGCGGTCCCGCGCAGGGGCGCGCGACCGCGGCGACTAGAGCTGGTCGCGCAACCAGGACGGCCCGTGGGCGGTCGCGCCGAGGGCTTCGACCCGCTCGCGGAGCTCGCGGTCCGCCGTCACGACGACGACCGGTCCGTCACCGGCCTGCACCGCGGCCCGCGCGGCCTCGACGATCGCGTCGTCACCGGACGCCGGGGCGCGGACGACGTCGACGGAACCGACACCGACGCCGGTACTGGTACCGGTGCCGACTTCGTCTCCGGCGTCGCGGTCGGCGGCGGCGCGCGCCGCACCCTCGAGCACCACGGTCCACCGCGGCCACCACCGTGCGAACGGCAGGTCGAGCAACGATGCGGCGACCCCGCCCGCGGCGAGCGCCGACACCTGCGCCAACAGGCGCGATGCGGCGCCGGCTCGGTCCTTCCACCAGCCGTCCGGCACACTGCCGACGACGTTCGCCGCGTCGACGACGACGTGCGGCGTGGTCGCGACCGTGGCGCGGAGCGCCGGCCACGACCTGCCGAAGCCGGGGTGCAGGGGCAGGTCGTCGACCTGGTCGATCGGGATCCACGACAGGGCGAGGCTCTCGCGGTCGGCGATGACGGGTTCGAAGGGCCGGGAGGCGCGCCCCACGACGGTCGTGTAGGTCCAGAAGCCCAGGTCGAGCAGCGCCGTGTGGCGCAGGGCGATCGCGTCGTCGGGGACGCCGGCTTCTTCGGCGGACTCGCGGAGCGCGGCGGTCACCGCTGCTTCGCCCTGGTGGCGTGCCCCGCCGGGGATGCCCCAGGTGCCGCCGTGGTGGCTCCACTCGACCCGGTGCTGCAGGAGCACGCGCCCGGCACCGTCGTCGACGAGCAGGCCGGCGGCACCGAAGCGTCCCCACGCCTTCGTGCCGTCGGGGCCGACCGCCCAGGCGTCGCCGGGGTCGCGGGGGCCGGGTGCTGTCTCTTATACACATCTGACGCTGCCC
>NZ_QKLE01000063.1:0-689 GCF_003224275.1 Curtobacterium sp. MCSS17_011 | reverse complement strand
AGCAAAGGACTGATCACGATGCGTACGAGCCTCAAGACCTCCATCACCCTCGCCACGACCGGCGCCCTCGTCCTCGGCGGTGCCGCGTTCGGGATCTCCTCCGCCCAGGCCGCGACCCCGAACGTGCACACGGTGTCCTCGTCGTCGGAGTCGAAGATCCCCGCACCCGTCGCCTCGGTCCCCGAGGTCCTCGGTGGCTCCACCGCCGTGAAGCTCGACTCCGGCTTCACCGACGCCCTCACCGCCCTCAAGCTCACCCCCGGCGTCTCCGGCGACGCGACCCTCGAAGACGGGTCGGTGTCGTTCCCGATCACCGCCGGGTCGGTCACCTACTGGTCCCCGGACGGCAACTACCGCCCCTACGTGCAGGGCCTGCTCAACCACGACGACTCCGGTCTGACCCTGAAGGCCGGCGACACCACCGTCACGCTGGAGAACTTCGTCGTGAACCCCGGCTCGTCCAAGCTCTACGGCGACGTCCTCGTCAACGGCAAGGTCGCCGCGGCCAACGCGTTCCTGTTCGAGCTGCACGGCGGCTCCCTCAAGCCCCTCCAGCTCGAGGGCGACAACGCCATCCTGACCGGCACCACCGTCCACGTCTCGGAGGACGCTGCCGGCCTGCTGAACAAGACCTTCGGCACCGACGCCGTCAAGCGCGGCCTGCTCGTCGGCACCGCCACCATCACCGC
>NZ_QKLE01000062.1:0-724 GCF_003224275.1 Curtobacterium sp. MCSS17_011 | reverse complement strand
GGCGGTTTCAAGGGGTCGTTGCAACGGGTCGTTGTTTCGGGTCCGAGAGTAGCTGCTCGAATGCTTCTGCTGGGGTGCGGTGGCCGAGCGTTTTGCGGGGTCTGCCGTTGAGTTCCGTAGCGACTTCGAGGAGTCGTTCCGGGCTGTGGATGGTGAGGTCGGTGGATTTCGGGAAGTACTGCCGGAGCAGGCCGTTGGTGTTCTCGTTCGAGCCGCGCTGCCACGGCTTGTGGGGGTCGCAGAAGTAGATCGCGAGGTCCGTGGCGAGAGTGATGTCCTTGTGCCGGGCAAGCTCCGTGCCCTGATCCCACGTCAACGACCGACGCAGATGCTCGGGGAGGGTTTGAATGGTGGGGACCATCGCGTCGCGGACGGCGTCGGCGCTGTGCCCATCAGGCAGGTGCAGCAGCATCACGTACCGGGTGGTCCGCTCGACGAGGGTGCCGATGGCACTGCGCGCGTTCGTGCCGACGATCAGATCCCCTTCCCAGTGACCGGGAACGGCCCGGTCATTGGCTTCGGCGGGGCGTTCACTGATCAGGACCATGTCGCGGATCTTCGACCACGACGCCCGCCTGGGCTCGCCCCGATGGCGGCGGATCGCGCGGCCGGTGCGGAGGTGTTTGTGGAGGTCAGCGCGCAAGTGGCCGCGGCCCTGGACGAACAGGGACTGGTAGATCGTCTCGTGCGACACGTGCATCTCCGGCCGGTTCGGGAAGGACCG
>NZ_QKLE01000061.1:0-932 GCF_003224275.1 Curtobacterium sp. MCSS17_011 | reverse complement strand
ACCGGCTCCCTGTTCCTCCAGCCCGACCGCAACCTCGCGCTCGAGCTCGTGCGTGCGACGGAGGCCGCCGCGATCCGTGCGCAGCCGTGGGTCGGACGTGGTGAGAAGAACCTCGCCGACGGCGCCGCGGTCGACGCGATGCGCAAGTTCCTCGGCACGGTGAACTTCGACGGTGTCGTCGTCATCGGTGAGGGCGAGAAGGACAACGCCCCGATGCTCTACAACGGCGAGCACGTCGGCAACGGTCACGGTCCGGCCTGCGACATCGCGGTCGACCCGATCGACGGCACCTCGCTCACCGCCGCCGGCCGCCAGAACGCCATCTCCGTCATGGCCGTCTCGGACCGCGGCTCGATGTACGACCCGTCTGCCGTGTTCTACATGGACAAGATCGCCGCCGGCCCCGAGGGTCGCGGTGTCCTGGACCTCGAGAAGCCGATCGGTGACAACATCCGCGCGCTGGCGAAGGCGAAGGGCAAGGACCTCGAGGACATGGTCGTCGCCGTGCTCGACCGTCCGCGCCACGACGAGCTGATCCGCGCCATCCGCGCGACCGGTGCCGGCACGCGACTGCTGCTCGACGGTGACGTCGCCGGTGGCATCGCCGCCGCCCTGCCCGGCTCGACGATCGACATGTGCGTCGGGGTCGGCGGCACTCCCGAGGGCATCATCACGGCGTGCGCGATCAAGGCGCTCGGCGGCGTGATCCTCGGCAAGCTCCAGCCGAAGGACGACGAGGAGCGCGAGCGCGCCATCGCCGCCGGCCACGACCTGGACAAGGTCCTCGATCAGGACGACCTGGTCACCGGCGACAACACGTTCTTCGTCGCCACCGGAGTCACCGACGGCGTCCTGGTCGACGGCGTGCGTCGTTCGCGCGGCGTCATCCACACGGACTCGCTCGTGCTCCGCTCGCGCTCGAACACGATCCG
>NZ_QKLE01000060.1:0-959 GCF_003224275.1 Curtobacterium sp. MCSS17_011 | reverse complement strand
AAGGAAGGCTCCGCATGCCCGAGCTCCCCGTCGTGTTCGAAGTCGGCTCGATGATCGCCCTGGTCGCGATCCTGCTCGCCGACCTGCTCATCGTCGCGCGTCGCCCGCACGTGCCGACGCTGCGCGAATCCGGCATCTGGGTGGGCATCTACGTCGGGCTGGCGCTGATCTTCGCGGTGCTCATGCTGGTCTTCGCCGGTGGCGACTCCGCCGGGCAGTTCCTGGCGGGCTGGCTGACCGAGTACAGCCTGAGCATCGACAACCTGTTCGTGTTCGTCATCATCATGGCGCGCTTCTCGGTGCCGAAGAAGATCCAACAAGAGGTGCTGCTGCTCGGCATCATCATCGCGCTCGTGCTCCGCGGGATCTTCATCCTGGTCGGCGCGCAGCTCATCGAGAACTTCTCGTGGATCTTCTACATCTTCGGCGCCTGGTTGATCTGGACGGCGATCCAGCAGCTCCGCGGCGAGGACGAGGACGACCAGAAGGACACCTTCATCGTCCGTCTGCTGCGCCGCCGGGTCCGCCTCACCGACACGTACGACGGCATGAAGTTCCGCACCCACCACGACGGTGTCCGGCACTTCACGCCGCTGCTCATCGTGCTCATCGCGATCGGCACCACCGACCTGCTGTTCGCGCTCGACTCGATCCCGGCGATCTTCGGCATCACCGAGAGCCCCTTCATCGTGTTCACCGCGAACGTCTTCGCGCTGATGGGCCTGCGCCAGCTCTACTTCCTGCTCGGCGGACTGCTCGAGCGCCTGGTCTACCTGAAGTACGGCATCGCCGTGATCCTGGCCTTCATCGGCGTGAAGCTCGTCCTGCACGCGCTGCACGACAACGAGCTGCCGTTCCTGAACGGCGGCCACCACATCGAGTGGGCGCCGGAGATCAACACGTGGGTGTCCCTGCTGGTGATCGTCGCCGCGATGGCCGTGTCGACGCTGGCGAGCCTC
>NZ_QKLE01000006.1:0-174634 GCF_003224275.1 Curtobacterium sp. MCSS17_011 | reverse complement strand
CCTGCGTTACGGGCGCGTTTCGGCGGGGTCGCGATCCCGTAACCGATCCGCACGACCCCCGCAACGGGTCCTGTACCGGCCCGACGGTCGTGTACTGTCGCCACGATCGCCCGGAACGCACGTGGTCCGGGCACGCTCCCCGGAGGAACCAACCCGTGACATCTCGTACCCGACAGGTCGTCCTCAGCGGCCTCGCGCTCGCCGGCACCGTCGCCGTCCTGGCCGGCTGCGCCTCGGCGCCGTCCACCACCGACTCGGCGAAGAAGACCGACTTCCGCCCCTGCATGGTCTCCGACGCCGGTGGGTTCGACGACAAGTCGTTCAACCAGCTCGGCTACGAGGGCATGAAGGACGCCGCCAAGGAACTCGGTGCCACCTACAAGGAGGCCGAGTCGAAGGACGCCACCGTCTACGACTCGAACATCGAGCAGCTCATCGGCCAGAACTGCAACCTCGTCGTGACCGTCGGCTTCAACCTGGCCGACGCCACGAAGAAGCAGGCCGCGGCGAACCCCGACACCGACTTCGCGATCATCGACGACAACTCGATCGACGCCAAGAACGTCAAGCCGATCACGTTCGACACCTCGCAGGCGGCGTTCCTCGCCGGCTACGCGGCGGCGTCCTACTCGAAGACCGGCGTCGTCGGCACCTTCGGCGGCATGCAGATCCCGACCGTCACCATCTTCATGGACGGCTTCGCGGACGGCGTGAAGTACTACAACGAGCAGAAGGACAAGGACGTCAAGGTCGTCGGCTGGAACGTCGACACCGGCAAGGGTTCCTTCACCGGCGGCTTCGAGGCCGGCACGCAGGCCAAGTCGGTCGCGCAGACGCTCCTCGACCAGGACGCCGACGTGATCCTGCCCGTCGGTGGCCCGATCTACCAGTCTGCTGCCGAGGCGATCAAGGACGCCGACAACGGTTCCGTCCTGATCGGTGCGGACAGCGACCTCTACGAGGCCGACCCCCGGTACAAGGACATCGCCTTCACCTCGGTCGAGAAGGGCATGCGCCCGGCCGTGAAGGACGTCGTCGAGCAGGCGGCTGACGACAAGTTCTCGAAGGACCCGTACGTGGGCACCCTCGAGAACGACGGCGTCGGCATCGCGCCGTTCCACGACTTCGAGTCCAAGGTCGACAAGGGCCTGCAGGGCGAGCTCGACGACGTGAAGGCCGGCATCATCGACGGCTCGATCAAGGTCAAGACCCAGTCCTGACCCGATGAACGCGGGCGGGGGAGCATCCCTCGCCCGCGTTCTCGTGCGCCCGGGTGGCGCACACCACATCGTGCGCCCGGCGGCGCACACCACATCGTGCATCCGCGGGGTGCACGCGACACCGTGCGCCCGCGTGGCGCGCGCGAGACAGAAATAGACTCCCGAACATGAAGCTCGAACTCCGCGGCATCACCAAGCGGTTCGGCGCCCTGGTCGCCAACGACCACATCTCGCTCACCGTCGAGCCGGGTGAGGTCCACTGCCTCCTGGGTGAGAACGGCGCCGGCAAGTCCACCCTGATGAACGTCCTGTACGGCCTGTACGACGCCGACGAGGGCGAGATCCTGCTCGACGACGTGGTGCAGGACTTCGACGGCCCCGGTGACGCCATGCGCGCCGGCATCGGCATGGTGCACCAGCACTTCATGCTCGTGCCCGTGTTCACGGTCGCCGAGAACGTGATGCTGGGGCAGGAGCAGACCACCTTCGGCGGGCGACTCGACCTGGCCGGTGCCCGCAAGCGCGTGCAGGAGATCTCCGACCGCTTCGGGTTCGACGTCGACCCCGACGCCAAGGTCGAGGACCTGCCCGTCGGCGTGCAGCAGCGCGTCGAGATCATCAAGGCGCTGTCCCGCGACGCCTCCGTGCTGGTGTTCGACGAGCCGACGGCCGTCCTCACCCCGCAGGAGACCGACGAGCTGATGGGCATCATGCGCCAGCTCCGCGAAGCCGGCACCGCGATCGTCTTCATCACCCACAAGCTCCGCGAGGTGCGCGAGGTCGCCGACCGCATCACGGTCATCCGTCTCGGCAAGGTCGTCGGTGAGGCCTCGCCGACCGCCACCAACAACGAGCTGGCCGCGCTGATGGTCGGTCGTGCCGTCTCGCTCGTGGTCGACAAGGAGCCCTCGACCGGTGGCACCGACGCCCTGGTCGTCGAGCACCTCACCGTCACCGACCCGTCCGGCATCGTGCTCGTCGACGACGTCTCCTTCACGGTGCGTCGCGGCGAGGTCCTGGCGATCGCCGGGGTGCAGGGCAACGGGCAGACCGAGCTCACCGAGGCGATCATGGGCCTCGAGCCCGCCCACGCCGGCCGGATCACCCTGGACGGCAAGGAACTCACCGGCCGGAGCGTCAAGCAGGTGCTCGACGCGGGCGTCGGCTTCGTCCCCGAGGACCGCAAGGAGGACGGCCTGGTCGGCGAGTTCACCATCGCCGAGAACCTGATGCTCGACCGCGCCGACCACGCCGAGTTCGTCCGCGCCGGCACGATCCGGTCGGCGGAGCGCGACGCGTTCGCCGACGAGAAGATCGCCGAGTTCGACATCCGCACGCCGGGCCGCACCACCGCGGCCGGTCGGCTGTCCGGTGGCAACCAGCAGAAGATCGTCCTGGCGCGCGAGCTGAGCCGTGAACTGCGGCTCTTCGTCGCCGCGCAGCCCACCCGCGGCATCGACGTCGGTTCGATCGAGTTCGTGCACAAGCGCATCGTCGCCACCCGCGACACCGGTGTGCCGGTCATCGTCGTCTCCACCGAGCTCGACGAGGTCGTCGCCCTGGCCGACCGCATCGCCGTGATGTACCGCGGCGGCATCGTCGGCATCGTCCCCGCGACCACCCCCCGCGACGTCCTCGGCCTCATGATGGCCGGGGAGATCCCCGAAGGAACGGAGCTGGCCGCGTGACCGCGCAGGAACCAGACAACACGCAGCAGCCGACCCCGGCTGCGAACGGTACCGCGGACGCCCCGCTCACCGACGACCGTCTGCAGGAGGTCGAGTCGACCCCGCACCTGATGACGGACTCGGCAGAGGACACCGAGCGCCGCAACGGCGCCGGTGGTGACCGCTGGCAGGCCGCGCTGCAGGGCATCCTGAACGGCTCCGTGCTCGTCACGGTCCTCGCCGTCGTCCTGGCGCTGGTCGCCTGCGGCATCCTCATCGCGGTGACGGACGAGAACGTCCGTGCCACCGCCGGGTACTTCTTCGCCCGCCCGACGGACATGCTCCAGGCGATCGGCACCGCGGTCGGTGGTGCCTACGCCTCGCTGTTCCAGGGCTCGGTGTTCAACTTCGGCGCGGAGTCCTTCCAGCAGGCGATCGGGCCGCTCACGCGCTCCGTCGACTACTCGGTGCCGCTCATCGCCGCCGGGCTCGGGATCGCGCTGTCGTTCCGCGCCGGGCTGTTCAACATCGGCGGCCAGGGCCAGATCCTGATGGGGGCCGCGGCCGCCGGGTGGGTCGGGTTCTCGTTCGACGGGCCCGCCGCGATCCACATCCCGCTCACGATCCTCGCCGGCATCGTCGGCGGCGCGGTCTGGGGCGGCATCGTCGGGGTGCTCAAGGCCCGGACGGGTGCGAACGAGGTGGTCGTCACGATCATGCTCAACTACGTCGCGCTCTACCTGGTCAGCTACCTGCTCCGCACCCCGGGCCTGCTGCAGGCTCCCGGCAGCAGCAACCCGATCTCGCCCGCCACCAAGGAGAGCGCCCTGCTGCCGCAGCTCTTCGGCGTGCGGTACGGCGTGGACCTCGGGTTCGTCGTCGCGATCATCGCGGTCGTCGTCGTCTGGTGGCTCGTCAACAAGTCGTCGCTCGGATTCCGGTTCCGCACGATCGGTGAGAACCCCCGTGCCGCCCGCGTGGCCGGCATGAGCGTCCCGTCGCTGACCATCTGGGTGATGCTGATCTCCGGCGCGCTCGTGGGCATCGCCGGCGCCTACCAGGTGCAGGGCGCCGTCACCTCGGGCTTCACCTCGGGCATCGACGCCGGCATCGGCTTCGACGCCATCACTGTGGCCCTGCTCGGCCGCTCCAAGCCCTGGGGCGTCTTCTGGGCGGCCATCCTGTTCGGCGTGCTGAAGAACGGTGGCTACGCCATGCAGGCCGCCAACGGCATCCCGATCGACATCGTCGGGGTCATCCAGGCCCTCATCGTCCTCTTCATCGCGGCGCCGCCGCTCGTCCGCGCGATCTTCCGGATCCCGCAGCCGGGTGCACGCAAGCGCACGAAGACGAGCAAGACCAGCAAGAAGGCGGTCGCCGCATGAGCACCATCAGCCCCACCGCGGCCCCCGCGTCGCCGCTCGCGGACCGTCCGGTCGAGACCACCAGGAGCTGGAAGCTCCCGATCGGGTACGGCGTGTTCACGCTCATCGCGATCGTGCTCTTCGGCCTGCTGCCGCGCTCCGGCACCACCACGTTCCGCCTCGCGAACGCCGGTGACTTCTTCGCGCTGCCGAACGTGCCGCTGCCCGCGCTCGGGACGGGCATCGTCGTCATCGTCCTGCTCGCGATCCTGACCGTGTACGCGTTCATCGAGACGCGGGCGCTCCGCCGGGTCCCGCTGTGGGTCACGTCGGTGTTCGCGGTCGTCTTCGTCATCGGGTTCCTGACCTGGGCCGCTGCCGGTGCGTCCCTGCCGATCCCCGGTCTGCTGCTCGGTGCGCTGAGCCTGAGCGTCCCGCTCGTGTTCGGTGCCCTCGGCGGCGTCATCTCCGAGCGGGTCGGCGTGGTGAACATCGCGATCGAGGGGCAGTTTCTCGCCGGTGCGTTCAGCTCCGCGATGGTCGCGTCGATCACCGGGTCGCCCTGGGTCGGGCTCGTCGCCGCGCTCGTCGCCGGCATGCTCGTGTCGTTCGTCCTCGCGGCGTTCAGCATCAAGTACCTGGTCGACCAGGTCATCGTCGGTGTCGTCATCAACGCGTTCATCTCCGGCCTGACCGGCTTCCTGTACTCGCAGGTGCTCTCCCCGAACGAGGAGACCCTGAACATCGGCATCCGGTTCCCGAAGGTCGAGATCCCGCTGCTGCACCAGATCCCGGTCATCGGTCCGGTGTTCTTCGAGCAGACGGTCGTCGTCTACCTGGCCTACATCGCCGTGGCCGTCGTCACCTTCGGTCTGTTCAAGAGCCGCTGGGGCCTGCGGCTCCGCGCGGTCGGCGAGCACCCGCAGGCCGCCGACACGGTGGGCATCAACGTCACGAGCACCCGGTTCTGGAACGTCTCGCTGGCCGGTGCCATCGCCGGACTCGGGGGCGCGTACTTCACGCTCGACGCGGTCGGGCCGTTCACCAAGGACATGACCGCGGGCGCCGGCTACATCGCGCTGGCCGCCGTCATCTTCGGCCGGTGGGACCCGATCAAGGCGACGCTCGCGGCGCTGCTGTTCGGCTTCGCATCGAACCTGCAGAACACGCTCGGAGCGATCGACTCACCCGTACCGAGCGAGTTCCTGCTGATGCTGCCGTACGTGGTGACGATCTTCGCCGTGGCCGGCCTGGTCGGGCAGTCGCGCGGCCCCGCCGCGTCCGGCAAGCCCTACATCAAGAGCTGACGGGGCACGTTCCCTTCCGCAAGACACCGGTGTTCGCGCGTTGGACCGCGGTTCGCGGGTGTGCGTTCGACGAACACCGGTGTCTTGCAGACCAACCACCGGCCTGGAGGCACGACACATGACCGACACGCACGCTGCGGGTGACCAGGCGGTCACCGCCACCGACCCGACGGACGCCGCCACGGGCCTCCCGGTCGACGACGTGGACTGGGGCGCCCTGCGGACCGCCGCCACGGCCGCGATGCGGCGCGCCTACGCGCCGTACTCGTCGTTCCCGGTGGGCGCCGCGGCGCTCACCGACGACGGCCGGATCGTCTCCGGCTGCAACATCGAGAACGCGAGCTACGGGGTGACGCTCTGCGCGGAGTGCTCCCTCGTGTCGCAGCTGCACATGACCGGCGGCGGCAAGCTCGTCGCGTTCACGTGCGTCGACGGCGACGGGGCGACCCTGATGCCGTGCGGCCGCTGCCGCCAGCTGCTGTTCGAGCACTCGACCGAGGGCATGCTCCTCGAGACGCTCTCGGGAATCCGCACCATCGACGAGGTCCTGCCGGACGCCTTCGGGCCCCGGACCCTCGCCACCTACCAGCAGGAGCACTGACATGGCCGTCGAGCCGTTCGACACCGTCGACCTCATCCGCACGAAGCGCTCCGGCGGGGCCCTGAGCACCGCCGAGGTCGACTGGCTCGTCGACGCGTACACCCGCGGGTACGTCGAGGACCCGCAGATGGCCGCGATGGCGATGGCGATCTTCCTGAACGGGATGGAGCGGCGTGAGATCAAGGACCTCACGCTCGCGATGATCGCGTCGGGGGAGCGGATGTCGTTCTCGTCGCTCGGCAAGACGACGGTCGACAAGCACTCCACCGGCGGCGTCGGTGACAAGATCACCCTGCCGCTCGCGCCCCTGGTGGCGTCGTTCGGCGTCGCGGTGCCGCAGCTCTCCGGCCGCGGGCTCGGCCACACCGGCGGCACGCTCGACAAGCTCGAGTCGATCCCCGGGTGGCAGGCGTCCATCTCGAACGACCGGATGATGCAGGTGCTGCAGGACGTCGGCGCGGTCATCTGCGCCGCCGGGTCCGGGCTCGCCCCCGCGGACAAGAAGCTCTACGCGCTCCGCGACATCACCGGCACCGTCGAGTGCATCCCGCTCATCGCGTCGAGCATCATGTCGAAGAAGATCGCCGAGGGCACCGGCGCGCTCGTGCTCGACGTCAAGTTCGGGTCCGGCGCGTTCATGCCGACGTACGAGGCGTCCAGGGAGCTCGCACAGACCATGGTCGACCTCGGCAACGACGCCGGGGTCGCGACCTCGGCCCTGCTGACCGACATGGAGGTCCCGCTCGGGCTGACGATCGGCAACGCCCTCGAGGTGCGGGAGTCGGTCGAGGTGCTCGCCGGCGGAGGCCCCGCCGACGTCGTCGAGCTGACCGTGGCGCTCGCGACCGAGATGCTCACGCTGGCCGGACTGCCCGACGCCGACCCCGCCGCGGCGCTCGCGGACGGCCGCGCCATGGACACCTGGCGTCGGATGATCGAGGCGCAGGGCGGGGACCCGTCCGCCGCGTTGCCCGTGGCCCGCGAACAGCACGTCGTCACCGCTCCGACGTCGGGGGTCCTCACGCAGCAGGACGCGCTGCCGTTCGGCGTCTCTGCCTGGCGGCTCGGGGCCGGTCGTGCCCGCGCGCAGGACCCGGTGCAGGCAGGTGCGGGCATCGAGCTCCACGCCAAGCCGGGGGACACCGTGACCGAGGGGCAGCCGCTCTGGACGCTGCACTCCGACGACGCGTCGCGGATCTCGCGCGCGCTGGAGTCGCTCGAGGGTGCGTGGACCATCGGCCCGGCGGACTCTGCCACTGCGGCACGTGGGCCGATCGTGCGCGAGCGCATCGGGTCCTGAACCCGGCCACCCGACCGACCGGAGGCTCCCTGCACACCTGTGGGGAGCCTCCAGTGTCTTCCGTTGTGGGTTGTGCACAGGTGCCTGCGCGGCGGCGGTGACCACCGATAGCCTGGGGGCATGAGCGCCGACGCCCCGACCTACCGCCTGCCCGACGCCGGGGCGGTCATCAACGACCTGCCGAAGGTCTCGCTGCACGACCACCTCGACGGCGGCCTGCGTCCTGCGACCATCATCGAGCTCGCGGCCTCGGCGGGTGTCACGCTCCCCACCACCGACCCGGCCGAGCTCGGGCAGTGGTTCGCCGACCAGTCGAACTCCGGCTCCCTGGTGGAGTACCTGAAGACGTTCGACGTCACCACGTCGGTGATGCAGACCGCACCGCAGCTCACCCGGATCGCGCGTGAGTTCGTCGAGGACCTGGTCGCCGACGGCGTCGTCTACGGCGAGGTACGCTGGGCGCCGGAGCAGCACCTGCAGGGCGGACTAACCCTCGACCAGACGGTGGAGGCCGTGCAGGCCGGCATCGAGGAAGCCGTCGACGCCGCCGGTGGGCGCATCCGCGTCGGCCAGCTCGTCACCGCGATGCGGCACGCCGACCGGTCGCTCGAGATCGCGGAGCTCGCCGTCCGGCACCGTGACGCCGGGGTCGTCGGCTTCGACATCGCCGGTGCCGAGGCTGGGTTCCCCGCCTCGAACCACCGCGCCGCCTTCGACTACCTGGCGTCCGAACTGTTCCCCGTCACCGTGCACGCGGGCGAGGCCGACGGGCTCGTGTCCATCCGGTCCGCGCTCGTCGACGGCCGGGCGCTCCGCCTCGGACACGGCGTCCGCATCTTCGAGGACGTCGCCCTCTCCGACGCCGGCGACGGCTCGACGCTGGCCTCCCTGGGCGAGGTCGCCTCGTGGGTCCGTGACCGCGAGATCCCGCTCGAGGTCTCGCCGTCGTCCAACCTGCAGACCGGCGCGATCGCCGCGTGGGGCGACGACCTCGCCGACCACCCGTTCGACGTGCTCTACCAGCTCGGCTTCCGCGTCACGGTGAACACCGACAACCGCCTGATGAGCGGCACGTCGCTGTCGAAGGAGCTCGCGCTGCTCGCGGGCACGTTCGGCTACGACCTCGACGACCTGGCCGCGTTCCAGATCAACGCGGCGCTCGGGTCCTTCCTGCCGCTCGAGGACCGCGAGGAGATCATCGCCACCATCACGGCCGGGTACCAGGAGGCCTGACGCATGGGACTCCCACCGCTGCCGGACACCGCCGTCCTCCTCGGTGCGGACGCGCCTGCGTGGCGTGACGCGATGCGCCTGGTCGGCGGTGGGCTCGTCGCTTCGGGTGCCACCACCGACGAGTACACCGACGCCATGATCGGCATGGTCGAAGAGCACGGGCCGTACATCGTGATCTCGCCGGGGCTCGCCTTCGCGCACGCCCGGCCGGGTGGTGCCGTCGTACGGGACGGACTCGCGATCGTGACGCTCGCGTCGCCGGTGGCGTTCGGCCACCCGCACAACGACCCCGTCCGTGTGGTGCTCGGGCTCGCGGTGGCCGAGGTCGGCACCCACCTGGAGTCGATCGGCGAGATCGCGAACCTGTTCAACGACCCGACCGTCACCGGACGGATCGCGGCGGCGACCACCGCGGACGAGGTCCGCGCGATCATGGGGGTCTCCGCGTGAAGATCGTGACCATCTGCGGCGCCGGCATCGGCTCGAGCGGCATCCTCAAGGTGAACGCCGAGAAGGCGCTCGACGCCCTCGGGCTGTCCGCGTCGGTCGTCGCGGCGGACGTCGCGTCGGTGCGGGACGTGTCCGACGACGCCAACGTCATCCTGACGAGTCAGGAATTCGTCGAGGCGATCGGGGACACCTACGCCGAGGTGATCGTGATCAAGAACCACTTCGACCAGGGCGAGATCACGGCGGCGGTCGACCGGGCGCTCGGCGAGCACTGAGCGCTCAGTCCGCCCTTTAGAGTTGGGGCATGAGCACCGAGAACCCGCTGAACGACCCCGCTGCCGACCCGTTCGAGGTCGCGCGGGACGCCGCAGCCGCCATCGCCGAACAGTCCGGCATCGAGCGGCACGACATCGCCCTGACCCTCGGCTCGGGCTGGGGCAAGGCCGCCGACATCATCGGTGAGACCGTGTCCGAGATCCCGGCCGAGCTGGTCCCCGGGTTCAGCGCCTCGGCCGTCCCCGGACACTCCGGCACGATCCGCTCCATCCGCCTGGCCGACGGCCGTCACGCGCTCGTCATCGGCGCACGGACGCACTACTACGAGGGCCACGGCGTCCGCCGGGTCGTGCACAGCGTCCGCACGGCCGCGGCCACCGGCGCCTCGATCATGGTGCTGACCAACGGTGCCGGCGGCATCAAGGAGCACTGGACCCCCGGCACGCCGGTGCTCATCAGCGACCACATCAACCTGACCGCGGACAGCCCGCTCGAGGGCGCGACGTTCATCGACCTCACCGACCTGTACTCGTCGCGGCTGCGCTCGGTCGCGAAGTCCGTCGACCCGTCCCTCGACGAGGGCGTCTACACGCAGTTCCGCGGCCCGCACTACGAGACCCCGGCCGAGGTCCAGATGGCGAAGACCATCGGCGGGCACATCGTCGGCATGTCCACGGCGCTCGAGGCGATCGCTGCCCGTCAGGTCGGCATGGAGGTCCTCGGGTTCTCGCTCATCACGAACCTCGCCGCGGGGATCCAGAAGACGCCGCTCTCGCACACCGAGGTGCTCGAGGCCGGCAAGCAGGCCGAGCCGGTGATCGCCGACCTGCTCGCACGCGTGGTCGCTGCACTCGGGCAGCCGGCATCGTGAAGCTCGACCTCGACCAGGTGCTGGGCACCGCGCGGGCGTGGCTGGCACAGGACCCCGACCCCGAGACCCGCGACGAGCTGGCTGCGGCGATCGACGCGGCCGCCGACGGTGACGGTCCCGCTGTCCGGACCCTCGCCGAGCGATTCGACGGTCGGCTGCAGTTCGGCACCGCCGGACTCCGCGCGGAGCTCGGCTGGGGCCCGCTGCGCATGAACCGCGTCGTCGTGACCCAGGCTGCTGCGGGGCTCGCACGGTTCCTCATCGACACCGGTCGCTCGTGCAGCGTCGTCATCGGGTACGACGGCCGGGTCAACTCGGACGTCTTCGCGCGCGACTCGGCCGAGGTCATGCGCGGCCTCGGGCTCGAGGTGACCCTGCTGCCCTCGGCCCTGCCGACACCGGTGCTCGCGTTCGCCGTCCGGCACCTCGACGTCGGTGCCGGCGTCATGGTCACCGCGAGCCACAACCCGCCGCGGGACAACGGGTACAAGGTCTACCTCGGCCAGGACGACGACGGCTCGCAGATCGTGCCGCCCGTCGACGGACGCATCGCGGACGCCATCGACGCCGTCGCCGCCGGGTCGGTGACGGAGCTGCCGCGCGACACGGACTACACCGTGGCGTCGGCGGGCCTGCTCGACGCCTACGTGGCCGCCACTGCCGCGATCGTGCCCGCTCCGGCACTCGGTCTCGATGAGCAGCCGAAGGTCGTCTACACGGCGATGCACGGCGTCGGGTGGGAGACCGCACGCGCGGTGTTCGCCGCCGCCGGGTTCGCCGAGCCAGCGGTCGTCCCGGAGCAGATCGAGCCGGACGGAGCGTTCCCGACGGTGTCGTTCCCGAACCCGGAGGAGCCGGGCGCCATGGACCTCGCGATCGACCGTGGTCTGGCCGTCGGCGCGGACCTCGTGATCGCGAACGACCCCGACGCCGACCGGCTCGCGCTCGCGATCCCGGACGGATCCGGTTCCTACCGTCGGCTGTCGGGCAACGAGGTCGGCTGGCTGCTCGGATGGCGAGCCGCCGCACGGGCATCGGAGTCCGGCGCGACCGGCACGCTCGCCGCCTCGATCGTCTCGTCGCCGGCGTTGGCCCGGGTGGCTGCACGCCACGGGCTGGGGTACCGCGACACCCTGACCGGCTTCAAGTGGGTCTCGCGGGTGCCCGAGCTGCTCTTCGGCTACGAAGAGGCCCTGGGCTACCTGGTCGACCCGTCGGTCGTGCGCGACAAGGACGGCATCTCGGCGGCACTGGAGCTGCTGTCCCTCGCCGACGAGCTCGCAGCGTCGGGCTCGACCATCGCCGACCACCTCGAGGCCTTCGCCGCCGAGTTCGGGGCGTTCGCTTCGGGGCAGGTCGCGACCCGCGTCGACGACCTGTCGCGCATCGGGGAGATCATGGCGTCGCTCCGGTCCACGCCGCCGACGACGCTCGGCGGGCTCGACGTGCTCGCGGTGACGGACTACGCCGACGGGGTGGCGGGCTTCCCGCCCTCGGACATCCTGCGCTACGACCTGTCCGGTGACGCCCGGGTGATCGTCCGCCCGAGCGGGACCGAGCCCAAGGTGAAGGTCTACATCGACACCGTCGCGGACGCCCCGGCAGAGGCCCAGCGCCTGGTCGACGCCCTCGCCGACTCGGTGCGCCCCCTGGTGTCGTAGGGCGCGTCCGCCCGAACCAGGTTCCGGACACAGCACCGCGCATTTTCGCGGTGCTGTGTCCATTCCGCAGTGTCGCGTAAGCCCGGTACCGCTCCACAATGGCGACGGGTCGGCTGATTCTCCACAGTGACCGGGTCATCGCGCCGTGAGCGGCCGCCGGGACGCCACGCTGTCCCCATGGAACGCCTCACGCTCATGACGACTCCGGTGGACAGCGCAACGGCTCGCAGCATGCGGCGCAGAACGGAGCGGGGCGAGTTCCTCCGCATCGGCCACGGCGTCTCGACCCCCGCCCAGGCGTTCCGGGATGCGTCGGAAGCGGCTCGTCACCGTGCCCGGATCGACGCCGTCCTCGCTGCCTCCCGTCCAGGGCTGATCGTGTCGCACGCGTCGGCCGTCGTCATGCACGGGCTGCCCTGGTTCGGGCCGCTTCCGGATCGCGTGGCCCTCACCGATCCCACGCGCGACCGCGCGCAGCGGCTGCGGTTCAGCGACAAGGTGCCGGCGCGTGGTCGGGACGTGGCAACCGTGCTGATCGACGGGGTCGTGACGACGGACCTGGTGACCACGGCCATCGACGTCGCGCTCCGATCCGACCGTGGCCATGCCCTGGTCGTCCTCGACGCGGTGCTCCGACGCGGGGTCGATCGTCACGACCTGCTGGCCGAACTCGAATCGCGACCGACACGCCGTGGTGCCCAGCGGGTCCGAGCGCTCCTCGAGCTCGCGGACGGCCGGATCGAGTCCGTCGGAGAGAGCCTCGCGCTGTTGGTGATGCACGATCTCGGGTTGCCACTGCCGGAGCTGCAACACGAGTTCTTCGTCGACGGCCGGTGCATCGCGCGGGTCGACTTCTGGTTTCCGGAGCAGGGGGTGGTCGTGGAGTTCGACGGACTCGTCAAGTACCGGGCCGGCGAGGTTCGCGGCGCGCGGACGGCAGACGAAATGGTGATCGCGGAGAAGTTCCGAGAGGACGCGGTACGTGCAGTCCCGGGGGTCCGGGGTCTCGCCAGGCTGATCTGGCGGGACGTCCTTCCGGGAGGAGATGCTCCGTCCACGCTCCGGAGGTCCGGACTCCCGGTCCCAGAGGCGATCCGCACGACACCGACGTGGTGACGCACCGTGGAACGGACACAGCACCGTGTAGATGCACGGTGCTGTGTCCGGAACCTGGTTCCGGGGGAGAGAAAGTGCCCCCGCGCTACGCGAGCTCGAGCAGCACGTGACCGGACGACACCGTCTGACCGACCGGAGCGTTCAAGCCGGTGACGACGCCGTCCTTGTGGGCCTGCACCGGCTGCTCCATCTTCATGGCCTCGAGCACGACGAGCAGGTCGCCCTTCACCACGGTGTCTCCCTCGGCGACCGCGAGCTTCACCACGGTGGCCTGCATCGGCGACGCCACGGACGACCCGGACTTCGCCAGGCCCCCGCGGACGGCCGACGAGCGGCGCTTCGGGGGAGCGGAGGGGCCGGCGGGACGACGACCGGCGAGACCGGCACCGGCAGCACCGCCACCGACGATCGACGGCATGGTGACCTCGATGCGCTTGCCCTGCACCTCGACGACGACGCTCTCGCGCGCAGCCGGGGCCGGCAGTTCCTCGGGGGAGCCGCTCCACGCCGGGATCTCGTTGACGAAGTCGGTCTCGATCCACTGCGTGTAGATCGAGAACGGCTCGTCGTCGGCCGTCGCGAAGGCCGGGTCCGACACCACGGCACGGTGGAAGGGGAGCACGGTCGGCAGACCGGTGACCTCGAACTCTGCCAGTGCTCGCCGGGAACGCTCGAGCGCCTCGGCACGGGTGGCGCCGGTGACGATCAGCTTCGCGAGCATCGAGTCGAACGAGCCGGACACGACGTCGCCGGAGACGACGCCCGAGTCGACACGGACACCGGGGCCGGACGGCGCGTTGAACGCGTGCACGGGGCCGGGCGCGGGGAAGAAGTTGCGCCCCGGGTCCTCGCCGTTGATGCGGAACTCGAACGAGTGTCCCCGCGGTGTGGGGTCCGAGTAGTCGAGCACGCCACCCTCGGCGATGCGGAACTGCTCGCGCACCAGGTCGATGCCGGTGACCTCTTCGGAGACGCAGTGCTCAACCTGCAGGCGGGTGTTCACCTCGAGGAACGAGACGGTGCCGTCGGCACCGATGAGGAACTCGCAGGTGCCGGCACCGACGTAGCCGACCTCGCGCAGGATCGCCTTGGACGACTCGTACAGCGCGGTCTGCTGCTCGGGCGTCAGGTAGGGCGCCGGCGCTTCCTCGACGAGCTTCTGGTGGCGTCGCTGCAGCGAGCAGTCGCGGGTGGAGACCACGACGACGTTGCCGTGTTCGTCCGCCAGGCACTGGGTCTCGACGTGGCGTGGCTTGTCCAGGTACTTCTCGACGAAGCACTCGCCCCGACCGAACGCGGCGATCGCCTCACGCGTGGCGGACTCGAACTGCGAGGCGACCTCGTCGCGCGTCCGTGCGACCTTCAGGCCACGGCCGCCGCCGCCGAACGCCGCCTTGATGGCGACCGGCAGGCCGACCTCGTCGGCGAACGCGATGACCTCGGAGGCGTCCTTGACGGGCTCGATGGTGCCGGGGGCGAGCGGTGCGCCGACCTTCTCGGCGACGTGGCGCGCGGAGACCTTGTCGCCGAGGCGCTCGATCGACTCCGGCGACGGGCCGATCCAGACGAGCCCGGCATCGATGACGGCGCGGGCGAAGTCGGCGTTCTCGGCGAGGAACCCGTAGCCCGGGTGCACGGCGTCCGCGCCGGAGCGGCGGGCGACCGAAATGATCTTGTCGATGACGAGGTACGTGTCGGCGCTCGTGGTGCCGTTCAGCGCGTAGGCCTCGTCGGCGAGGCGGGCGTGCAGGGCATCGCGGTCCTGATCGGCGTAGACCGCGACCGAGGCCTTGCCCGCGTCGCGGGCCGCGCGGATGATGCGGACGGCGATCTCGCCGCGGTTCGCGATGAGGACCTTGCTGATACGGGGCATGACACAGCAGCGTATTCGTGCGGCGGGAGTGCGTTTTGACTGGCACCCACAAAGAACCACCCGGAACAGGTGCGGATGTCTACAGTGTCCACAGGTCGTGCCAGGCAATGCCGAAGCCCCGGAGGAGCATCGAACGCAGCACCGGCAGCGACATCCCGATCACGGCGGACGGTGCGCCGTCGATCCGCGTGATGTACGCCGCGGCGCGACCGTCGATGGTGAAGGCACCGGCCACCTCGAGCGGCTCACCCGTCGCGACGTACGCGTCGATCTCGTCGACGGACACGTCGTCGGCGAAGGTCAGCACCGCGCTGTCGACCGCCACCACGCGGTCGCCGGCGGCGGCCAGCGCCGACCCGCCGGGCGCGACGTCACCCAGCTGCGGGATGCCGGCGGTGGACGTGACCAGGGACCGGACGGGAGGCACGGGCCGGGTCGGGGCCGCGCCTCCAGGCCGTCCCGTGCCCGGGTCCGGATCGCGGCGTCGGTCGTCGCGTCGTCGATCGATCACGCAGTGTCCGCTCCACAGCGTCCCGCCGCCAGCGGCGAGCATCTGCCGCCAGCGCTCCCGGGCGACCGCGGGGTCGTGCGGCTTGCCGTACAGCTGTCCGTCGACCTCGAAGGCCGAGTCGCCGCCGAACACGACCCCGTCGACCGGCGACCCGGCGACGGCGGAGTCGGCGACTGCGGACGCCTTCGCGACGGCCAGGAGCGAGACGAGCTCCGGCCCGGTCAGGGCACGGCCGAGCGACGCCGCGGCGGCGGCGCCGACGGCGTCCTCGTCGACCCCGGGGGACACGAGCACGGGATCGACCCCGGACTGGGCGAGGAGTGCTCGGCGGGCGGGGGATGTACTCGCGAGGTACAGACGCATGGGACCATCTCACCATGGGTGAATCCGTCGGCACGCTGCTCGAACTCGACGTCACCGGGATCGCCCACGGCGGCATCTCGGTGGCACGGCACGAAGGACGGGTGGTCTTCGTCTCGGACGCGATCCCCGGGGAGCGTGTCGTCGCCCGGGTGACCGAGGACCGCAAGAAGTCGTTCTGGCGGGCCGACACGGTCAGCGTCGTGACGCCGAGCGAGCACCGCGTCCACCACGTCTGGCCCGAGGCGGCACTCGAGCGGGACCCCGAGACGCGCCCGGGTGGTGCCGAGTTCGGTCACATCGCCCTCGCACACCAGCGCACGCTCAAGCACGATGTCCTCGTCGACTCGTTCGCGCGGTTCGCACGGACGGACCTCGCCGAGGTGCTCGGCCACGACGTCGTCGTCGAGGCAGCGCCGGGCGACGACGCCGCGAACGGCCTCGGCTGGCGCACCCGCGTCCGGCTGCACGTCGACGAGCAGGGCACCGCCGGCCCGTTCGCAGCCCGCTCGCACTCCGTCATCCCGGTGACCGGCCTGCCGCTCGCGACCGCCGTCGTGCAGCAGAGCGCCCCGCTCGGCCGTGGCGCGCTGCCGGGCTCGTCGGTCATCGACGTCCTCGCACCGAGCGGTTCCGAGGGGGCACGGCTCGTCATCGACGACCAGAAGCCCACCGTGGTGACCGAGGTCGTGGGGGAGCGCACGTTCCAGGTCGACGACAACGGGTTCTGGCAGGTGCACCGTGCCGCGGCCACCGTGCTCACCGAGGCCGTGCAGGACCTGGTCGACCGCGACCGCCTCGACCCCGAGGGCACCCACCTGGACCTGTACGGCGGTGTCGGCCTGCTCGCCGCCGCCCTCGGCGACCTGGTCGGACCGAAGGCGCGCATCACGAGCGTCGAGAGCGCCGGCCGTGCCACCGAGCACGCGCAGGAGAACCTGTCCGAGTGGCTCGGCGCCCGCGCCGAGACCGGCCGGGTCGATCGCTGGCTGACGAACACCGTGGCGAACGCCTCGCGCGCCGAGCAGGACCGCTTCCGCGCCGGCACGATCGTGCTCGATCCGCCGCGCGCCGGTGCCGGTCGTGACGTGGTTGCGCAGATCGCCGCGCTCCAGCCGGAGCAGGTCGTCTACGTGGCGTGCGACCCGGTGGCGCTGGCTCGCGACGTCGCGACGTTCGCCGATCTCGGATACCGGCTCGAGGCGCTGCGGGCCTTCGACCTGTTCCCGCACACCCACCACCTGGAAGCCGTCGCACGCCTGGTTCCCGCACGCTGAGGCCCCGGGCCGCACGCCCTCGCGTGTCGGGGTGTCCACCGATCGGCGGACCGGCCAGCGTGGCGCAGTCCAGAAGCCCCGCACCTGAGTCCGGGCTGGGTATCCTGGGTCGTTGATGGCACTCCGGTTTCAGGGGCCGGCGTCGCGCATCGGAACGAGAGGCCACTGTGGCAGCAGGAACGACAACCACCAGCACCGAGACGTCAGGGGCGGCCACCAGGCCGGTCCGGGTCGCGATCGTTGACGACCACGAGTCCGTCCGACTCGGGATCCAGGCGGCGTGCCAGAACGAGGGGTTCGAGGTGGTGCTCACCGCCGCCAGCGTCCCCGAGTACGTCCAGAACCTCGACGGGCGAGAGGTCGACGTCGTCGTCCTCGACCTGTCCCTCGGTGACGGCTCGACCGTCACGGAGAACGTCAAGGGCGTGCAGGGGACGGGATCGGCGGTGCTCGTGCACTCCATCGCGGACCGTGTCGCCAACGTGCGTGAGGCGCTCGCAGCAGGGGCTGCCGGCGTCATCCCGAAGTCCTCCGCCACCAAGACGGTGATGGCCGCGGTCGCCACCGTCGCACGCGGCGACGTGCTCAACAACCTCGAGTGGGCGAGCGCCATCGACGCCGACCGCGACTTCGCGAAGGCGCAGCTCGGCCGCCGCGAGCGCGAGATCCTGCACCTCTACGCCTCGGGCCTCCCGCTCAAGCTCGCCGCGCAGCAGCTCGGCATCGGCTACTCGACGGCCCGTGAGTACCTCGACCGGATCCGTGTGAAGTACGTCGAGGTCGGTCGCCCCGCCCCGACGAAGGTCGACCTGCTGCGTCGAGCCGTCGAGGACGGGATCCTCCCCGGGCTCGACTCGGGCATCGACCCCGACGGCGACGGTCGCTGACACGGATGGCGACCGCGGCTGAACCGGCGCGGACGGTCGTCGAACCGGCGCCGTTCGGCGCCGATCCGGCGCGCAGCGTCCGCGCCTCGATCACGCAGGCGTCGGTCGAGCGTGCGTTCGCGATCCTCCTCGCGATGGCGGCGATCGGCCTCGGCATCGTCGACGCGCCCGCGGTCCTGGAGCAGCTGCCGTACCTCGACCCGTTCTGGGGTCCGACGCTGATGCTCGCCCTCGCGGCGTCGTTCGTGTTCATCGGGGTCTCGGCCTTCGTGCAGCGGGTGGCGCAGCCGGCGCAGATCGTCTGCGCGCTGCTGTTCCTCGTCGTGCTCGTGACGTGGACGGCGACCGTGCAGGAGCCCATCCCGTCGTCGCAGCAGCCGTGGCCGTGGTGGTTCTGCACGGTCGGCTGCACGGCGGCGGCGATGGGCTTCGCCACGTGGCGCGCGACGGTCTACACCGCGCTCGTGCCGGCGGTGTACGTCGTGATCCGGCTCAGCCCGCTCGGCGGCGACGTCGGGGTCCTCGCCGTCCTGCTCGACGGCGTCTACACGGCGCTCCTCAGCGGCGCGGTGCTCGTCATCGCGGTGGTGCTGCGGCGTGCGGCCACGGCGGTCGACACGGCGCAGTCCACGGCCGTGCGGCGGTACTCGCTCGCCATCCGGGAACACGCCACCGAGGTCGAGCGGGTCCAGGTGGACGCCATCGTGCACGACAGCGTGCTCACGACGCTGCTCTCCGCCGCACGTGCCGACACGCTCGAGGCCAAGACCCTCGCCGCGCGGATGGCCCGGAACGCGATCGACCACCTCGAGGCTGCGGCCACCGACGGTCCCGGTGACGTCGCGCCGGTCGCCCTCGGGGAACTCCGGGCGCGCATCCGCGAGGGCGTGGGCGCGTTGCCCGCCCCGGTCCGCCTCGTCCCGACGCCGACCGGGTCGGTCCGTCTGCCCGCCTCGGTCGCCGACGCGCTGGCCTCGGCGGCGCTGCAGGCCGCGGTGAACAGCGTGCAGCACGCAGGCGGCGCTGACGTCTCCCGCTGGGTCCGCATCGAGCAGCAGGGGCAGGGGGTGCTCGTCGAGGTCGGTGACGACGGCCGCGGGTTCGACGTCGCTGCCATCCCCGCCGAACGGCTCGGTGTCCGCCGCTCCATCGTGGAGCGGATCGCGACCGTCGACGGGCGCGCCGAGGTGCACACCGCACCGGGCGAGGGAACCCGCATCGTGCTGACGTGGTCGCCGGCTGACAGGACGACCGCATGAAGGTCTCCCTGCCGGCGAGCATCGCCCTCGGCCTGGCGTCGCTGTTCTCCGTCTACCACCTGGTCCTCGCCGCGGCCACGCTCCCGCGTGTCGACCAGGTCGCCCCGATCATCGCCTGCATGGTCCTGTACGCCGCTGCGACCGGGCTCGCGCTGTTCGTCCCCGGCAGGGTCCTGCCGGTCTGGACGGCCTGCTTCTCCCTCGCCACCGCGATCGTGATGCCGGTGATCGCCGCCCCCGTCCTCGTCGAGGGTCGTGGTCCGGGCTCCGCCACCTGGTGGATCGCAGCCATCGGCACCCTCATGGTGGTGCTCGTCGTGCGCGGCCGGGGTCCCTTCGCGTGGGCCGGCGTGCTGTTCCTGACCGTCTACACCGTCGCCTGGGCCGGCCTCGGCTCGCTCGGCGGGCTCGGGGTGGTCGGCAGCGTCGCCTGGGTCGCGATCGCCACGGTCTTCGCGGCCGCGATGAGCCGCGCCCTCCGGAACACCCGTGAGCTCGTGCTCGCCGAGCAGGAGACCGCCGATTGGCAGGCTGCGCAGGACGCCCACGTGTTCGAGCGGCAGTTCCGGCTGCGCCAGACCACCCGGATGGCCCTGCCGATGCTGCAGCGCATCATCGACTCCTGCGGTGACCTCGACGACGCCGACCGTGCCGAGTGCCTGCACCTCGAGCAGGCCATCCGCGACGAGATCCGCGGCCGGTCCCTGCTGTCGGACGACGTCCGCGACGAGGTGATGCGCCTGCGTCGCCGCGGAGCGACCGTCCAGCTGCACGACGACGGCGGGCTCGACGACCTGGACGCACCGGACATCCGCCGCATCCACGCCCGGGTCGCCGAGGCGCTCCGGCAGGCCCGTGACGCCGACAACGTCATCGTCCGGACCGTCGGCGAGGGCTCCGACTCCGCGGTGACCGTCGTCGGACTCCGCCTCGACGGGGCGGCCAGCGAGTCAGCGGCGCTCGGAGCGGGGCTGGACGACGACGACGGTGACGAGGACGACTCCGTCGCGCTCTGGCTGGAGATCCCGCGGCACGAGCCGGCGTAGCGCGCGGCACTCGCGCGCGCGTGTCGCGACGATGCGCCACGTGATCGACAGGTGGATCGTCGCGAACGAGGTGCGGACGAGGTGCGGACGATCATGGTGCGCCGGGCGTGCGGGCGGCGGTGGACGCGATGGGGGACAGCCAGGAGGCCTGTGGCGGCCCCGGCCCGCCGCTCCGACACCCGTCCGCAGCCGCCACACGCCCCGGAAACGGGGAACGGGCCGGTCGGAATCCGACCGGCCCGTTCACGACCCGAGGCTGAGCGACAACCCGAATGTCGCCCTGCCTCGCAGCGGACGGTGGCTTCGTACCCTAGTCGGCCACCGACCTGCGATGTCTTTCGTTGAAGGACACCGAACACCAACTACTATGCCCACGCACGAGCTGCATGTCAGTCGTCATTATGGGGGACAATTCTGGCAGTTCCGGTCCGCATGTGCGGATCGTGTCCCCCGAGTGAGGGGATACCGACCGGGAAGTGCGCCCTGCAACGCGTTCCGGTCACCTGCGCACCAGGGGTACATCAGCGGAGAGATCGGCCCCAGGCGCCCGGTCCGTGGTCGAGCGGGCGGCGCAGTCCGCGGGCCGCGGCGTCCCACCCGGTGCGGGGCTCGACGACCACGGCAGCGCGACCGGCGGCCGCGGCCTCGTCGGCCTGGCGCTGCAGGACGGCCACGACCGCGGCGAGCTCCTCGGGCGTGGGGTCGCCGGAGACCACCCGGACGTCCGCCACGGAGGCGGGCTCGTCCGAGGGTACGGCTGCTGCGTGTCGGCCCATCAGAGGGGAATGTTCCCGTGCTTCTTCGGGGGCAGCGTGGCACGCTTGCCCCGCAGCGACCGGAGGGCCTTGATGACCGACACCCGGGTGGCGTGCGGCTGGATGATGCCGTCGAGCTCACCGCGCTCGGCTGCCAGGTAGGGCGACGCGACGTTGTACGTGTACTCGTTCGCGAGCTTCGTGCGGACTGCGGCGACGTCCTCGCCGGACTCCTCGGCGCGCTTGATCTCGGCGCGGTACAGGATGTTGACGGCACCCTGACCGCCCATGACGGCGATCTCGGCGGTCGGCCACGCCAGGTTGATGTCGGCGCCGAGCTGTTTCGACCCCATCACGATGTACGCGCCGCCGTAGGCCTTGCGGGTGATGACGGTGACGAGCGGGACGGTGGCCTCGGCGTAGGCGTACAGCAGCTTCGCGCCGCGGCGGATGACGCCGGTCCACTCCTGGTCGGTCCCGGGCAGGTAGCCGGGCACGTCCACCAGGGTCAGGATCGGGATGCCGAACGCGTCGCAGAACCGCACGAACCGGGCGGCCTTCTCGCCGGCGTCGATGTTGAGCGTGCCGGCCATCGCCTGCGGCTGGTTCGCGATGATGCCGACCGTGCGGCCCTCGACCCGGCCGAAGCCGATCAGGATGTTCGGGGCGAAGAGCGGCTGCACCTCGAGGAACTCACCGTCGTCGACGATGTGCTCGATGATCGTGGTGACGTCGTACGGCTGGTTCGTCGAGTCCGGGATCACGAGGTCGAGCTCGTGGTCGGCGTCGGTGGTCTCGAGCTCCGGGGCGACGTCGTAGGCCGGCGGGTCGGACAGGTTGTTGTCCGGCAGGAACCCGATGAGCGAGCGCGCGTAGTCGAGCGCGTCGGTCTCGTCCTCGGCCAGGTAGTGGGCCACGCCGGAGACCGCGTTGTGGGTCTGCGCGCCGCCGAGCTCCTCGAAGCCGACGTCCTCGCCCGTGACGGTCTTGATGACGTCCGGACCGGTGACGAACATGTGGCTGGTCTTGTCGACCATGATCACGAAGTCGGTGAGGGCGGGCGAGTACACCGCGCCGCCGGCCGCCGGGCCCATCACGATGGAGAGCTGCGGGATGACGCCGGAAGCCTGGGTGTTCAGGCGGAAGATCTCGCCGTACTTGCCGAGTGCGACGACGCCTTCCTGGATGCGGGCGCCGCCGGAGTCGAGGATGCCGATGATCGGCACGCCCGTCTTCAGCGCGTGCTGCATGACCTTGATGATCTTCTCGCCGGCGACCTCGCCGAGCGACCCGCCGAAGACCGTGAAGTCCTGCGCGTACACAGCGACGTTGCGGCCGTGGATCGTGCCGACACCGGTGACGACCGCGTCACCGTAGGGGCGCTTGGCGTCCATGCCGAACGACGTGGTGCGGTGCCGCACGAACTCGTCGAACTCCACGAAGGAGTTCTCGTCGAGCAGCTGCTCGATGCGTTCGCGGGCGGTGCCCTTGCCCTTCGCGTGCTGCTTGGCGATGGCGGATTCGCCCGCGGCGGTCACGGCCTCGTGGTACCGGTCGCGGAGGTCGGCCAGCCGGCCGGCCGTCGTCGACAGATCGGGGGTGTCTCCTGAAGTCACCCGCTCACCCTACCGGCGGGTGGGACGCTGCCGGTTGGAGGACCCCCACGGTTCCTGCCCGTACATTTGCGTGCATGTCCACATCCCCGTCGCCGTCGTTCCCCGTCACCAGCGAGGCCGTCCGGTCGGCGGGCGCGACGATCACCACCCCCGCCGAGACCGGGTCCACCAACGCGGACCTGCTCGCCGGCGCCCCGGAGCAGCAGCACGGCAGTGTCCTCGCGACCCTGCACCAGACCGCGGGCCGGGGCCGGCTCGACCGCACCTGGACCGCTCCGGCCGGTGAGACGCTCGCCGCCAGCGTGCTCGTCCGTGCGGACCTGGACGACCACGACCGCGGCTGGCTGCCGTTGGTCGCCGGCGCGGCGATGCGCGACGCGATCGCGTCGGTCCTGCCCGCCGGCGCGGACGTCGTCGTGAAGTGGCCGAACGACGTGCAGGTCGCCGGGGACAAGGTGTGCGGGATCCTCTGCCAGGTCGCCGCCGACGGCAGCGTCGTGGTCGGGGCCGGCGTGAACCTGACGATCCCGGCGGATCGGCTGCCCACCACGACGTCCACGTCGCTCCTGCTCGTCGGCGCGGTCGACGACGCACCCGCCCTGGCCGACGCGGTCCTGTCCGCCTTCCTGCAGTCCGTCCTGGAGGCGGTGGCCGGCCTGGTCACGGGTGGTCCCGCCGCCGGGACGGTCCGGTCCCACGTCCGCGCCGCCTGCGGCACGATCGGTCGCCGCATCCGCCTCGAGCTGCCGGACGGCACGGTCGAGGAAGCCGACGCGACCGGCATCGACGATGCCGGCCGCATCACGATCCGGGACCAGGCGGGCGTCACCAGGGGCGTCGCGGTGGGGGACGTCACCCACCTGCGGTATGCATGACGGCATGACCGCCGAGCCCCCGCCCGAACGTGTCGTCGCACGCCTGCGACCGCACGCCCGTCGGCTGGTGCGCCCGGCGGTGTTCGTCGTGCTCGTCACCGCCGCCGGCGGGTTCGGCTTCGGGGTGTTCCAGGCGCAGTTGGCGTGGCTCAACGCCGTCGTCGCGCTCGTCGTCGTGGTGCTCGTCGTGTTCGGCGGCGCCGTCCCGCTGTTCCGCTGGATGTCGGAGCGGTACGTCGTCACCACCCGTCGCCTGGTCGTGGTGGGCGGACTCGGTACCCGGACCCGACGGGAGCTCCTGCACTCCCGCGGCTACGACGTGACGGTGCGGCGCCGCGGGCTGCAGGGGCTGTTCCGCTCCGGCGACGTGCTCGTGTTCCCCGGGGACGACCCAGCGGTGGTCCTCGCCGACGTGCCGCACGCCGACCTCGTCGTCGCCGTCCTGCACGACCTGGTGGAGGCGTACGAGGCCCGGCGTCGGCACCGTGAGCCGGACTGGGACGAGATCGTCGGCGGTCCGGACCGTCCGCCGTGGGGCGACGTGCGGGCCTGACCCGGCCGCTGCGGGCGTCGATGCGGGCGTCGCCGTGGGCGCCGTGATGAGACTTCGGCGAGAAACCGGTACCGTCTTCGACGTGCGTATCTCTGTGATCGGCTGCGGCTACCTCGGTGCCGTGCACGCCGCCTCCATGGCCAAACTCGGACACGAGGTCGTCGCCGTGGACGTCGACCCCACCAAGATCGAGCGGCTCGCCGCGGGCGAGGCCCCCTTCTTCGAGCCCGGCCTGCCCGAGATCCTGACCGAGGCCCTCGAGTCCGGCCGGATCCGCTTCACCACCGACATGGCCGAGGTCGCGGGTGCCCGCGTGCACTTCCTCGCAGTGGGCACCCCGCAGGGTCCGACCGGTGCCGCGGACCTGACCTACGTCAACGCCGCCGTCGCCGCGCTCACCCCGCACCTGTCCGCCGGCGAGTTCGTCGTCGGCAAGTCGACCGTGCCCGTCGGCACCGCCGCGCGCCTGGCCGCCGAGGTCAGCGAAGCCGTCCCCGGTGCCACGCTCGTCTGGAACCCCGAGTTCCTGCGTGAGGGCTTCGCCGTGCAGGACACCATCGCGCCGGACCGCTTCGTCTACGGCGTGCCCGACGGCGAGGCCGGCGAACGGGCCGTCGCCGCGCTCGACGAGGTCTACGCCGAGGCGCTGTCCACCGGTACGCCCCGACTCGTCGTCAACCTGCCCACCGCTGAGCTCGTGAAGATCAGCGCCAACGCGTTCCTCGCCACGAAGATCTCGTTCATCAACTCGATGGCCGAGATCGCCGAGGTCGCCGGTGCCGACGTCACGGCGCTCGCGGACGCGATCGGTCACGACGCCCGCATCGGCCGCAAGTTCCTGAACGCCGGCCTCGGCTTCGGTGGCGGTTGCCTGCCGAAGGACATCCGTGCGTTCCAGGCGCGGGCGAACGAGCTGGGGGTCGGGGAGTCCCTGGCGTTCCTGGCCGACGTCGACGCCACGAACCTGCGACGTCGCGCCCACGTCGTCGAGCTGGCGCAGGAGCTGCTCGGCGGCGTCGTCAGCGGCAAGCGCATCGCGGTGCTCGGCCTGGCCTTCAAGCCGAACTCCGACGACGTCCGCGACTCGCCGGCCCTCGACATCGCGGCCCGCCTGCAGGAACTCGGTGCCGTCGTCTCGGCGTACGACCCCGAGGCCGTCGTCACCGCGCGCCGCGTGCACCCCGAGCTGGACTACGTCGAGAGCGCGGCCGAGGCGCTGGGCGGGGCGGAGCTGGTGCTCGTGCTGACCGAGTGGACCGAGTTCCGCGAGCTCGACGCGACCGCCGCAGCCGCGCTCGTGGCGTCGCCGGTCGTCATCGACGGCCGCAACTGCCTCGACCGTGACGCGTGGACCGCCGCCGGTTTCACGTACCGCGGCATGGGACGCTGACGTCTCCTGGCGTGCAGCAGCGCGGCCGACGCCCGGACCGCGCCCGCACCCTGCTGACCGCGGGGTTCCGCGGCCGGGACTGGGCGACACCGGTCGTCCTCGCCGCCACGCTGCTCGTCCTGACCACCTCGGTGGCACGGACGTTCTCGTCGATGCCGCTCGCGAGCGTCGATGAGTCCGCCCACGTGGACTACGTGTTGCGGGTGTGGCACGGGCAGCTCCCGGTGCTCCTGGACGGCATCCGCTTCCGGCCGGGCTTCGGCGGGACGCCGCCGGTGCAGTGGGTCGCGCAGCACCCGCCGCTGTACTACGTCCTGCTCGCCCCGGTGATCGGCCCGCTCGTGGACGCCGGGCACCCCGTGCAGGCGGTCGTGTTCGGCCGGCTGTGCAACGCCGTGTTCGCCGCCGCGGTCGTGCCGAGCGCGGCGTGGGCGGCCTCGCGCTGCTTCCCGGGCGTCGTGCGGCTGCCCGCGACCGTCGCCGTCGTCACCGCGTCGACCAGCGTCCTCGTGGTGCAGGGCGGCGTCGTCTACAACGACTCGCTGGCGGCGCTGACCTGCGCGTTGGCCTGCGGGGTCGCCGGTGCGGCACTCCGGTCCGGTGTCGGCCCGGGACTCGCGGTCGGGGGAGCACTGGTCGCCGCCGCCGGCACGGCGACGCGGCTGACCTTCGCGCTCTGGCTCGTGGCGATGGTCGTGGCGTTCGCGCTGTCCCGGACGGTGCGGCTCGGTCGCCTGCACGGGATCGGTGCCCGGGTGCTGGTCGCCGCGGTGCCCCTCGTCGCCGCAGCTGCTGCGTCCGGGTGGTTCTGGCTGCGCAACCAGGCGTTGACCGGGTCGTTCAGCGGGCGGCCGACCGCGTGGCCCGGGTACACGCCCCGGCCGCACTACTCCGAGGTCGAGGTCGTCTCGATGCTGGGGTTCTGGCGCCAGCTCTTCGCGCTCTTCCGCGGGGCACTCCCGATCGCGTCGCCGCTGCCGTGGGTGCTCCTGCTCCTGCCGGTGCTGCTGTTCGTCACTGCCCTCGTCACGCGTCGCCTGCGACCCTGGGCCCCGGCGGACGACGACCGGTGGCCGCGCCGGCTCGTCGTTGCGATGCTGGTCGTCGTCACCGTGCTGTTCGTCGTCGTCGAGATCCGCTACGCCGCCGGCGGTGGGGCGCCGCTGAACCGCTACACGCTCACCGTCCTGGTGCCGATCGCACTCGCGATGTCGGCGGGGTTCCTCGCCTGGGGCCGGGCCGGCACGTGGATCGCGCTGGCCTGGACCGTGGCGGCCTTCGTGCCGACCTGGTCGCTCGTCGACACGGCCGGGTCCGAGCTGGTCGGACACTCCGGCGCCGTGGTCGTGCTGGCGGCCTCGGCCGCGGCGGTGTGCGCCGCGGCCGTCGTGGTGCTCTACGCGATCGCCGCGCGCAGCACCGCTCGGTAACGCTCGCCGATCCGTTCGGTGGAGAACTCCGCTGCCGATACGACGGCCTGCTCCTGGTAGCGGGTCCGTGCCGCGTCGTCGGTGAGCACACGCTGGAGCGCTCGGCGGAGTGCCGGGACGTCACCCGGGGGCACGAGCACGCCGGACACGTCGTCCTGCACGACGTCCCGGATGCCGGGCAGGTCGCTCGCGACGATCGCGGCCCCGACCGCCGCGGCCTCGAGCAGGGTGACCGGCAGTCCCTCTTGGTCGCCGTTCGCCGCGGGGATCGACGGCACCGCGACGACCGTGGCCGACGCGAGGGTCTCGAGTACCTCGGTGCGCCCGCGCTGGCCCAGGAACGTCACCGGCAGCCCGGCGGCCTGCTGCTCGAGCTGCGCCCGGTAGGGGCCGTCGCCGACCACGGTGAGTCGCCACGGCACGTCGTCACCGAGTCCTCGGAGCGCCGCAATCAGGTTGCCGAAGCCCTTCTTCTCGACGAGTCGCCCGACCGCCACCACGTGGTGTTCCTGTGCGGGGACGCGGGCGCGGGTGTCACGGGCCGGACCGAGATCGACACCCATGGGGATGACGGTGGAGCGTGACTCGGGCACCCCCCACTCGGTCAGGCGGTCGCGCATCTCGGAGTTCACGGTGGTGACGTGCGCCGAACGGCCGAACACCCAGCGCTTCAGCCGCACCAGGGGAGCGGCGCGCAGGGCGTAGATGTCCCCGCCGTGGGTCGTGACGACGATCGGAACGCCCGGGGCCGCCAGCGTCGCGACGAGTGCCTGCGGGATGGCCCAGTGGGCGTGGATGACGTCGGGCTTCGCGGAGCGGACCACGCGCCGGATCGCGAACCACTGCGCGAGCACCAGCGCCGGCACCTGCACGATGCGGGAGCGCCGCTCCTTGAGGTTGTCGAGGATCGCGCCGTCGGCCAGGTCCTCGAACGCCTTCGGGAAGTACGGGAACCGCCGGACACCGACGTCGCCGATGCGCTCGGTGGTGGCACCGCCGGGCACCCGGGGGGTGAGCACCATCGTGTCGAACTCGAGCGCCTCCTGGTGGGCGAGGTCGAGCACGAACGCCGGGACACCGTCGTCCGGGCGGGCCGGGAACGTCGAGCCCAGGACGAGCAGACGGGGGCGGTCCTGGCGGGAGCGAGCGGAGCGAGTGGTGCGGGACATCGTGCCTTTCCGGGGCTGGCGGGGGACGGTCCGGTAGGCTCTCACCCCGTGCGCGTACTGATCCACAATAGCGATTCGCCCCACAACCGCGGGGACCGGGCGATCCTCGCCGGCAACGTCGAGCTCGTCCGCCGCCGGTGGCCGGACGCCGAGATCGTCTCCCTGTCCCAGTACCCCGAGCGGGACGCCGCGTGGTTCGGGATCCGGTTCCTGCCGGTCTCCCCGTACAGCACCGGCATCGGCGACCTCTTCGCCCTGCTCCGTGCCGCTCGCGGCGCCGACGTGGTGCTCTGGGGCGGCGGCGAGATTCTGAAGGACTACACGAACAAGCTCGGCCTCGTGTACTGGTTCGGCAAGATGCTGCTCGTCCGTGCGGTCAACAAGCACCTCGTCGGGGCGTTCCAGGGCATCGGCCCGACCACCGCCGGGGTCAGCAAGCGCCTGATCCGTGCCACCGTCGACCTCTGCAGCGCGTTCGCCGTCCGTGACGACGAGTCCCGCGAGAAGCTCCTGTCCTGGGGCGTGACGACGCCGATCGTGTCGTCCTTCGACCCGGCGGTCGTCGGGACGGTCACTCCGCCCGACGCCGAGGTGCTCGAGCGGCTCGAGCGCACCACCGGCCTGACCGCCGAGCAGCTCGAGGGCTCGATCGGTTTCGGCGTCCGTCGCTGGTTCCACTACAAGCGCAGCGGCTGGATCCCGTTCCGCTTCCTGCCGAAGCGCTTCCGTCAGACCGGCGTCGACAGCGACAAGCTCGTGACGTACCGGCAGGCCGTCGCCGACCTCGCCGACCGTGTCATCGACCGCTGGGACGCCGACGTGGTGTTCTACCCGATGCACATGGAGGCGTCCGAGGGCGACGCCGCCTTCGCCCGCGAGGTCATCGCGCTCATGCGGCACGCCGACCGCACCCACGTGGTCGAGGCCGACGAGTTCTCGCCGTCCGAGTACGCCGGGCTGATGTCGCGCAGCCGCCTGTTCCTGGCGAGCCGCCTGCACTCCGCGATCGTCGCCACCATCGCCGGGGTCCCCGCTGCGGTGCTCTACTACGTCGACAAGGGCCGGCTCTTCTTCGAGCAGATGGGGCAGCAGGCGTACTCGAAGCCGATCGAGGCCGCACTCGAGCCCACGTTCGTCGACGATGTCACGGCGCAGCTCGAGGCGCTCGACGCGGACCGCGACGCGGTCCGCGCGCAGCTCGCCGAGGGCGTGGCCCGCATGGCGACCGCCCTCGACGCAGACTTCGCCGAAGCGACGCGCGACGTGCGCTGACATCGCGCGCTGACACGGCGGGTGCGAACGCGCGCCCGTGACGGACAGGAGGCCCGTGGCGACACCGCCACGGGCCTCCTGTCCGTCGTCAGCCTGCGTCAGCTCGTCCGGGACGCGAAGCGCTTCAGGTACGTGATGTCGTTGCGGTAGACGTCCTGGTCGCCGGGGAGCGTGCCGCTGGCCGCCCACTGCCAGAAGGTCCACTTCGACCAGCTGCGCCCGAGGGTGCCAGGGGTGGTGAAGTTCTGCACCGGGTAGATCGCGACGAACAACGGGTTCTTCGAGAACTGGTTGCTGTTGTTCGTGCAGCGCTTCCACCAGTCGGTCGTGGTGTAGATCGCGGGGTACCGACCCGTCTTGGCGACGACGGTCCGGTTGAAGTCCTTGATCCACGTGCGCATCGCGCCCCACGACTTGCCGTAGCAGGTGCCCTGGGCGGCGCTGCCGTACTCGATGTCGAGCAGCGGTGGCAGGGTCTTGCCGTCCTTGCTCCACTGACCGCCGTGGGCGAAGAAGTAGTTCGCGGTCGCGGCGCCGCTCGCCTGGCTCGGCTGTGCGTACACGTAGCCGCCGCGGTACAGGTTGCGCTGCTTGGCGGTGGCGTACTGCTGCTTGTAGGTGGAACTGACGTACGAGGTGCCCTCGGTCGCCTTGACGTACACGAACCGGGCGCCGTTGCGGTACGCCTGCAGGAAGTTGACGCTCGGCTGCCACGCGCTGATGTCGAAGCCCTGCACCCGGCCGGGGGGCGGGCCGCCGGCGGTGGCGGCAGCAGCCGACGAGCTGAGGGACTGTGCGCTCACCCCGCCGCCCGAGGTCGCGTCGGGGAAGGTCGTCACGTGGGTCTCACCGGCGTGGGCGGCGATGCCGGCACCCATGGTGTGGTTACCGGTGCGGTCCATCTCGGCGATGGAGAGCTGCTGACCGGTGTCGGCGGGTTCCGTTGCGGTCACGCCGACCGCCGGGCCGCTGCCGAAGGTGATGGCCCCGGCGACGGCGGCAGCGGTGCCGAGTCCGAGGAGTCTGCTGATCGGTGCGCGCATGTGGTCTCGTCTTCCCTGTCGAGATGCCGTGGGCCTGATCTCCCACGCCGCGGTCCGAGTGATGCTACCCGGCCTCGGCGACACCTGTCCGTGAGGCGCACACAGGCGGCGTCCGCCGCCGGGGTCTAGTGGGCCGTCCGCGTGCGCTCGTCGTCCGTCTCGACCTCGGGCAGGCGGCCGCGCGAGGAGACCTCGCGGGTGGCGTGCTTCTGCCGGCGGTTCAGGAAGTTGCGCTCCACGAGCCACCACATCCCGACGCAGATCGCCAGGGTCACCGGGATCACCACGAAGACCATCATCAGGAACTGCCACTTCGGGTACAGGCCCATCGGCAGGAGCAGCAGGTTGCCGAGTCCGAGCAGCGGACTGTGGAAGAGGTAGATCGTGTACGACACGAGGCCGGCGAGCACGAAGGGCTTCCACGCGAAGAACCGTGCGAGCCAGGTGTGCTGCCCGGTGACCGCCTTGCGCCCCATCCAGGTCAGCAGGATGCCGGCGAAGATGCCGAGGACGACCTCGGACGGCCAGGTCTGGTGCTGCCAGTAGTCGCGGTTGCGGAAGAAGACGAGGAGCATGCCGACGAACATCGCGGCCACGAACACGCCGCCCTGCCATCGCGGACCGCCGAGCTTCGAGGTGTTCAGCTTGCCGGTCAGGTGCTCGTCTCGGGCCTTGACGGTGAGCTCGGCGGCGAGCATGCCGACCGCGAAGAGGCCGACGAACCACGGGTGCATCCACGAGTAGCGGCTCTCGGAACCCATCCACATGCCGATGAGGACCAGCGAGGACGCGGTCGCCCAGCCGCCGAAGACCTTCCAGAGCGGCAGGATCAGCAGCGGCATGAGGAAGTAGATCTGCCACTCGACGGCGACCGTCCACATCGGGCCGTTGATCTTGCCGATGTACTGCGGGAAGAAGTCGTGCACCAGGAAGAAGTGCGTGAGGAACGTGCCCCAGCCCATCGGGAGCTTGGTGTCCCACTGGGTGCCGCCGGGCTGCCCCATCACCGGGACGAACAGGATGATGAGCGCGAAGACGACGAGCGACGCCCAGTACGGCGGGATGATCCGTCGGGCGCGGCGCCAGATGAACTTCCAGAAGCCACCCGGCAGCCGGTAGCGGTCGAACCGGGTCACGACGGGCAGCATCAGGACGTAGCCGGACAGGACGATGAACAGCGGGACGCCGAGGTAGCCCCACCCGATGAACGGTCGCAGCCACGGCAGTTCCGTCGGTCCGGTACCGGTCGTCCCCGTGAAGAGGTACGCGTGGTAGAACACCACGGCCAGGGCAGCGAGACCGCGGAGCCCGTCCAGGTACGGGAACTCGAGTCGACCCCCTGCGCGGGGAGCGGCCGCCGTCGGTTCGGCTGCGGATTCGGCTGCGCGGGTTTCGGTGGCCAACGAACGTCCTCGAGGTGGTCGGAGCGGGGTCCCCGGCAGTCTCCCACACGCCGAGCGGGGCCCGCGATCCGCCTCGGTGCGGTCCGGCAAGCGAACGGATGTCATGATGAAGCACGTGACCGTGACGACGACCGCACCACCGCAGATCACCCACGAGCCCGCTCGACGGCGTTCGGGGGCGGGTGCGCGACGGTACCGGCACGTCGTCGCGCCCCTGGTCCTGGGCGTCCTCGTGGTGATCGGGGTCGCCCTGAGCGCCGCCGTGGCGTACCACAACCGCCTCGGCGTGACGAACGTCGACGGCATCTCCTACATGGGCATCGCGCGCGAGTACGCGAACGGCTGGCTGCCCGACGCGATCAACGCGTACTGGTCGCCGCTGGTCTCGTGGTTGATGGCGCCGTTCATCGCGCTCGGTCTCGGCATGCAGACGGCCTTCGCGATCGTCAACTGCTTCGCCGTGGCCGTCGTGCTCGGCATCGGCGGGTGGCTCGTCTGGTCGCAGAACCACCGCATCGTCCCCGCCGTGCTCTTCATGGTCACCGCCATCCCCGCCCTGATGAGCGCGGTGTCGGTGCAGACCCCGGACCTGCTCGTCGTCGCGTGGGTCGTCGGGTTCCTCTGGGCGCTCCGCTGGGCCGACCAGGCGCTGCACGGCTCGACGCGCGCCAGGATCGCCTCCGGCGCGGTGCTCGGCGTCGTGGCGGCGCTCGGGTACTTCACGAAGCTCTTCCTGCTGCCCGTGGCCGTCGGCGCCGTGGTCCTCTGGCTGCTGCTGCGCGTCTGGTCCGCTCGTCGCCGCCGTGAGCCCGTCCGGCACTGGTGGACGGCCCCGGTCGCCACGATCGTCGTGTTCGCCGTCGTGATCGCGCCGTGGGTCGGCGCGCTGACCGTCAAGTACGGCACGGTGACGCTCGGTTCGTCGCTGTCGGTGAACATCGGCTCGAAGTTCGACGACGGCGGCCGCGCCACGGACTGGCCGTTCCTGCCGGTCCCGCCCAACGACCACGCCTTCTCGCCCAACGAGGACTTCACCCCGTCGGTCTACAAGCAGGGCCCGATGGACAACCCGGACCCCGCCGTGGTGCCGCCGCCCACGCAGTCGACCACCGAGGACACCGCGCCGAAGGTCACGAAGGATTCCGGCATCGCGGCCCGCGCCGGGTACTACCTGCACGAGCGCATGCTCGCCCTGCCGTACTACCTGCAGAAGATCAGCACCTTCGCCCCGTTCGCGGCGCCGATCGCCCTGCTCTTCGCGGCAGCACTCGTCATCGGTGTCGTGCGGTTCCGTCGTTACGCGTTCACCTGCATCGTCGCGGCGACGACCCTGGTGTACTTCGTCGGCTACGGCATGATCACGTCGTCGTCGAGTGGCGGCGGCAACGCCCGGTACTACTGGCCGCTCTTCTACCTGACCGCGATGATCGGGGCGCTCATGCTGCCGGCCGTCTGGCGGTTGGTGCGCCGTCGCGGCGTGGTCCGGACGATCGTGGCGTGCGTCGCGATCGCGGTCGTGCCGATCGCCTCGTACACGCAGAACTGGCTCGGGTCCCCGGCGCCCTTCTACCCGTCGGTCAACCGCACCGAGGCGTTGCGCGTGTTCGGGCCCACCGACGTGCCGGAGATCGTCCGGCTCGCCGACCAGATCCGGGCGAGCGGCGCGCTGCCCGAGGACGCCACCGTCATCGGCTCGAACTACCGCTCGCTCTCGTCGCTCGCGTTCCTGACCGACACGCGTGTGTACGGTCGCTCAGGTCAGGGCTACACGTACCACTCGGACGCGATGCGCAACCTGTTCATCGACGAGGGCGTGCAGTACTTCGTGCAGTTCGACCCGGCGACCGCCCCGGCGCGCGACTACTCGGTGGCCGGCAAGCTGGTCGGCACGTACAACGCGACGATCTCGTGCAGCGCCGACCGCTCCACCGACCCGGAGATCCCCTGCCGCGTGCAGATCGTCAAGCTCGCCCGGTGACGCTCGACCGGTGATGGCTTCGCGACTCGCTCCCTGCGGCAGCACCGCAGGGAGCGGCCCGCCCCACCGTCTACCATGACCTGAGCCCGTGACCTGAGCAGGAGACCCGTTTGTCCGCAAGCACCAGCGACACCCCCGCGCCCGAGGGGAAGCGTCCGTCGAGGCGACGACGGTTCCTCGGCAAGGCGATCCCCATCGCCTTCTACGTCCTGCTCGCGGTGTTCCTCGTGCTGTACGTCCGGAGCGTGGACTGGGGACAGCTCGCCGGGCTCGACTGGCAGTGGTCGTGGGTGATCCTCGCGACGGTGATCAGCCTCGGCTTCCGGTACTGGGGCGTCGGCATCTGGTTCTACCTGCTGCGACGGCTCGGCGCGACCGGGCTCAAGGGCAGCGGCGTCACCCTGACCTACGTGTACGCGAAGTCCTGGATGGGCCGCTACATCCCCGGTGCCGCGACCTGGATCATCGGCAAGGTCTACTTCGCCTCGAAGCACGGCGTCTCGAAGGCGCGGCTCGGTGTGAGCGGGCTGCTCGAGGGGGCCCTGCAGATCGCCGCGACCCTGGCCCTGGCGCTCGTGCTGCTGCTCATCGACCCGCGGACGCACAACCTCGACCCGTGGCTGATCGTCCTGATGATCGCGGCGTTCGTCGGCTGCGTCGTCTGCCTGATCCCGCGCGTGTTCGTGTTCCTGATCGGGATCGCGCTGAAGATCCTGCGGCGCAAGCCGCTCGAGGCCGACGTCCGTCCGAACCTCGGCACGGTCCTCGGTGGTGCCGGCCTGTACGTCGCGGGTGCGGTGCTGTCCGGCACGGCGTACTACTTCATCACCCTCGGCGTGTACCCGTCGCTGAAGCTCACCGACGCGGCCTTCGTGATCGGTGCCGCGAGCATGGCCTCGGCGATCAGCATGCTGGCCGTCTTCGCCCCCGGCGGGCTCGGCGTCCGCGAAGGTGTGCAGGCTGTCCTGCTGACCCTCGTGATGCCCGCGCCGATCGCCCTCGTCGTGGTGGTCGTCACCCGTGTCTGGAGCCTGGCGGTCGACGGACTCTTCCTGCTCTGCGCTGCGGCCCCCACGTGGTTCCGGCGCAACCGTCCGACCGACGACCCCTCCGCGGTCGAGGGCGGCGTCCCCGCCGCCTGACGAGCGTCGCCCGGGGCGTTTCGTGAGCAGCAATGGTCGGGTCCGGATGACGGACCCGACCATTGCTGCTCACGAAGTGGGGCACCGGTCGCGCGTGACAGACGGGAGGCCCGGTGCCAGCTGGTGGGGCCCACCTCCCGTCCGTCTCGTGGTGCGTCCACCCCGCGCCGTGCGCCGTCCGCCGAGGGGTCACAAAGTGTCGGTTGAGGCCGCGCCTGCCGACGGTTCGCGACCCCTCGGGGCCGCGCCTGCGGCACGTCGTGCCACCTCGGTGCCCCACCGCCGGCGTGTCAGGGGGCGGAAACCGTCGTCGCCACTGCCCGGCGGTCGGCGCGGGCGACCTGCACGACCGACGCGACGAGGCCCACGGCGACCAGGGCCACGACGACCACGAGCACCGCGGGCGGCACCGGGCCGATCTCGGAGTACCGCAGCAGCCCGCGGCCCGTCACCGGGAACAGCGCCGCGTTCCAGAACCAGGCAGACGCCACCGCGAAGCCGTACACGCCCACCGCGGGCAGCACGACGGCCAGTCCCACCACGACCCAGGAGCGCGCCCGGCCGGCCGGCACCAGCCGTCGCCAGGCGAGCGCGCTCAGCACGATCAGGCAGACGATCGCGGGGAAGTAGTACCGGCCCTGGGTGGCCGCGACCTCGGTGGTGGTGAGGTACGAGTGTGCGCTCGTGCGGTTCTGGATGCCGATCAGCAGCGCGGGGAACACCGCGAGGCAGAGCGCCACCCGCAGGTCCGGACCGCGTCGGAACGCCCACCCGACGAGCACCACCAGGACGACCAGGGTCAGGACGGCGGTGAGCAGGTCGCCGATGGTGACCTGGGCCCGGCCGCCGAAGCTGCCCCAGAACGTGCGGGCCAGGGTGCCCCAGCTGACGTCGAGGAAGTGTCCGAGCGTGGGGCTCTCGCCCGGTGGGAAGTCCTTCGGTGGACGCATGGCCGTGTAGCCGTTCGGCTGCACACGGCCGTACGTCACCAGGTTGTGCAGCCACCACCAGGCGCCGATGCCGCCGGAGACCACCATCGCGACGACCGTGCGGACGACCCGTTGCCGCAGGGACAGCACCCCCGCGCCCGCGAACAGCACCACCACCGCGACGAACGGCACCGCCGGCAACCCGGTGCCCTTGATCCAGACCAGGGCCCCTAGGACGACCGCCAGGGCGATCGTGGTGCGCCAGCGGAGGTCACCCGTGAGCAGGCGGGTGGCCAGCCAGACGACGATCCCGGCGACGAGCAGCACCGGGGCGTCGTTCGAGAACGACGAACCGATGGACGCGAGCTCGGGCGTCGCGAACACGGCAAGGGCACCGATCAGCGCGGCGCGGGGGCTTCGGGTCACACGGCGCACCGACGCCCAGGCGAGCAGCGGCAGCGCGGTCACGGCCAGCACGTCCGCCAGGCGGAGGGCGACGAAGGCGTGGTCCCAGCGGAGTTCACCGAAGTCGACGGCACGGAGCACCGCGGCTCCGGCCAGGTAGGCGGTCGGCGGGTGCTGGGTCATCTGGTTGACCGTGGCCGACGGGCCCGGGGCGTTCTGGAGCAGCTCGCTCACCGTCGACCACTGGTCGGACGGCTTCGTCGCCTGCTCGACCTTGGCGGCCTGCACGGCGTTGGTGACGAACAGCTCGCCGGGTGCGGCCCACGCGTCACCGAGGGCGAGGTGCACCGCGGCGTCGATGTGCGCGGTTTCGTCAGGGGCCTCGAACACCGGGACGATCAACGCCCACGCCACCAGCCAGAGCCCGAAGGTCGCCGTGATCACCGCGATCGCGACGCGTTCCCAGCGTGCGATGCGGGGTGGAGCAGGGGTGGTGGTCATCTCGGCCGTCACCCCACCGATCCTAGGTCAGGCGCCGTGCGGGACCCGCGGCGGCGTCGGGCACCGACTCGTCGGCAGCGGCCGCCCGCGTGGCGGTCCGCTCGGGGTGGTAGACCCAGACCTTGTAGAGCCAGAACCGGAACACCGTGCCGAGCACGAGCCCGATGACGTTCGCGACGTTGTCGGCGAGCACCGAGGTGAGCCCCATCGCGTAGTGCGACACCCCGAGGCACGCGAGCGCGATGACCATGCCGCCGAGCGACACGACGACGAACTCGATGCCCTCGCGGGTGGCCACGGCCCGTCGCTGCTCGCGGAACGTCCAGTACCGGTTGCCCATCCAGTTCACGAAGATCGCCACGACGGTGGAGACGACCTTCGCCCAGAACGGCCCGGAGTGGACGTCCTCGGGGTTCAGGACGGTGATGCGCAGCACGTTGAACACCGTGGTGTCCACGACGAAGCCGACGGCACCGACGACACCGAAGCGTGCCAGCTGGGCGATGAGGCGCCGCACGTGCCCTCCAGGATCCGTAGAGTTGTGACCGGTCGTGCAGAGCACGGCCCGAACAGCGATTGTAGACAACGCGTTCACACCGCACGGTGGGAACGCCGGAAGGATCACACAGCATGGCGTTGCGCGTCGGGGTCATCGGTGGGGGACAGCTGGCACGGATGATGGTGCCGGCCGCGGTCGAACTGGGGATCGACATCCGCGTGCTCGCCGAGGGACCGGGCATGTCCGCGGCCATCGCCGCGACCGCAGAGGGCGACTACCACGACGCCGCCACGGTGCTCGAGTTCGCACGACAGGTCGACGTCGTGACCTTCGACCACGAGCACGTGCCGCAGGACGTCCTGCGCAGCCTGGTCGACGCGGGCGTGGCGGTCCACCCCGGACCGGCCGCGCTCGCCGTCGCGCAGGACAAGATCACGATGCGCCGCCGGCTCAGCGAACTCGGACTGCCGGTGCCCGACTGGGCCGCCGTGCACGACCCCGACGAGCTCCGCGACTTCCTCGCCGACCACGGTGGCCGAGCCGTCGTCAAGACGCCGCGGGGCGGGTACGACGGCAAGGGCGTCCGGGTCGTCTCCGACGCGTCCGACGTCGACGACTGGTTCATCGCCGTTGCCGAGGCCGGCGGCGACCAGGCGCTCCTGGTCGAGGAGCTCGTCCCCTTCACCCGCGAGCTCGCGCAGTCCGTGGCACGCCGCCCCTCCGGGCAGGTCGTCGCCTGGCCGCTCGTCGAGACCGTCCAGCGCGACGGGGTCTGCGCCGAGGTCATCGCCCCGGCCCCGGACAGCGCCGGCCGCATCGCCGACCTGGCCGAGTCGATCGCCGTCCGCATCGCCGAGGAGCTCGGGGTGACCGGCGTGCTGGCGGTCGAGCTGTTCCAGACCGACGACGAGCGCATCCTGATCAACGAGCTCGCGATGCGTCCGCACAACACCGGGCACTGGACCATCGACGGTGCCACCACCAGCCAGTTCGAGCAGCACCTGCGGGCTGTCCTCGACCTGCCGCTCGGGGCCACCGGCTCGTTCGCTCCGGTGTCGGTCATGGTCAACGTGCTCGGCGGACCCGCGGACGGCGACCTCGCCGCCCGGTACCCCGCAGCGCTCGAGGCCTTCCCCGAGGCGAAGTACCACTTCTACGGCAAGGCGCCCCGGCCCGGCCGGAAGATCGGCCACGTCACGGTGCTCGGCGACGACGTCGACGACGTCGTCTACCGCGCCCGCGCGGCAGCGGCGCACTTCGACGACTGACGGCACCTCCGACGGCCCGGGTCGCGTCCTCGACGTGACCGGATGACGGACGGGAGGCCCGTGGCGACGCCGCCACGGGCCTCCCGTCCGTCACGTGCCGAGGACGCGCTTGTCCGTCGGACAGCGGACACCCCCTCGGGTGGCACCCGCTCGGGAGGCTGGCGAGGGCCGGGAGCGCGTGTTCCCCTGGAACGGTCCGTGCCCGCCCGTCCAGGGGAGTCTCCATGCGTCGCCGTCCGCGCCGTGCCGCCGTCTGCGGTGCCGCCGTCGCCCTCGTCGCAGCGGTCGCCGGCCTGCTGCCGACCGCGACCGCGTCCGCCGCGACGTCGGCCCCCACCATCCGCTCCGCCACGTCCGCGTCGCTCTACGGGGCCGGACCGTACCGGTCGCCCACGAGCGAGGCCGCGAAGGCCCAGGCCGCCCTCGCCACCACCGACCCCGCCGGAGCCGCGGCGGCTGGGACCATCGCCGGCTACCCGGTCGCCACCTGGCTCGGCGACTGGAGCCAGGGCACACAGCTGACCAAGACCATCAGCACCGCCCTCACCGGGGCCGAGCAGACCGGCACCACCCCCGTGTTCGTGCTCTACGCGATCCCAGACCGCGACTGTGGCGGGTACTCCGCCGGCGGGTTCGACGAGCGGTCCTACGACGCATGGGTCGACCAGGTCACCGCGGCGCTCGCCGGGCACCGCGCAGCCGTCATCGTCGAACCGGACTCCCTCGCGATGCTCAGCAACGCCAAGTGCAGCACCGCGCTCGACGAGCAGCGCTACCGGATCCTCTCCCGCACCGTCGCTGGGCTGACCGCCGCCGGGGTCCCCGCCTACCTGGACGCCGGCAACTCGAACTGGGTGCAGCCCGCGCTGATGGCGTCGCGGCTGAACAGCGCGGGCGTGCAGCAGGCCCGCGGGTTCTTCACGAACGTCGCGAACTACTACCCGACCGCCCAGGAGCAGGCGTACGCACAGAAGGTGTCCGCCGCGACCGGGGGCTCCCACTACGTGATCGACACCTCGCGCAACGGGCAGGGCTGGCGCGGCACCTGGTGCAACGGGCCCGGCGCCGGGCTCGGCACGTCACCCCGGGTCGTGTCCGACGGCACCGCGCTCGACGCCCTGCTCTGGGTGAAGACCCCCGGCGCGAGCGACGGCACCTGCAACGGTGCCCCGGCCGCGGGCAAGTGGTACTCGACCTACGCGCGCGCCCTCGTCGCGAACGCCCGTCTGGGGGTGCCCGCCGCAGACCTGACGCCCCGCGGCTCGCTCGAGGCCGTCGCCGGCACCGGCGGCGGCGTCCGCGTGTCCGGCTGGGCCTACGACGAGGACGACCCCACGCAGCCCGTGCGGGTCCGTGCCACCGTCGACGGCGCCTCCGCCGGGGTCACCACCGCCGGGCTCGACCGGCCCGACGTCGACGCACGCTCCGGGGTCGGCGTGACCCACGGCTTCGACGTCGTGGTGCCCACCGCGGCCGGCGCTCGCCGCGTCTGCGTCACCGCGGTGAACATCGGCGCGGGATCGGACACCCCGCTCGGCTGCTCGACCGTCCGCGCCTACCGGCACGACCCCTACGCCGCGCTCGAGTCCGCGAAGGCCGTGCCCCGGGGCATCGCCGTGCGCGGCTGGGCGTTCGACGGCGACGCGGTGGCCTCGGCGAGCCGAGTGGCGATCAAGGTCGACGGCAAGCGGGTGACGTCGCTGGACGCCGACCGCAAGCGTGCCGACGTGGACGCGACCTGGGGCTCCGGCGGGTCGCACGGCTTCGCGGGCACGGTCCGGGTGGCGGTCGGCAAGCACACCGTCTGCGCGATCGCCCACAACACCGGGAGTGGAGCGGACCGCAGGGCGTCACCGTGCCGGACCGTGACGGTGCGCTGAGGAGGCATCCTCCGTGCGACGTTCGTCGTCCGGTGCGAGGTTCCGTCGTCGGTGCGAGGTCCTGCGGCTCGCACCACGCACGGAACCCCGCACCGTTCGCGAGTGACCATGCACGGTGCGAGGCATGCGAGAGGATGGGCGCATGCCGCGTGATCTCGTCCGCCGGGCCGCCCGACGCCTGCGCCGTGCCGTCGTCGGGGCCCCGCCGCAGCCGGTGCCCCTGCCCGTCCTCGGGTACGTCGTCGCCGGTGGTAGGGGCGCGCACCCGGCCTCGGCGCACGTCCGTGTCGTCCGCCGCACCGAGCACCTGGCTGCGAGCGGCACCGCCGAGGTGCGTCAGGTCGACCCGGCAGCGTTCGTCGACGGCTCCGACCAGACGCCCTACGCCGCGCTCCTGGTGCAGCGGGACATCCTTCCCCTGGACGGTGTGCAGCCCTTCCTGGCAGCGGCCGCCTCCAGGGGCATCCGCGTCGTGGCCGAGGTCGACGACGACTTCTTCACCGAGTCCGGACGCGCACGCCTGGCCCGCGCCGAGTACGACCCCGACCGGCTCGCCTCGATCGACGCCCTGGTGCGCGGTGCCGACACCGTCGTCGTGAGCACGCCCGAACTCGCCGACGTGGTCCGTCCGGTCGCGCGGGACGTCGTCGTCGTGCCGAACGCCCTCGACCCGGAGATCTGGACCGCCGGCCCGACGGCGGACGACGACGAACGGCTCGCGGGGGAGCATCGGGTGCTGTACATGGGCACGCTCACCCACGCCGCCGACCTCGAACTCCTGCGTGACGTCTTCGCCGACCTCGCCACCGCCGACGGGACCCCGATCCGGCTCGAGGTCATCGGCGTGACGGAGGAGGGCGGCGCCGACTGGTTCCGCCGGGTGGACGTCCCCGACGGGCACTACCCCGCGTTCTCCCGCTGGCTCATGGCACACCGGGAACGCTGGCAGGCGGGCGTCGCACCGCTCCGCGACGAGGAGTTCAACCGCGCGAAGAGCGACCTGAAGTTCCTCGAGTACACCGCGCTCGGACTGCCGGCCGTGGTGTCCGACCGTCCGTCCTACGCCGTCGCACGAGCCCACGGCGCCGTGGCCGTCCCGGACGACGTGCCGGCGTGGCGGGACGCTGTCCGGACCGCCGTCGAACGTGGCCGGGCGGACGAACACGCCGCACGCTGGGTCGCCGAGGACCGCACGATCGGCCGCGACGGCGACACCTGGCGGCGGGTGCTGCTCGGCTAGGCTCGTCGCGTGACCGACTCCGCCGCACCCGCACAGCCGCTCGTCTCGATCATCATGGGGTCGGACTCCGACTGGCCGACCATGCGGGCCGCGGCGGACATCCTCACCGAACTCGGGATCCCGTTCGAGGCAGACGTCGTGTCGGCGCACCGCACCCCGGACAAGATGACCCGCTTCGCGCGCGGTGCCGCCGGACGTGGCATCCGGGTCGTCATCGCCGGGGCCGGCGGAGCGGCGCACCTGCCGGGCATGGTGGCCTCGATGACGACGCTGCCGGTGATCGGTGTCCCGGTGCAGCTCGCGCGCCTCGACGGCCTCGACTCGCTGCTCTCGATCGTGCAGATGCCGGCGGGGATCCCGGTCGCGACGATGGCGATCAACGGTGCCGCGAACGCCGGGCTGCTGGCCGGGCGGATCATCGGCTCCTCGGAGCCGGCCGTCGCCGCTCGGCTGACCGAGTACGCCGACGGACTCGAGCGCCTGGTCGAGGAGAAGGCCGCGCGCCTGCGCGACTCACTCTGACGGGTCGTCGGGGCGGTGCATCGCGCTACGGTAGCGGGATGCGCCGAGCCCTCCCCGTCCTCGTCCTGTCGGCGGTCGCCGTGGTCGCCGCGGTGGTCTGCGGGTTCGCCCTGGTCGCAGCCGGTCCGCTGAACCCGGTGTCCGGCTGGTCCGGCCCCGCTGAGAGGGGCTTCGTGTCGACGAAGTCCCAGTACGAGTCGATGCTCGCCTCGGTGCACATCGCCGAGGTCGCGGCCGTGGTCGCCGTCGTCGCCGCGGTGTCAGCCGTCGTGGTCGCAGTGGCCGCTCGACGTCGTCGCGCACGGCCCTGACTCACGACACGACGGCGACTCGCAGCCGATCGGGGCGGTGCCCGACCCGCGCCACGCGTACTGACCAGGACTTCTTGCCCGACTGCTGATCCCCGCGCAAGACCCGTGTACTGGGGGTGCGCTGGAGTGTCAACCCCCAGGCGCAGATTGTGGATAGCAACTACCGTGAACGCCGGGCAGCCGAGATCCGGTCGCCCGGCACCCACGGGAACGGGTGCGAACAGTCACGTCAGGGAGTGACAGACCTCATGCAGAAACGCACCACCAGGAGGGCAGCACTCGCCGTCGTGCTCCTCGGAGCAGCACTCGTCGCCGGACCGCTCGGTCAGGGGACCGCGGCGACCGCCAGCTCGGCACCGCTCGGCGACGTCGGGAACTTCAAGCAGACCTTCCGCGAGCAGTTCAGCACCGCGGCCAGTGCCAAGGGCGCGTTCGCCAAGAAGTACGCCAACTCGTGGCAGCCGTACCCGGACGGGACCGGCGGCATGTACTACTCGGGCTCGCAGATCAGCTCGCACAACGGGTACATGGACGTCAAGCTCGACGGCAAGCACGGTGCCGCCGGCACCTTCGGCACGCCGACGGGAGCCTGGGGCCACAAGGGCGGGAAGTTCATCGTCCGCGCCAAGGCCACCGGCGGTGCCGGCAACGGCGCGGCCTTCATGCTCTGGCCGTCGTCCGACCGTTGGGCCGACGGGGAGATCGACTACCCCGAGGCCAACTTCGACCAGCAGCCGATGCTGCACCACCACTCGATGATCGCGGGCCAGGAGGCCAACGCGACGAGCATGAGCACCGGCGTCTCGTGGCGTTCGTGGCACACGTACTCGATCGAGTGGGTGCCCGGGAAGTCCGTCCGGTACCGCCTCGACGGCAAGGTGATCAAGACGATCACCAGCCACGTGCCGAAGACCGCGCACCGGTACATGTTCCAGGTGGGCGACTGGGGCGACGCCGGTCACCTGTACATCGACTGGGTCAGCACCTACACGTACAAGGGCTGACGCGGTCCGACCGTCAGAGGTCGGCGTGCAGCTGCCAGGTCTCCGCGGCGGAGTCGGACCAGTCGTACATGCGTGCGCGGTCCGGCCCCGCCACGGCCAGCTGGCTCGCCAGGTGCGGGTCGTTCACGACCTGGTAGACCGCCTGTGCGAGCCGCGCCGGGTAGGACTCCCGCGGCGACCGGGCAACGGTGACGCCGGCGTCCGACGCGACCTCCGCCACGGCGGGGTCGTCGGAGTGGATCACCGGGGTCCCGAAGCTCATCGCCTCGATCACCGGCAGACCGAAGCCCTCGGCGAGGCTCGGGAACACGAACACCGTCGCACGGTCGTAGACCACCGCGAGGTCGGCGTCGTCGACGCGGCCGAGGACCTTCACCCGGTCGCGTGACAGACCCGCACGCTCGGCGGTGCCGTACACGTCGACGTCGCCCCAGCCGTCCGGACCGGAGATGACGAGGGGCACGTCGGCCGGGGCGTCCGGGTGGGCCATCGCCTCGATCAGGGACGCCAAGGCCTTGCGGGGCTCGAGTGTGCCGACCGCCAGGACGTAGCGGTCGGGCAGACCGAGACGCTCGGCGCGCAGGTCGGCGTCGACGGGCAGGCGGAGGCGCCCGCTCGGGGCGCCGCCGATCACGCGGAGCCGGTCGTCGAACCGGTGGATCTCGTTCAGCGCACCCGCAACGGCGTGGGTCGGCACCACGACGGCGTCCGCGTGCCTCCACGCCCGCTTCACCATCGCCTTGTGGAAGTGGACACCGCGTGGCGTCAGCGTCTCGGGGTTGGTCCACGGCACCACGTCGTGGACGGTGACCACGGTCTGCCGACCCGGGTCCTGGAAACGGTCGTGCTTGACCAGCGGGGCGAGCACGCTCGGCGCGTGCACCATGCCCTTGGCGATGCCGCCCACGAACCCGCCCTGCCAGGCGAGCGACAGCTCACGACGCGGCAGGGGCAGTCGCTGCAGGTCGGACAGCCCGGGCAGGAGCGTCCGCAGGTGTGCCATCTCGTCGGACCCGACGGCGGAGACCACACCCGCCACCTCGCAGCCGCTCGGCGCGTGCTCGACGAGGTGGCGCGCGAGCTCCTCGGCGTAGCGCCCGATGCCGCCCGGTACGGGCGCGACGATCTGGTCGACGATGACGTGGAGGGTGGTCATGGTGCTGTGCTCCTCGTCGTGGTGCGTGGACCCGTGGTACATGGGCCCGTGGTCATGGGGCCGAGGGCCGGCCCCGCGCTCGGCTGCCCGACACTACCAGGGCGATCGCAGCGCCCCCTGGGCGCGGCGGAGGTCGGACAGGAGGCGCGGGTCGGGTTCCGCGACGTCGGGAACCCGGCCCGCGCCTCCTGTCCGAGAGCCGTGCCTACGCCGTCAACGCACCCGCCACGACGGCGGCGTGCAGCGCGTCGCGCCAGTCGCGCATCGGTGCGAGGCCGGCGCGCGACCAGCCGTCGTGTCCGAGCACGCTGTAGGCCGGACGCGGCGCCGGTCGGACGAACGCGGCGCTGTCCGTGGGCAGCACGCGCTCCGGGTCGAGCCCGAGTTCGCGGTAGATGGCCCGCGTGAAGTCGAACCAGGAACCCTGTCCGGCGTTCGTGCCGTGGTAGATGCCCGCGGGGGCATCCCCGTCGACGAGCTCGACGATCCGTGCCGCGAGGTCGCCTGTCCACGTCGGCTGGCCGACCTGGTCGGTGACGACGCTGACGGTGTCGTGCGACCCGGCGAGCCGGAGCATCGTCGCGGCGAAGTTCGGCCCGTGCGCGCCGTAGATCCACGCGGTGCGGACGACGTACGAGGTGTCCGGGGCGATCGCGCGGACGAACGCCTCGCCAGCGGCCTTCGTGCGGCCGTAGGCGTTGATCGGGTCGGTCGGGGCGTCCTCGGCGTAGGGTGCGGTGCCGTTGCCGTCGAAGACGTAGTCGGTCGACACGGTGACGAGCTTCGCGCCGTGGCGGACCGCCGCCTCGGCGAGGAGCTTCGGCCCCGTCGCGTTGACCGCGTGGGCGTCGTCCTCGTGGTCTTCCGCGTCGTCGACCTTCGTGTAGGCGGCCGAGTTGATCACGACGTCGTGCCCGGCGACGGCGGCGTCCACCGCGTCCGGGTCGGTGATGTCGAGGTCCGCCCGCGACAACGCGCTGACGTCGCGGCCGGCGAGTGCTGCCTGGAGGTCCTGGCCGAGCATGCCGGCGGCGCCGGTGATGAGGTACCTGGTCACGGTGTTCCGGCTCAGCTCAGGGCCGCACGCTGCTTGAGCGGCTCCCACCAGGCGCGGTTGTCGCGGTACCACTGCACGACGTCGGCCAGACCCTGCTCGAACGGCACGAGCGGCTCGTAGCCGAGCTCCGCCTGGATCTTCGAGATGTCGACGGAGTACCGCAGGTCGTGGCCGAGGCGGTCGGCGACCCGGTCGACGTACGACCAGTCCTTGCCGGTCGCGTCGAGCAGCAGCTGCGTGAGCTCCTTGTTGGTCAGCTCGGTGCCGCCGCCGATGTTGTAGATCTCGCCGGCGCGGCCACGGGTCAGGACCATCGCGATGCCGCGGGTGTGGTCGTCGACGTGCAGCCAGTCGCGGATGTTGTTGCCCTCGCCGTACAGCGGCACGTGCTGGTCGTCGATCAGGTTGGTGACGAACAGCGGGATGACCTTCTCGGGGAAGTGGTACGGCCCGTAGTTGTTCGAGCAGCGCGTGATCGAGAGGTTCAGCCCGTGCGTGCGGTGGTAGCTGCGGGCGAGCAGGTCGCTCCCGGCCTTCGATGCCGAGTACGGGGAGTTCGGCTCGAGCGGGCGCTCCTCGTCCCACGAACCCTCGCTGATCGAGCCGTAGACCTCGTCGGTGGAGACGTGCACGAAGCGCTCGGTGCCGTGCCGGAGCGCGGCGTCGAGCAGACGCTGCGTGCCCACGACGTTCGTCTCGACGAAGATGCCCGAGTCGCGGACCGAGCGGTCGACGTGGGACTCGGCGGCGAAGTGCACGATCGCGTCGACGGTCGGAACGACCTCGTCGAGCTTCGCGGCGTCGCGGATGTCGCCGTGGACGAAGGTGTAGCGGGGGGAGTCCGCGACCGGGGCGAGGTTCGCTTCGTTGCCGGAGTAGGTCAGTGCGTCGTAGACGACGACCTCGGCGCCCTCGAGGCCGGGGTACGCGTCCTCCAGCGTGCGGCGGACGAAGTTCGAGCCGATGAAGCCGGCTCCTCCGGTGACGAGGATCTTCACGAGTTCTCTTTCCTGACGGTCGGTTCGTGGGTCGGCGGCGATTCTAGCGGGCCGCTGGAAGGGCGGGCGGAGGCACCCGCCGAGGCGGGGCCGACGGCCGTGGCGGGTGCTTCCGGTGCGGCGACGGTGCGCCACACCAGGACGGCGGTCGCGACGGCGGCGACCGCGAACAGGGCCACGACCAGCGCGATCACGGCCGGCCCGGTGAGGGCGCCGCCTGCCATCGCGGAGATCCCGCCGGGCGTGACGCGGAACTGCGTGTTCTCCCACGCGCCGCGGTAGGTCAGTCCGACGCCGTACGTGCCGATCGCGAGCGAGCCGACGACCGCCAGCCGGGCCAGGCGCCGGCGGAACTCCGGCCGGACGACGAGCGTGTGCCACGCGACCGCCTGGGCGAGCACGAGCGCGACGACCGCGACGAACAGGAACCTGCCCTGCAGGCCGTTGCCCTGGTGCGTGCCGAGGTAGTTCCGCCAGTTGTAGGCGAGCGTGGCGACCAGGAGAACCGTCGGCCAGACGAGCAGGATCGTGGTCACCCGGCGGCCGGGAGCACGCCTGGCGTAGGACCAGCCGATGACGGCCAGCCCCACGACCGCGAGCGTGTCGACGACCATCGGCGGCAACGGCCACTGGTTCGCACCGAGTGCGCCGAAGAACGAGGCGGTCAGGCCGTCCCACTGGCGTCCGGCGAACGCCCCGGGGTTCGCACCGCCCGCCGGGTAGGGCTGCACGGTCGTGACGGCGCGCAGGGCGTCGGGCAGGAGCGTCCCGCTGACGAGCAGCGTCCGCACCCACCACCAGCCGGACACGACGACGGCAGCGAGCACGACCACGCCGGCGTGCAGGCCCCGGCGACCCCACGTCCGGCCCGGTGCCAGGGCGAACACGAGGACGACGAACGGGATCGCCAGGAGCCCCAGCGCGTTCAGGGCGGCCAGCCCGGTGACGGCCACGGCGAGCCCGGCGGTGGTCCACCACGAACGGTCGCCGGTCAGCACGCGGGCGCTCAGCCAGACGAGCACGGCGCCGAGCAGGACGACCGGTGCCCACACCGTGACGCCGGAGGTGACCTGCGCCAGTTGCGGGACGGCGAAGAGCAGGACCGGGGCGACGAGCGCGGTGCGGGGCGAGCGGGTCACCCGACGGACGGTCGCCCACACCAGGACCGGCAGTGCGGTGACGAGCAGCACGTCGAACACGCGGAGCACGAGCACCGAGGTCGCCCAGTCGTGCGAGCCGAACCGGATGACGCGCAGGACGCCGGCGGCCACCAGCCAGTAGGTCGGCGGGTTCTGGGACATCGGGTCGATCGCCGGGGAGTCCCCGGGCACCGCCGCCAGCAGCGCGTCGACCGTGGGGCGGTCGACGGCCGGTACCGGGTGCTCGACGATCTGGCGCACGGCGGCGAGGTAGTGCATCTCGCCACCGTGCGGCCAGCCGAGTCCGAGTGCCAGACGGAACGCGGCGTCCACGTGCGCCGGCTCGTCGGGTGCCCCGAACGCCGGGGTGACCAGGGCGAACGTGAGCAGGAAGGCGAGCCACGCCAGTGTGACGGTGCCGAGCAGGACCCACTCGTGCCGGCGGACGAGTGGTCGTGGGGCGCTCACGCGTGCACCTCCGGACGGCGCATGAACCGGACGAGCAGCACGGCCGCGACGGTCAGAGCGACCGCGGCGACGGCGACGAGGGTGAAGTTCGTGCCGGCGGGGACCATGCCGTAGCGGTCGAACCGGCCGACCGCGAACTCGTCCACCCAGAAGGCGGCGTCGTGCCCGAAGGCCCGCAGGGCGTAGACGACGCCGTACAGCGCGATGGCCATCGCGGCGATCGACATCCCGACGGCGAGCCGGGTGGTGCCGGCTGCGGTCACCGTGACCCGGCGCCAGGCGAGGGCGCTCAGGGCGATGAGGGCGATGAGGGTCGGGTAGTAGTAGCGCCCCTGGGTGCCGGCGACGATGGTGCTCCGGACGTACCCGCCCCACCCGCTCTGCAGGTGCAGGGCGATGAGGATGACCGGGAACGACGCCAGCACGATCGCCGGGCGGAGTGACGGGCCGCGGCGGAAGCCCCAGACGACGATGCCGACGAGCGAGGCGATCGTCAGCGTGTCGATCAGGACCTGGGCGAGCTGGAACTGGGTGAGCCCGCCGACGCTGCCCCAGAAGGTGCGGGTGACGCCGTTCCAGTAGTCGCGGAGGAACACCTCGGGGCTGGCTGCGGTGCCGGCCGGGAAGGACATCGGCGGCCGTGCACCGGCCATCCCGTCGGGCTGGATGTCGTGGTACACGAGGATGTTGCGCAACCACCACCACCCGCCGACGACGGCGGCGAGCCCCAGGGTCCACAGGGTCCGGAGCACGTTCCGCCAGAGTGTCGCCCGGGTGCAGCCCGCCGCCATCACGCCGATGCCCACGAACGGGATCGCGGGGAGTGCGGTGCCCTTGACGAGCAGCATCGCACCGAGCAGCAGCCCGATCCAGATCGTCGTGCGCACCCGCAGGTCACCGGTGAGCAGTCGCACGACGAAGTAGACGAGCGCCCCGGCCAGCGGCAGCATGAGTGCGTCGTTCGTGACGGAGGCGCCGATGGAGGCGACCTCGGGCAACGCGAACACCGCGGCACCGCCGACCAGGGCGGCCCGTGGAGACCGGGTCAGCCGCCGCACGGTCGCCCACGCCAGGAACGGCAGCGGCAGGACGAGCAGCGCGTCGAACAGTCGCAGCACCATGACGGCGAGGTCCCAGCGGAGGTCCTCGAAGTGCACCAGCTGCAGGACCCCGGCGGCCAGGGCGTAGTACGTGGCGGGGTGCTGCGACATCTGGTCGATGCTCGTCGGGTGCACGCCCGGGAACTCGCGGAGCAGCTCGCCCCACGTCTGGTTCACGTCGGTCGACTGCCGCATGTTGCTGATCTGGGTGTCGTGCACCGCGTTGAGGTAGTGCATGGCGCCGGGTGCGGGCCAGCCGTTTCCGATCGCCAGGTGCAGCACGGCGTCGACGTGGGTCGGCTCGTCCGGGGCCTTGTACGTCGTGGTGACGACGGCCCAGACCGCGAGGACGGCGGCGAACGCCACCGTCAACGCGATCACGAGGGTGCGCTCGCGCCGTCCGACCGCGGGTCGGACGTCGGAGCGCGACACGGCCGGAGCCGTGTCAGTCGCCATACCGCTGCAGTTTCTGCAGGTCGAGCTGCTCCTCGGCCAGCGTGCGGTTGAGGCGGGTGAGGTCGGCCACGACGCCGATGACGATGGAGAGGAGTGCGGTGATGAGCAGGACGACGCCGAGGATGATCGACTGCAGGTGGTTCCCGCCGGTGTTCATCGCGAGGAGCACCAGGTACCGGATGAGCGGCCAGAGACCGAGCGCACCGAGCACCGCGGCGACCCAGAGGAACAGGGCCATCGGCCGGTACATCAGGTAGACGCGGGCGATGGCCGAGCCGGACTCGAACATGTGCTGGAAGATGTTGTTGAAGAGCCGCGACTCGCGGGTCTTCGGGTTGGTCGTGATCGGCACCGACGCGATCGCCAGACGCTTGTAGCCGGCCTGCACGATGGTCTCCATGCAGTAACTGAAGCGCGTCACGATGTTCAGGCGGATGAGCGAGTACTTCGAGTACGCGCGGAACCCGCTCGCCGCGTCGGGCAGGTCGAGCCCGGCCGCACGGCTCGCGACCCACGAGCCGAAGCGCTGCATGAGCTTCTTGAAGCCGGAGAAGTGCTCGATGGTGCGCGTCTGCCGGTCGCCGATGACGATCTCGGCTTCCTTCCGGAGAATCGGCTGCACGAGCTCGGCGATCTGTGCCTGCGGGTACTGGTTGTCCCCGTCGGTGTTCACGACGATGTCCGCACCGTGCAGCAGTGCGTAGTCGACGCCGTCACGGAACGAGCGGGCGAGGCCCATGTTCGTGCTGTGGTGCACGAAGTGCTTGACGCCGTGCTCCTTGGCGACCTCGACGGTACGGTCGGTGCTGCCGTCGTTGATCACCAGGATCTCGATCTCGTCGATGCCGTCGATCTCGCGCGGGATGGAGTCGATGACGCTGGCGAGGGTGTTCTCCTCGTTGAGGCAGGGGATCTGGACGAATAGCTTCACGGGCTCGCTTGGTCTCGTTTCGGGAGTCGGCAATGCGCAGAACCATGACAGCCTATGCGAACTCACGGCTTGCTAGGCTTCCCCGGTGCAGATCCGCGAACTGAAGATCCCTGGCGCGTGGGAGTTCACGCCCGTCCAGCACGGCGACGCACGAGGAGCATTCCTCGAGGCGTACCGCGCCGACGTCGTCGAGGAGACCGTCGGTCACCCGCTCGACCTCCGCCAGGTGAACATGTCGATCTCCGCGGCCGGTGTCGCCCGCGGCATCCACTACGCCCTCGTCGCGCCGAGCCAGGCGAAGTACGTCACGGCCGTGCGCGGGGCGTTCATCGACTACATCGTCGACATCCGCGTCGGTTCGCCGACCTTCGGCCAGTGGGACTCCGTCCGCATCGACGACGTCGACCGCAAGGCCGTCTACCTGTCCGAGGGGCTCGGCCACGCGATCGTCGCGCTCGAGGACCAGTCGACCGTGAACTACCTGGTCAGCGCGCACTACGACCCCGAGCGCGAGAAGGGGATCACCATCCTCGACCCGACCGTCGGGCTCGACCTGCCCGAGGGCCTCGGCGAGCTCGTGCTCTCCGAGAAGGACACCAGCGCGCCGACCCTCGAGGAAGCCGCGGCACAGGGCCTGCTGCCGACCTACGAGGAGTGCGTCGCGTACACCGAGTCGCTCCGGACGAAGAAGTAAGGAACGGGACACCGATGAAGGGCATCATCCTCGCCGGCGGTTCCGGCACGCGCCTCTGGCCCATCACCAAGGGCATCAGCAAGCAGCTCATGCCGATCTACGACAAGCCGATGGTCTACTACCCGCTGTCGACCCTGATGATGGCGGGCATCCGCGAGGTCCTCGTCATCACGACGCCGGAGTACAACGACCAGTTCCGGGCGCTGCTCGGCGACGGATCGGCACTCGGCATGGAGATCCAGTACGCCGTGCAGCCGTCGCCGGACGGCCTGGCGCAGGCCTTCGTCATCGGCGAGGACTTCATCGGTGACGACAGCGTCGCGCTGGTGCTCGGTGACAACATCTTCCACGGCACCGGCCTCGGCACGAACCTGCGGAAGAACACCGAGGTCGACGGCGCGACGATCTTCGCGTACCACGTGGCCGACCCGAAGGCGTACGGCGTCGTCGAGTTCGACGACGCCTTCACCGCGGTCTCCATCGAGGAGAAGCCGGCCGAGCCGAAGTCGAACTACGCCGTCCCCGGTCTGTACTTCTACGACAACAAGGTCATCGAGATCGCCAAGACGATCGAGCCCAGCGCCCGCGGCGAGCTCGAGATCTCCACGGTCAACGAGCGCTACCTCGAGGCCGGCGAGCTCGGCGTGCAGGTCCTCGACCGCGGGACCGCCTGGCTCGACACCGGCACGTTCGAGTCGATGATGCAGGCGTCCGAGTACGTGAAGGTCATCGAGGACCGCCAGGGCTTCAAGATCGGCTGCATCGAGGAGATCGCCTGGCGCAACGGCTGGATCGACGACGCGCAGCTCGCGGAGCTCGCCGCGCCGCTGGTCAAGGGCGGCTACGGCGTCTACCTCCAGCGACTCCTCGGCGCCTAGCACCGCCCGTGGCCTCCGGTTCTGGGTGGTTCGGCCGACGCCGCCGTCCGGACGCGACGACCTCCGGTCACCCCGGCCAGGAGGCCCGTCCCGCGTCCGTGACGGCGGCGTCCGTCGTTCCCGTGACCGGGGTCCCGGACCCGCTGCCGCAGCTGGACCACGACGTCACGGTGCTCGTCACCACCCGTTCGGACCGGCATGCCGAGGTCGCTCGCCTCGTGTCGGTCGCCCGAGATGCCTTCGGCCGTGGGGTCGACGTCCGGGCCGTGAGCTACGTGGCGGACGCCTCGCCGATCGACCCGTTCGGCCGTCGGTTGCCCTGGGCGGTGCAGGAACCCGTCGACGGCCTCGGTTCGGCGATCAACGCCGGGGTCGCTGGCGGCGTAGGCCGGACGCTCGTGGTGGTCGACACCTCGGTGTCGGTCGAGGTGCCGACGCTTGCCGCCCTCGCTGCGGCGGGCACGGTCGCGCAGGCCCGTGTCCTGATGCCGGACGGCACGTTCCGCTCCGGTGCCCGGCTGCTGCGCCCCGGGGCCCTGCCGTGGTCGGACGACCGCGCCGACGCCGTGACCGACGGCGACACCGTCTTCGCGGCGGACCAACCGGTGCTCTCGGTGCCGGGGGCGGCGCTGGTGCCGGCACCGAGCCTCCCGGACGAACGCATGACCCTGACGGCCTGGAGCCGCGCGGTCGCCGATGTCCACGGCGGACCGGTGCGCGTGGTCGGGGAAGCGAGCCGCTGGGTCGAGGCCGGCCGCACGGTCGACGCCGCGACCGTCGACACGTTCGCCGCCTGGCGTGACCGCGAGCCCGAGGGGGGCGCGGTCGTGGCCGGTCCGGCGCTGCCGCCGTGGGGTGCCCGCCCGGTCGCCCCGACCCCGCGCGTGACCGGTCACGACGCCGAGCACCTGACGTGGTCGCTCAAGATCGCCGCTCCCGCCGGGCCCGAGGGCGACGGCTGGGGCGACGTGCACTTCGCGGCGGAGCTGGCCGGGGCACTCGAGCGGCTCGGGCAGCGCGTCCGGATCGACCGCCGCGACGCCCACGTGCGGGACGACGACGCCGCGGACGACGTGACGCTGGTGATCCGCGGCCTCGACCGGGTGCCGCCGAACCCTGCATCGGTGAACCTGCTCTGGGTGATCAGCCACCCCGACGACGTCGCCGACACCGAGCTCCGGTCGTTCGACGCGGTGTTCGCGGCCGGGCCGGTGTGGGCTGCCGATGCTGCTGCCCGTGCGGGTGTGCCGGTCCGGACCCTGCTGCAGGCGACCGATCCGGCGGTGTTCCACCCGGGAACCCGCAGGGCGGACGACGTCGACACCGGCCGCGTGGTGTTCGTCGGGTCCACGCGGGGGACCGCACGACCGGTCGTGTCCGACGCGGTCGCGCTCGGTGCCGACCTGCGTGTGCACGGTCCGGGGTGGGACGGTGTGGTGCCGTCCGCGTTGCTCGGCGCAGCGGCGCTGTCCCGGGCCGAGGTCGCGCGCGCCTACGCTTCGGCGCGTCTGGTGCTCAACGACCACTGGCCGGACATGGCCGCCGGGGGCTTCGTGTCGAACCGGGTGTTCGACGTGCTGGCCACCGGGGGAGTCGTCGTGACCGATCCGGTCGCCGGGCTGTCCGACGTGCTCGACGTGCCGACGCTGGCGGTCGCGCGCTCCCGTGACGAACTCGCGGCGCTGCTCGACCCGGCGCGGCCCTGGCCGTCGGTGGCCGAACGTTCGGCGGTCGCGTCGCGCATCGCGGCGGAGCACTCGTTCGACGCCCGAGCCGCCGTGCTGCTGGCCGCCGCCCGCGCCCGCTTGCTTCGCCGCTCCTGACGCCGCCGGGTGAGCCGGGCCCGCAAGACACCGGTGTTCGCGCTCGGAACACCTGCAGACCGCGGTGCAGCACGCGAACACCGGTGTCTTGCGAACAGGCCAGCCGACCGAGCGGGAACTACTTGCGCGTCACCCAGCGGGCGCGGAGCGACAGGCCCGCGTGCAGCACCACGCGCAGGGGCCAGAGCCACCACGCGCGGTACTTCCGCGACAGGAACCGGTAGGCGCTGCGGTGGTGCTCGATCTCCATGCGGCGGCGGTTCGACGAGGTCGAGTGGGCTCCGGTGTGGGTGACGACCGCCGACGGCACGTACACGTTCGCTCGGCCGGCGAGACCGACGCGCTGCCCGAGGTCGACGTCCTCGAAGTACATGAAGTAGGACTCGTCGAACCCGTCGAGTTCGCGGAACAAGGACGTGCGGATGAGGAAGCACGCACCGGAGAGCCAGCCGGCCTCGCGCTCGACGACCTTCGTGGTGGACCAGTACCGCTGGCTCCACGGGTTCGCCGGCCAGAACCGCGAGAACGCCGCATGGCCGAGGCCGGTCCGGAGCGAAGGGAGTTGCCGGGCGGACGGGTAGGTCTCACCCTGGTCGTCGAGGATCCGGGGCCCGAACGACCCACCGGACGGCATCCGGTCGGCGGCGGCCACGAGTTCGTCGATCGAGCCCTCGCCGAGAACGACGTCGGGGTTCGTCACGAGCAGGAACTCCGGGCGCACGTCCGGTAGCACGTCGTCGAGCGCGCTCAGTGCCGCGTCGATCCCACCGCCGTAGCCGCGGTTGCCGCCGGAGGACACCACGACGGCGCCGTACGACTCACCGATCGCCCGGAGCGCGTCGATGTCCTCCGACCCGTTGTCCGCGATGACGACGGCGACCGGCTCCTCCGAGGCGCCGGCCACGCTCGCCAGGAACGGCCGGATCGTCTCACCGGTGTTGTAGGTGACCGTCAGCACCGCGACCCGGATCACCGTCCGCCCCCGGCGACCGACTCGTAGGCCTCGACGTGCACGGCTGCCGTGGCCTCCCACGTGAACGAGGAGGCCCGGTTCAGCGCCGCCGCCCGGTGCGACGCCACGAGCGCGGGGTCATCCAGCAGCGCGGCCATCGCATCGGCCAGCGCGGCGGCGGACGGCTCGCTGTACACCGCGGCGTCCCCACCGACCTCGGGCAGCGACAGCCGCCGGGTGGTCAGGACGCACGCGCCGGAGGCCATCGCCTCGACAACGGGCAGCCCGAAGCCCTCACCGAGGGACGGGTAGACGACGAACTCGGCACCGCCGAGGAACCCGGCGAGGTCCTCGAGCGGCAGGTAGCCGGCCTCGATGACGTGGTCGGTGGGCTGCAGGGCGTCGAGCCGCGCGATGGCCGACTCGTCCCAGCCGCGGGCCCCGGAGAGCACGAGCCACGGGGTCTCCGCACCCGGACCGCCGTCCGACCCGGCAGCCGCACGCGCGGCGCGCACGGAGGCGTACGCGTCGAGCAGCGCGGTGACGTTCTTCCGCGGTTCGATGGTGCCGAGGAACGCGATCCACGGCGCACCCTCGGGCAGTGTGGCGGCGATCCGGGCGTCCTCGATCGCGGCGACGTCCGGCTCGTGGAACACCGCGCGGTCGACGCCGAGCGGTGCGACCCGGACGTCGGCGCGGATGCCCCGCACGACCCGGGCGGCCTCGGTCGCGGTCGCGGCGCTCGGCACGATGACGACGGGTCGTGTGCGCAGCGACCGACGGCTCCACCAGGTGAAGAAGGTGCGCTTCAGGCGCGAGTGCCATTCCGGGTTCGAGAAGAACGTGGCGTCGTGCAGCGTGACGACGGACCCGCCGCGCCAGCCGAACGGGAACGTGTAGTGCGGGGAGTGCAGCACCCGTGCCCCCAGCCGACGGCCGAGCGCCGGCAGCCCGGTCTGCTCCCACAGGAACCGGAGCGGCACCGAGTCGGTCCAGCCCGGCGCCGTGTGCACGGTGGCGTGCGGCGCGAGGGCCCGGAAGTGTGCGGCGTGCACGGGACGGACGACCAGGTGGACGTCGAGCGACGGGTCGGTCAGGTGCGACACGACCCCTTCGACGTAGCGCCCGACGCCGCCGAGCGCCTGCGGTACCGCGGTCCCGTCGACGAGGACGGTGAGCTGCGGCACGCGTGGTTCCTTCCGGGCGGGGACGTCGGGGCCGGGGCCGTCGACGGGGGAGTGTCCAGGATAGCCCGCTGCGCTCATGCGCCCGGGTCCACGCTGCGGCGCGGGACGGACGCGCGCCGGGTCTCGCGGAGCCGGCGCGCGAGGTGGACCGGCAGGGTCCCTGCGACGTCCGCGAACGCCGTCAGGACGAGCCGCGCCTCCCGGCGGGTGCGACCGGAGGCCAGCCCGCGCAGGCCGCGCACCAGGGTCCGGGCGCTCGCCCGCGCGACCGTCGGCCAGGGGGCGTGCCAGAGGGCGACGACGATGCGGTTGCGGGCGTTCCGGAAGACGAACAGGTCGCTCTGCACGCCGGACGACGCCGAGTGGTCGTGCTCGACGACCGCGCCGGGGGCGTGCTCGACGCGCCACCCGCGGCGGCGCAGCCGCCAGGCGAGCTCGGTGTCCTCGTAGTACATGAACAGGGACTCGTCGAGCAGGCCGACGTCGTCCAGGGCCGTGCGCCGGAGTGCGGACGCGCCGCCGGAGAACCCGAAGACGTCGACGTCGGCGACCCGGTCGACGGGCGCGAACCAGTCGCGGTCCATCCCGTTGCCGTCGCGGTCGACACGGACGCCGGTCGAGTTGAGACGGACCTCGCCGTCCGCCGACGGCGTCCAGAGACGGCCGTCGTGGTCGCGCAGCACGCGCTGGTCAGGTGCCGGTTCCGCACCGGCCGGGAGGCCCGTCCAGCGTCCGGCGAGCACGATGCGGCCCGTCACCGCGGCGACCTCGGGCCCGGCGTGCGCCAGGTGGTCGCGGAGCGCCGCGACGAAGCCCGGTGCGGGCACGGCGTCGTTGTTCAGCAGCACGACGACGTCGGCGTCCGTGTGCCGGATGCCGGTGTTGGCGCCGGCCGCGAACCCGCCGTTGTCGCCCCGTGCGAGGACGGTGGCCTCCGGCAGGGCACGGCGGAGCACCGCGACGGAGTCGTCGGACGACCCGTTGTCGACGACGATGACGTCGTCGGCCGCGCCCTCGTCGAGCACGGCACGGACTGCCGCCGTGGTCAGGTCGGCGCGGTTCCAGTTGACGACGACGACCGCGGTGCGGGGAGCGTCGCCGGGCCGGGGCGTGCCGTCGGGCCGGGGCGTGCCGTCGGCACGGGCCCCGGTGTCGCCGTCGACCGGGCTCAGTCGAGCTCCTCGATCGAGGGCTGCGCGTAGACCGTGCCCACGGCGTTCTCGAACCCGGGGACCTCGAACGAGTCGCACTCCGGCATGTCGTGCAGGTGTCGGCCGGCGGAGTCCATCATCGACACGTTGATGAAGTACTTCCCGGTGCCGAACGCGGTGTCGGCGATCCGCAGGCGGAGCTTCCGGCGACCGTGCAGTGGCTGGAGCTCGAGGCCCATGATGCCGGTGGTGGTGCCGTAGACGACCTGGCCGCCGGCGTTGTTGATCTGCACCGCGGCCTCCCAGTCGGCGATGCCGTCCAGGTGCTCGAACTCCATGTCCACGACGAGGTCGTCGCCCGGCATGACGTCGGCGCGGGGCTCCTTGCCGTCGACGTGCACGCTCGCGCCGACGACCTTGCCGCGGCCGACGGCGACGTCGGTGCTGAGCTCGCCCTGGCGACGTTCCTCGAGCACCTCGCGGAACATGCTCACGGCCTGGACGGGGTCACCGTCGTGCAGCACCTTGCCCTTGTTGAGCAGGACGACGCGGTCGCACATCTCCTGCACCTGGCTGAGCGAGTGCGTGACGATGATGATCGTCTTCCCGGCCTCTTGGAAGGTGCGGATGCGGTCGAGGCACTTGCGCTGGAACGCCTCGTCGCCGACGGCCAGGACCTCGTCGACGAGCAGGACGTCGGGGTCGGTGTGCACGGCGACGGCGAAGGCGAGTCGCACGTACATGCCCGATGAGTAGAACTTCACCTGGGTGTCGATGAAGTCCCCGATGCCCGAGAACGCCAGGATGTCGTCGAACTTCTCATCGGTCTGCTTGCGGCTGAGTCCGAGCAGGCTCGCGTTGAGGTAGACGTTCTCGCGACCGGAGAGATCGGGGTGGAACCCGGCGCCGAGCTCGAGCAGTGCGGCGAGGCGACCGCGGCGGGACACGGTGCCGGAGGTCGGCTGGATGATGCCGCCGATCGCCTTGAGGAGGGTCGACTTGCCGGAGCCGTTCTGGCCGATCAGCCCGACGGTCGAGCCGGCCTGGATCGACACGGTGACGTCGTCGAGGGCCCAGAAGTCCTGGCGGTGCTTGCGGCCGGCACGACCGAGCGTGACGATGCGCTCACGCAGGGTGTTGTCCTTGCGCACGGTGAAGCGCTTGCGGACGTGGTCGATGACGATGACGTCGGGACGCTCGGCGGTGTCGCCGGTGGCCGTCGGGGCGACGGGGGTGCTGATGGCCATGGTCTAGAGCTCCTGCGCGAAGTTGCCCTGCAGGCGGGAGAAGATCCGCTGCGCACCGATGAGGCAGAGGAGGCCGATCACGAAGGCGATCCCCAGCCGGAGCATCAGGTGGTCGGGGTACGTGACGTCGGCCGGGTCGTGCAGCCAGATCGCGTTCTGCAGGCCGAGCACCGACAGGGTCAGCGGGTTGTTCGTGTAGACGGTGAGGAGCCAGTCGGCGTTCACGGTGGCGACCACCCGCGCGTACGAGTAGACGATCGGCGAGGCCCAGAGCAGGACCATCAGGCCGACGTCGATGACGAACTGCACGTCGCGCAGGTACACGTTGAGCGCGGACAGCACCAGACCGATGGCCGCGCCGTAGACCAGGATCACTGCGAGCGACGGGATCAGGTAGACGAGGCCCTCGTGCCACGGGAAGACGCCGATGACGACCGTCGCGGCCAGCAGGATCACGAACTGGATGGTGAAGTTCACCAGGGCCGCGCCCACGCTGGCGAGTGGGAAGACCTCGCGGGGGACGTACACCTTCTTGATCAGCCCGGAGTTGCCGACGATCGACCCGGTCGACCCGGCGACGATCTCGCTGAAGAGCGTGTAGGCGGTCAGGCCGGTGAAGACGTAGATCGCGAAGTTGTCGATGCCGTTGGCGGCGCCGAGGACCTTGCCGATGACGAAGTAGTAGATGAGCAGCTGGGTCAGCGGGCGCACGAGCGTCCAGACGAACCCGAGCGCCGAGTCCTTGTACCGGGCCTTCAGGTCGCGTCGGACGAGCATGCCGAGCATCTCGCGCTGCCGGAAGACGTCGCGCAGCTCACGGAAGGTCCCGCGGAAGGCGCTCGTCGGCGCGCCGATCACGACGAGGGGTTCCTTCGCGAGCGCGGTCATGCGGGCTTGGTCGACCATACGTCTCTTCGTTCGTGGGGGCAGGACCGGAACAGCATACTCACCGGGCCCGCGGGACGGGGTTGGGCGACGGCCGTCGTGCACCCCGAGTGGGGGTGATTCCGGCCGATCCAACCCTCAACCTTCACTTTCGAGTTACCGTTGTTGCAACCCGGACCCTTGTCAACATCCACAGGACGGCCCGTCAGCATGCTCCTCGCATCCAGGCCGATCGCTGCGTTCGCGGTGGTCGGTGCACTCAGTCTCCTCTTGGCCGGTTGTTCCGGTGGTGGCGGCGACGCCACCCCGTCGCCGTCCGCGTCCGTCTCGCGCACCCCGAGTGCGACCCCGACGGGCGACGACTCGGCGACCACGGCCCCCACCGACACGGCCTCGACGCCGACCGACGGTGGGTCCGACGACGGTGACGGCGACGTCGCCTCCGACGACGACACCCCCGGTGCGTTCCCGGGCAGCGGCGCGACCAACCAGCCGGACACCGACCCGTCGGAGTACCCGGCCACGGCCGTCGTCACCTTCGCCGGCTGGGACACCGGTTCGAAGACCCTCCAGGCCGGCGGCCTGGTCTCCGGCACGACCGACACGAGCGGGAAGTGCACCTTCACCGCGACGAAGGACGGCGTCGAGCGCACCGCCACGAGCACCGCACAGGCGAGTGCGTCGTCGGTGAACTGCGCGCAGGTGTCGTTCCCCGCGGCGAAGGTGCCGAGTGGCACCTGGTCCGTCACCCTGACCTACGCCGTCGGCTCCGCGTCGACGACGTCCGACCCCCTGACCGCCGAGGTCCCGTGATGCGCAACTCCCGCACCCCCCGCACCGCCCGCTCCCGTCGTTCCCTGCGGAGCTCCCTCGCCCTGGTGGCGTCCCTCGCCGTCGCGGTGAGCGGCCTGACCTTCGGCACGGTGCTCGCGGAGCAGACCACGACGCAGTCGGCCTCGGCCGCGGTCGCCTCGGACTTCGACCCGGGCAACATCATCAGCGACGCGAACTTCTACAACGGCTCGGCGATGAGCGCCGCCGCCGTGCAGTCGTTCCTGACGAGCGTGGCCCCGAACTGCAAGAAGGCCTCGGGCGGCCCCGCCTGCCTGAAGGACTTCTCGCAGAAGATGAGCTCGATCAGCGCCGTCTCCGGCCGGTGCGCGGCGATCGCCGGCGGCACCAAGAGCGCCGCGACGATGATCGCCCAGGTCGGTGCCGCGTGCGGCATCAGCCAGAAGGTGCTGCTCGTGCTCCTGCAGAAGGAGCAGGGCATCGTGACGACGTCCTCGCCGACGTCCTACATGTACCTGCACGCCACCGGCTTCGCGTGCCCGGACACCGCCCCGTGCGACCCGGCCTACTACGGCTTCGGCCAGCAGGTCTACGCCGCGGCGCTCCAGTTCAAGCGGTACCAGGCGTCACCGACCTCGTGGGCGTACCAGGCGGGCCGGACGAACTCGATCCTGCTCAACCCGAACGCGGCCTGCGGTCGGAAGTCCGTCTACATCCAGAACCAGGCGACCGCAGGGCTGTACATCTACACGCCGTACACCCCGAACGCCGCGGCCATGTCGAACCTCTACGGCTCCGGTGACAGCTGCTCGGCGTACGGCAACCGCAACTTCTGGCGCATGTACACCGACTGGTTCGGCGCTGCGGCCGGCGGCGGGAACCCGTACGGCGACGTCGACTCCGTGACCGCGACCTCCACCTCGTCGATCACGGTCACCGGCTGGGCGGCCGACCCGGACACCACCAACGCCCTGCGCGTCGCGTTCTACGTCGACGGCGCCGGCGCGAAGACCGTCACGGCGGACAAGACCCGGAGCGACCTGGCCGGCACCCTCGGCGCGAACAACACCAGGCACGGGTTCTCGACCGAGCTGACCGGGCTGAGCCTCGGCAAGCACTCCGTCTGCAGCTACGCCATCAACCAGGGCCCCGGGGCGAACACCCTGCTGGGCTGCTACACCCGGACCATCACGAGCGCGGCACCCAAGGGTGTCCTCGACTCGGTGACCGGTGGCGTCGGCACGATCTCGGCGACCGGCTGGGTCCTCGACCCCGACTCGTCCAAGCCCGGCTCGTGGAAGATCCTCGTCGACGGTGTGAGCAAGGCGACCGGCACGGCGGACAAGACCCGCACCGACGTGGCGAAGGTCTACCCGGGCGTCGGCAGCACCCTCGGCTTCTCGAAGACGATCGGCGGCATCAGTGCGGGCACGCGCGCCGTGACGCTGTACGTGGTGGACAAGCCCGGCACGAAGTACGTCAAGGTCGCGTCGAAGTCGGTCGTCGTCGACGCCCCGACCACCGGCAAGACCGGCAAGACCGGTGCCGTGCGCGGCTCCTACGACTCGGTCACCGGCGGTGTCGGCACGGCCACCGTGCGGGGCTGGGCGATCGACCCGGACGTGTGGGACCCCGTCAAGTACAAGATCCATGTCGACGGCGTGAGCACGAACAGCGGGGTCGCGGACGCCACCCGCACCGACGTCGAGGCGACGCACCCCACGTGGGGCTCCGACGTCGGCCTGACGCTCCGGCTCACCGGCCTGAAGGCCGGCAAGCACACCGTGCGCGTCTACTTCCAGGACCTGCAGGGCGGCAAGTACGTCAGCTTCGGCACGAAGACCGTCACCGTGAGCGCCGCGTCGACCGCTGAACCCGACGCGTCGGGGACCACCGGCAAGACGGGCAAGACGGGCTCGGTCCAGGGCGCGTTCGAGTCCGTGGTCGGCGGCGTGAACAGCGCCACGGTGCGCGGCTGGGCGATCGACCCCGACGTCTGGGACCCGGTCGCCTACAAGATCCACGTCGACGGTGTCGCCATCGCCCCCGGCACCGCGAACGCGAAGCGGACCGACGTCGAGGCCGTGCACCCCGCGTGGGGCTCCGACGTCGGACTCGCCCTGAAGATCCCCGGGCTGACCGCCGGCACCCACACCGTACGGGTGTACTTCCGGGAGCTGCCGAGCGGCACGTACAAGAGCTTCGGCACGAAGAGCGTGACGGTCACCGACCCGCCGACCACCGGCAAGACGGGCAAGACCGGCTCGGTCAAGGGCCTGTACGAGTCCGTCACCGGCGGCGCGGGCACGATCACCGTGGCCGGGTGGGCGATCGACCCGGACGTCTGGGACCCGGTCAAGTACAAGATGCACCTGGACGGCGTGGCCGTCTCGCCGGGCACGGTGAACGCGACCCGCACCGACGTGCAGGCCGCGCACCCGGACTGGGGTTCGGACGTCGGGCTGTCGCGGAAGCTCACCGGGGTGAAGAAGGGCACGCACACCGTGCGCGTCTACTTCCAGGACCTGCCGAGCGGCACCTACAAGAGCTTCGGCACGAAGACCGTCACCGTGCAGTAGACGGTCACCACATGATGGACGGGAGGCCCGGTACCAGCTGGTACCGGGCCTCCCGTCCGCCATCGGTCGCGTCGACCGCCGTCAGCGGCGCACGCGCCGCGCCATCAGGCCCACGCCGTGCAGCAGGCGGTACTCGGGGGAACGCGTGAGGCCCTCGAAGCGGGCCGCGATCTGGTCGCGCTCCGCCTCGGCCAGGCGGCGGGCGGTGTCGTACGCACCGACCCGCTGCTCCGACGCGACCAGGCGCGCGTTGATGTCGTGCACGCCGGCCAGGTGGACGTCGCGGTCGTGCTCGGCCTGCCGGAGCGTCTCGCGCTGGGCGGTGGCCCACCGCAGGAACGCGCCACGCTCACCGCTCCGAACCGCTGCGGCGGCGACGGCGGCGTCGAGCGACGGACCGACCTGTTCGGCGCGGCTGCGGAACGAGTGCCGCTCGACCACGACGGCGCGGAGCCGGGCGACCAGGGCGGTGCGCTCGTCGCGGGGCATAGCGAGCACGCGCTCGAGGGAGTCGGCGTCGTCGAACACCGGCACGTCGGACAGGCCGAGCTCGTCGAGCCCGAGTGCGCAGTCGGTGACGGGCAGGGCCCCGGACGCGAGCGACTCGTACAGGCGGGAGTTCAGGGTGCCGTACTCGGCGGCCGGCTCGATGACGTCGTCGACGACGAACCCGGCGGCGCGGTAGACCTCGGGCAGGGCGAAGTAGGACACGGCCGGGCGGAGTTCGACGCCCGCGGAGGCCTCGACGTGGTCGACGTTCGCGGCGAACCAGACGATCGGTTCGGCCGGGGCGACCTCGGCGAGGACGTCCTGCACACGGCGGCGGACACCCCAGAAGTTGACGGTGGTCACGGCGCGGTCCGTGCGCTCCCGCGGTGCGGGGGCGTCGGTGGTGAACAGCTCGGTGTCGACGCCGATCGGCACCACCTCGACGGGACCGCTGTAGGCCGCGGCGATCGCGTCACGGGCGATCCCGGACGAGGTCCAGACCGCGTCGAACTCGTCGAGGTACGGCAGGGCGGCCCACTTGGCGGTCCAGTTCCGCACCCACGCCACCAGGGCGGTGCCGGCGGGGACGTAGCCGGGCACGAAGGACTCGATCATGCTGACCACGACTGCGGTGTCGGCGGGGAGTTCCTCGCCCCAGCGCTCGAGCGGCCACATCGCGACGCCCCAGCCCTCGGCCCGGAGCGCCCGCGCCAGCCCGAGCGCGACGAACAGGTCGCCCTTGCCCTCGGCCGGGTCGGCGGTGGACACCGCGAAGCGGATCGTGCCGCGGGGGCCCTCGACGTGTTCGTCGGCCGCGAGGGCCGCGTAGTCCTCGCGGAGGGGGGAGGACATGGGGGTGCTCGGGATCACAGCGGTCACGCACGCCATTCTGCACGAATCCGCAGCGGCGACAGGGAGTCCCTGGGCGCGCCTTGTAGGGTGTCATCGGCCCGCGGTACCCCGCGGGCCGAGCCATCGACCCGCGCTCGCGCGCGGCAGCTGCTGGAGGAATTCCCGTGACAGAGCGCAAGCCGGGAGTCGTGTCCGTCATCCTCGTGAACTACAAGGGCACGGACGACACCCTGACGAGCATCGCGGAACTCCGCAAGCAGGACTGGCCGCAGGACAAGCTCGAGGTGATCGTCGTCGAGAACGGTTCGGGCCCCGAGCACCTCGGGCGCCTGAAGGCCTCGACCCTCGACTTCACGCTGATCGACGCGGGTGCGAACCTCGGGTTCACCGGCGGGTGCAACCTCGGCGTCGAGAAGTCCTCCGGCGAGGTCGTGGCGTTCCTCAACAACGACGCCCGTCCGGACACCGGCTGGGTGCGCGAGGCGATGGCCACCTTCGCCTCCGGCGCGGACATCGGTGCCGTCGCCTCGAAGGTCCTCGACTGGGAAGGCGTCAACGTCGACTTCACCGAGGCTGCGATGACCTGGTACGGCATGGGCTACAAGCCCTTCGCCGGGTCGCCGGACACCGGCCGGTGGGAGAGCGAGACCGACGTCCTGTTCGGGACCGGCGCCGCGATGTTCATCCGCGCCGAGCTCTTCGAGCAGCTCGACGGCTTCGACGACCGCTACTTCATGTTCTACGAGGACGTCGACCTCGGCTGGCGGCTCAACCTGCTCGGCTGGCGCTTCCGGTACCAGCCGAAGTCCGTCGCGTTCCACAAGCACCACGCGTCGATGAACAAGTTCGGCGACTTCCGCGAGACCTACCTGCTCGAGCGGAACGCGCTGTTCACGCTCTACAAGAACCTCGGCGACGAGCAGCTCGCCGCGGCGCTGCCGGGTTCCCTGGCACTCGCCGTCCGTCGTGCCGTGGGCCGCGGGGAGCTCGACTCCACCGAGCTCGACCTGCGCAACCCCGGCGACGACAGCGTCCCCACCATCCCGGTGCCGAAGACCAGCATGGCGGGCATCTACGGTGTCGACCAGTTCGTCGAGCAGCTGCCGTCGATGACCGAGTCCCGCCGCCAGATCCAGGCGACCCGTGTCCGGTCGGACCGTGAACTCCTCCGCCTGTTCGGCAACCGCGACGAGCCGGCGTACCCGATCGAGAACTACCTGGCCGGCTACGACAAGATCGTGCACTCCCTCGGCGTGCTCGAGGTCGGCACCCGCCGCCGCGTCCTGATCATCACGGGCGACTCGATCGGCGCGAAGATGGCCGGTCCGGCGATCCGTGCCACCCAGATGGCGAAGCAGCTGGCGTCCGAGCACGACGTGCGCGTGGTCAGCCTGACCCGCTCGTCGCCGATCGACCCGTCGTACGAGGTCGTGACGGTCCCGCACCGCCACCCGCGCCAGATGGTCGAGCACGAGGGCTGGGCCGACGTCATCATCGTGCAGGGCCACGCGCTCCGGCTGTTCCCCGTGCTCGAGTCGACCAGCAAGATCCTGGTCGTCGACGTCTACGACCCGCTGCACCTCGAGCAGCTCGAACAGGGCCGCAGCGACGACGTCGACAAGTGGAACCGCCAGATCCTCGACGCCTCGGACACGCTGAACCACCAGCTCGAGCTCGGCGACTACTTCATCTGCGCCTCGGAGCGTCAGCGCATGTTCTGGCTCGGGCAGCTCGCCGGCTCCGGCCGTGTGAACGCCCGCACGTACTCGCGCGATGCCGACCTGCGCTCGCTCATCGGCGTCGTGCCGTTCGGGCTGTCCTCGACGCCGCCGGTGCACGACCAGCAGCGGGTCAAGGGCGTCGTGCCGGGCATCGGCAAGAACGACAAGCTCGTCGTCTGGGGCGGCGGGATCTACGACTGGTTCGACCCGATCACCCTGGTCCGTTCGATCGCCCAGCTCGCCGAGCGCCGTCCGTCGGTCAAGCTCTTCTTCATGGGCGTGCAGCACCCGAACCCCGACGTCCCCGAGATGGACATCGTCGCGAAGGTGCGTGCCGAGGCCGACGCGCTCGGACTCAGCGGCAAGCACGTGTTCTTCAACGACCAGTGGATCCCGTACGAGGAGCGCGGCGCGTACCTGCTCGAGGCCGACGCCGGCGTCTCGACGCACTACGAGCACCTCGAGACGACCTTCTCGTTCCGCACCCGCATCCTCGACTACCTGTGGGCACGTCTGCCGATCGTCACGACGGCCGGCGACTCGTTCGGTGACCTCGTCGCGGAGGAGAAGCTCGGCATCGCGGTGCACGAGCAGGACGTCGACGGCCTGGCCGCCGCGCTCGAGACGGCGCTCTTCGACAAGAAGGCCCGCACCGAGTTCATCGGCAACGTCGACCGCGTGCGCGAGCAGTTCACGTGGGAGAACGTCCTGGCCCCGCTCGTCGAGTTCTGCCGGAACCCGATCCGCGCGGCGGACAAGACGGTGCGCGACACCACGTCGTCGATCGAGCCGCACAAGATGCGCGTCCGCGTCCCGGAGCGCAAGAAGCTCTCCGGCGTCCGCTACGACCTCGGCCGTGCCGTGCACTACCTGCGCACCGAGGGTCCCCGCAGCGTCGCCGGCAAGGTGAAGCGGCGCCTGAACCGGTGACCCCGGGGGAGACCACCGCCCTCGTCATCGTCCCGACGTACGACGAGGCCGAAAACATCCGTGCGATCACCGCCGCCGTGCTGGCGGCGGTGCCCGGTGCCCACGTACTCGTCGTCGACGACGGCAGCCCGGACGGCACCGGGGACATCGTGCGGTCGCTGGCGGCGGCAGACGACCGTGTGCACCTGCTGCAGCGCCCCGGCAAGGCCGGACTCGGTACGGCGTACGTCGCCGGGTTCCGGTGGGGCCTGGAGCGGGGGTACCCGCTGCTGGTCGAGATGGACGCCGACGGCTCGCACCCGGCCGACCGGTTGCCGGCTCTGCTCGATGCCGTGGCCGCGTCCGACGACGTCCTGCTCGCCATCGGTTCCCGCTGGGTCCCGGGCGGGTCGGTCGTCGACTGGCCGCTCCGGCGCCAGGCGCTCAGCCGCGGGGCGAACACCTACGCCCGCCTGGTGCTCGGGCTCGACGTTCGGGACATCACCGCCGGCTACCGCGTGTACCGCTCGTCGGCGATCGCGCGGATGGACCTCGGCTCGGTGGACTCGAAGGGGTACTGCTTCCAGGTGGACATGACGTTGCGGGTGGACGCCCTCGGCGGCCGCATCGTCGAGGTGCCCATCCGCTTCCGTGACCGCGTGCACGGGGTCTCCAAGATGAGCCGGTCCATCGTCCTCGAGGCGATGCTCCGCGTCACCCAGTGGGGTGTGCAGCGCCGTCTCGGTCGCCGCACGAGCCCGTAGCGCGCGCTCCGTAGCGCGCCCGCTCGCTTCGTGAGCAGGAATGGTCGGGTCGCGTCCGCAGGCGCGACCATTCCTGCTCACGATGCGCGGGCCCGGAACGTCCGGCGTGACGGCCTGGAGGCGCGGTGCGGGGCCGCAATGGGCCTCCCGTCCGTCGGTGGGTCGCGCCGCACCGCCACTACGCGAGCAGCAACGGTCGGGTCGCCTCCGCGGAGGCGACCATTCCTGCTCACGAAGCGCACGCGGCGCCCAGCGCCCGCGGCTACACGCGCGGCAGGTGTCGGCGCCACGAGCGCCGCCGCGCGGCGATCACGAGGACCGTGACGAAGAACATCAGCCCCGCACCGTGCAGCAGGTAGCTCTCCGCCGTGCTGGTCACGGCCAGCAGCACGAGCACGGCGGCCGGCCACACGTACGCCACTCCGGGGAACGTCGTCGCCGTCACCCAGGCGCGCGCGAACGCGAGCAGCGCCGTGATGCCGAGGATGAGCGTGCCCGCGAAGCCGATCTGCAGCCAGGCGTCCACGAAGGCGTTGAGTCCCGAGGTGAACCGGACACCGGCGGGGTCGATGAGCGTCACGTAGGGCACGACGGGTTCGGTCGGCCACGTGCCCACCCAGCCCCAGCCCTGGATCGGGTAGCGCTCCACCAGGACCCGGATCTGGGACCACAGGTCCGTCCGGGTGGCCGTGCCGCCGGCCGCCCCGATCTCGGCGAGCAGCCGGTGCCGGGCGACCACCCCGACGGCCAGCGTCAGCAGGACGACCGCGCCGAGGACGCCGTTGACCACCGGTCTGGTCGCCGGTCGCGCGTGCCGGAGTGACCAGAGCGCCAGCGCGGTGACGGCGAGCGCGATCATCGCGAGCCCGGTGATGGGGGACTGCACGAGCATCAGCGCGATGACGGCGAGCGACGTCGACGCGATCGCACGCCAGAGGGTGACCGACCGTGTGAGGAACTCGACCACGAAGGTGACCAGGGCCATCGCGGCGATGAAGCCCATGAAGTTGCGGGTGCCGCCGATGCCCTGGATCGGGCCGCCGTACGCGATGTCACCACGGATGCCGAACGCCGGGAACGGGACGTCGAGGACCAGGCCGGACAGGACCTCGAGCCCGAGGGCGGTCACGAGCAGGATCCGGAAGGCGTCGCCCGAGGCCCGGATCACCTGCACCAGGTCACGGCCGAGCGCCAGGTACAGCCCGAGGCCGATGAAGCACACGGTCTGCACCAGTCCGCGGAGCGCAACCCACGAGTACTCGCTCCAGAGCACGCTCAACGCGCAGTAGCCGACGAACGCCAGCAGCGAGAGGGGGAGGACCCCGTGCCACTCGATCCGGTACCGCTGGCCGAGCAGGCTCAGCCCCGCGAGCACGAACAGCGTCACGAGCACCGCCCAGGTCCCGGCCCGGCCGACCAGGGCCTCGACGGTGGGCTGCCCGAACCCGAACAGCACGATGACCGTCGCGAGCGCCTGGCTGAACCGTCCACCGGCCGAGAAGCCGATCCAGGCGGAGAGGTACCGGCGCCCGAGCACCTGTCTGCTCACCCGGCCGTCCGTCACGCGTCCATCTTGGCGCACGACCTTGTGACGAGCCCACCGCATCGCGGTGTGGCTGTATCGACGATGCGCGATGACCGAACTATCCTCACCGGATGGACCTCGCGCGCAGGGTCGCCGGCGTCCCCCTCGTCGCGGTCGTCGTCGGCCTGCTCGCGACCGCCCTGGCCTGGTACCGCCTCGGTCCGGTGCCGCGGAACACCGTCTGGGCCGAGGACGGCGGCGTGTTCCTGCGCGAACGGATCGCGATGGGTCCCGTCGACACCCTGCTGCACCCCTACGCGGGGTACGTGCACCTGCTGCCCCGCCTCATCGTCGACCTCGGGTACGCGCTGCCGCCCGAGCGGTACGCGCAGGTGGTGGCGCTGTCCTCGTGCACGGTCGTCGGCGCGGTCTGCGCACTGGTGTTCGTGCTGTCCCGCGACGTCGTCCGCCCGTGGCCGTTCCGGCTGGTGCTCGCCGCCGTCCCCGTCGTCCTGCCACTCGCTCCCCACGAGATCAGCGGGAACGCGGCGAACCTGCACTGGTACCTGCTCGTCCTGGTGCCGTGGGTCTTCGCGTGGCGCGCACGCTCGTGGTGGGCGTCCGGGGTGCTCGCCGTGGTCGCCGGTGCCGCCGTGCTCACCGAACCGCTCACGGCACTGTTCGCGCCCCTGTTGCTCCTCGCCTGGACGCCGCGTGGCCGTGCGCCCGGGCCGGCCGGCCGGTGGACCGCGCTGCCCGTCACGGTCGCCGTGGTCGTCGCCCTGGTGGTGCAGGGCGTGACGACCCTGACGAGCCCGCGGGCCCTCGCCGCGGGGTCGCCGGTGGTGCGCGACGTGCTCGCGGGGTACCTGCTGCGCCCCGCGGCGGGTGCCTGGGAACCGGACCTCGGCGCGGTCCTGACGGCGGTTGTCGAGCACGGGTGGGCGGTGGTCGTGGTGCCCGCCGCCCTGCTGCTCGTCGTCCTGGTGGCGGCCGTCGTGGTCGGGCCGGCGCGCACCCGGTGGATGGTCGCAGCACTCACCGTCGGGTCGCTCGCGGTCTGGTGGGCAGCCCTGCTCGCCAACGGCGGTGACGGCATCCGCTGGTCGGCGCCGATCGCTGCGATGGCCGCCGTGCCGCCGCAGCGCTACGCCGCGGCCGCCGGACTGCTGCTGGTGAGCGCCGCGGTGGTCGCCGCCGCCACGCTCGTGGACGCCCGCAGCTGGTCGCGGACGGCAGGACGGACGGGAGGCCCGGGTCGCCTGGTCGGCGCGCTGGCCGGCTGGTGCGTGGTCACCGCCGTCGTCGCGTCGGCCGTACTGCACGTCGCGCCGACGGACACGCGACGGAGCGACGGGCCGGTGTGGGCGGGGCAGCTGCCGGCGGCGGTGGAGGCGTGCGACGCGGACCCGACGCTCCAGGTCGCCCGGGTGAAGTCGAACCCGTGGTCGTCCCCGGTGTCGTGCTCGTGGTTCTCGCGCTGAGGGAGCGTCCGGGTCAGCGCGCGCCGGCCCAGCGGAACTCGCGCTTGGTGGGCGGCGTGCGCGGCCCGTCCCCGGTGGAGACCGGCTCTTCACCGGTCAGCACGATGCGCGTCTTGATCGCGAGCAGGGCGAAGAGCACCCAGTTCCCCTGGTAGAGCAGGCGGGACTCGGCGACCGACTGCACCAGCAGGGCGACGACGACCAGGAGCGGCAGGAGCGACACCGGGTCGAACGACCGCGGACGCAGCGCGGCGTCGTACCCGATGCGGGTCGCGCAGGCCCACGAGCGGGACAGGGTCGTGACCACGTAGATCGCGAACAGCACCAGGCCGATGATGCCGGTCTGCATCCAGACGTCCAGGTACGCGTCGTGGGCCTGCAGGTAGGTGACGCCCTTGCGCTGCGCCAGGTCCGCGAGCGTCGGGATGCCCGGCCACCAGTACCCGATCCAGCCCCAGCCGCCCACCGGGTGCTGGTCGATCAGGCCGAGGACCCTGCCCCAGATCTCGCCGCGCCCCGTGGCATCCGAGCCCTTGCCGAGCAGTTCGGACACCGGGCCGCGCAGCACGAACGCGACCACGGCGACGACGACCGCACCCACCGCGAGCAGCAGGTAGCGCGGGGTGCGGCGCTCGGTCGGCACACGGCGCATCCGGACGGCGACCAGGGCCACCGCGGCGACCACGACGGCGGCGGCGATGACCGTCGACGAGCGGGTGAGGACGAAGCCGAGCACGGCGACGAGGAGCCAGCCGATCGCCTGGTTCCGGCGAATCCGGCCCTCGGCGAACTGCACGGCGACCACGATCGCGACCAGCAGGGCCACCATCGCGAGCAGGTTGGCGTTGCCGGGCAGACCCTGGATCCGGCCCCCGGTGAAGAGCTCGGCGCGCGAGAAGTAGAACGCGTCGGGGACGTCGCGGTCGCCGTAGTCGGTCCAGATCGGCGCGATCGGGTGCCGGACGAACACCGCGACGACGGCCTCGAACACGAGCGAGAGCATGAGGACCCAGCGGAGCGCGAGGCTCATCGCGTCCAGGATCCGACGCCACGTCAGGGTCGACGCGATCGTGAACGCCACGGCTGCGCAGATCACCTGCACGGTCAGGCTCGAGATCGTCGCGAACCGCCAGTGCGACCAGATCAGGGTCACCAGGCACCAGCCGAGGAAGGCCCAGAGCGCCCAGGGGGTGCGGACGAGCGGCGGCTTCGCCCGGACCAGGATCGTGATGCCCCACGCCGCGACGAGGGCCCAGAGGACACCGGCCCCGACCCAGGTGAGGGTGTTCGGCACGGCATCGCCCGCGAACAGCACGAACAGGGTCGTCGCCCCGAAGGCGAACGCCTCGCGCTCCGGAACGGTCCCACGCGCCAGCGGCCAGGTGTTCGTCACGACGCCAGGCTACCGGCCGGTCGCCGTCAGCAGGACTCCCTCGGCGGCGCCGGTAGGCTCTGGCCCATGTTCCTCGGCATCACGAACACCCCCCGCGACTACGCCTGGGGCTCGGTCACCGCGATCCCGGAGCTCCTCGGCCGCACCGTCACGGGTGCCCCGCAGGCGGAGCTCTGGCTCGGCGCCCACGCCGGCAGCCCCAGTGTCGTCGTCAACCCGGCCATGGTCGGCGGTGCAGACACGCTCCGCGACTGGATCGCCGACGAGCCGGAGACCGCTCTCGGTCCGGACCGCACCGGCCTGCCCTTCCTGCTCAAGGTGCTCGCGGCGGCGGCACCGCTCTCGCTGCAGGCGCACCCGACCCCGGAGCAGGCAGAGGAGGGCTTCGCCCGCGAGGAGCGCGAGGGGATCCCGCTCGACGACCCGGCCCGCAACTACAAGGACCCGTTCCCGAAGCCCGAGCTCGTCGTCGCGCTGAGCGAGCGGTTCGAGGCGCTGAGCGGCTTCCGCCCCGTCGAGGAGACCCTGGCCGAGGTGCGCGTGCTCGACGCCGGCACCGGACGGCTCGGTCCGCTCGAGGTGCACCTGCTGCACGGGCTCGAGGACACCGTCCGCTGGCTCGAGACGGCCGACGAGTCCGCGCTCGCCGTGGTGCAGGCCGCGAGCGACCTGGCCGTCTCGCTCGACGACGACCTGCTCACCCCGAACACCGCGACCGTCCGCGACCTGGCGACCAGCTGGCCCGGCGACCCCGGCATCGTCGTCTCCCTCCTCATGCACCGGGTGACGCTCGCCGCGGGGCAGGCCATGTACCTGCCCGCCGGCAACATCCACGCCTACCTCGACGGACTCGGCATCGAGCTGATGGCGCCGTCGGACAACGTGCTCCGCGGCGGGCTCACCCCGAAGCACGTCGACGTGCCGGAGCTCCTGCGGGTGCTCGACTTCACCGCGTACCCGGCCCCGGTCCTCGAGCCCGAGCACATCGCACCGGGGGTCGACCGCTTCGCGCCGGACGGCGTCGGGTTCGCGCTGCTGCGGGTGGACGGCGACGGCCGCCCGGTGGGACTGAGCACCGGCGGGGTCGCCCCGCTCGTCGGCCCGTCGATCGCCGTGTGCACCGAGGGCGTCGTCACGCTCGTCGGCGCGCAGTCGGCGACCCTGCTCCGCAAGGGCGAGTCGTGCTTCATCACGCCGGACGAGGGCGACGTGACGGTCGAGGCGGACTCCTCCGACGGCATCACGTCGACCGTGTTCATCGCCACCGGCGCCTAGGGGCGCGGACCCGCACCGGGACCTGCGCGGGGCCGCACGCCGTGGCGTGGACCCGCACACCGCCACCGGGGCGTCGCCGACGTCCGCTAGCGTGGCGAGCATGAGTTGGCTGGTCACCGGCGGTGCCGGGTACATCGGGTCCCACGTCGTCCGAGCGCTGCGCTCGGCCGGCATCGACACGGTCGCGTTCGATGATCTGTCGAGCGGTTTCCGCGCGTTCGTCCCGGACGACGTGCCGTTCGTCGAGGGCACGATCCTCGACGGCGAGCTCGTCGCACGCACCCTGCGCGAGCACGAGGTCACCGGCGTGGTCCACGTCGCTGGGTTCAAGTACGCCGGCGTCTCGGTCGAGCGGCCGCTGCACACCTACGAGCAGAACGTCACCGGCATGGCGACCCTGCTCCGCGCGATGGCCGAGACCGGCGTCACCAAGGCGGTCTTCTCGTCGAGCGCGGCGGTCTACGGCACGCCGGACGTCGAGACCGTGGTCGAGTCCACCCCGAAGAACCCCGAGTCGCCGTACGGCGAGTCGAAGCTCATCGGCGAGTGGCTGCTGCGCGACATGGAGGTCGCCGCGGGCTTCACCACCACGTCGCTCCGGTACTTCAACGTCGTCGGTTCGGGGGAGCCCGACCTGTACGACGCCAGCCCGCACAACCTGTTCCCGCTGGTCTTCGACGCGCTGCTCGCCGGCCGGACCCCGCGGATCAACGGCGACGACTACGCCACCCCGGACGGCACCTGCGTGCGCGACTACGTGCACGTCGCCGACCTGGCGCACTCGCACGCGGTGGCCGCGCGGAAGCTCGAGGCGGGGGAGCCGCTCGAGCGTGCCTACAACCTCGGCAGCGGCGACGGTGTGAGCGTCCGGCAGATCATGGACGCCATGGCGGTGGGCACCGGGATCGCCTTCGACCCCGAGATCGCACCGCGGCGCCCCGGCGACCCGGCCCGCATCGTCGCGACCGGCGAAGCCGCCGCCCGTGACCTCGAGTGGGCCATGCGGCACTCGCTGGACGAGATGGTGTCGAGCGCCTGGGAGGCCCGGCGCAGCGCCTCCTGAGCGCCTGAGGACGAGTCAGTTGTCCCCCGGAAGGCCCACGCGAGCGGAGCGACACGCCCAAACGGGGGACATGACACGCTGGAGCGGTCAGTGCCTTCTATGATCCGCGACTTGACTCAGGCGAATGACACCGCTGTAATTACAGGCAACGGCCGCAAGAGTTGGGGTTCGTTGTCGAGGCGGCAGGGGTGATCAGGGTGAACGGTTCCGAGTTCCACGCCGGAGTTCCGGAGGACTGGCACGTCGACCCCGTGGCGCTCGGCGTCCCGGGAGTGCGACGGCCGGAGACGGACGACGAGGAGAACCCGCTCGCCTGGCAGGTCGACTCGCTCTGCGCGCAGACCGACCCCGAGGCGTTCTTCCCCGAGAAGGGCGGCTCGACGCGCGAGGCGAAGAAGATCTGCACGTCGTGCGAGGTCCGGGCGCAGTGCCTCGAGTACGCACTCGAGAACGACGAGCGCTTCGGCATCTGGGGTGGCCTGTCCGAGCGCGAACGCCGCAAGCTGCGGAAGCGCGCCTGAGCGTTCAGGGCGCGCCAGCGCCCTGCGAGGGCGCGCCTGAGGAGCCTGCGACGAAGGCGCCGGAACCCGCCATCCAGCGCTCCTCCTGCACCGCGCGGTGAACGCGCCCACAGGTTCACGGCGCGCCGCCGTCCGCAGCCGACACCGCGCCTCCAGACCGTAGAGTGACGCCCGTCATGCAGCCCAGAGTCACCGCGATCCTCGTCGCCGCCAACGGGGCGGACCACCTCGACCGGACCCTGGACGCGCTCGCCGCCCAGACCCGCCATCCCGAGAACCTCGTGGTCGTCGACGTCGGCACGACCGACGGATCGACCGCCGAACTGTCCTTCGGTGGGTCCGCGCAGCTCGTCCGGCTCCCCGCGGGCAGGGCGTTCGGCGACGCCGTCCGACAGGGCGAGCGCAGCGCGCCGCCCGCAGTGACCGACGAGCCGGTCGACGAGTGGCTGTGGATCCTCGGCCACGACAACGCGCCGGCACCCACCGCGCTCGCCGACCTGCTGTCCGCGGTCGAGATCGCACCGTCGGTCGTCGTCGCCGGTCCGAAGCTCGTCGCCGACGACGACCCCTCGCTCATCCGTGCCTTCGGTGAGAGCATGACCCACTTCGGCCGGTCGATCGTGCTGGTGCAGGACGAGCTCGACCAGGGCCAGCACGACCGCAACACCGACGTGCTCGCCGTCGCCGCCGGCGGCATGCTGGTGCGCCGCTCGGTCTGGAACGAACTCGGCGGATTCGACCCGGCGCTGCCGGACGTCGACGCGGCCCTCGACTTCTCGGTGCGGGTCCGCCTCGCCGGACACCGCGTCGCCCTCGTGCCGGAGGCCAAGGTCACCAGCGCCGGACCGATCGAGGAGTTCGGTCGCAAGCGCGTGTCCGAGGCGCGGCGCGTCCGGATGCACCGGCAGGCGCAGCTGCACCGCCGGATGACCTACGCGCCGGCCGCGCTCGTCTGGCTGCACTGGCTCACGCTCGTGCCGTTCGCGATCGGCCGCGCGCTCGGACACCTCCTCGCGAAGCACCCCGCCGCCGTGGTCCCCGAGCTCTCCGCAGCGTTCGCCGTCGCCTTCGGCGGCGGCACGGGGCGCGCGCGCAAGAACCTGGCCCGCACGAAGAAGCTCGGCTGGGCGGCCGTCGAGCCACTCCGCGTGAGCTGGCGTCGGGTGCACGAGCACCGCACCACCTCACGCGACGTCGAACTCGCCCGCGTCGAGGACGCCCCGATCGCCCGGGCGTCGTTCCTGAGCGACGGCGGCATCTGGGTGGTCCTCGCCGCCGCGGTCCTCAGCGTCGTCACGCTCTACCCGCTGCTCGGTTCGCCGGCCCTGACCGGCGGGGGACTCCTGCCGCTCTCCGCGACCCCGGGGCAGCTCTGGCAGAACGTCGGCTACGGCTTCCACTCGCTCGGCACGGGCTTCACCGGGCCGTCGGACCCCTTCGCCGCGGTGCTCGCCGTGCTCGGCTCGATCGTGTTCTGGTCGCCGTCCACCGCGGTCGTGCTGGTGATGCTCGTCGCGTTCCCGGTGTCCGCCCTGGGGGCGTGGTTCGCGGTCCGCAAGGTCACGACCCGCACCTGGGTGCCGGTGATCGGAGCGTCGCTCTACGCCATCGCCCCGTCGCTCGTCGGCGCGGTGACGACCGGACACCTCGGCGCGGTGATCGCGCACCTGCTCCTGCCGTGGTTGTTCGTCGCCGTGCTCGAGGCCCACCGCTCGTGGGCATGGGCCTCCGGTGCGTCGCTCCTGTTCGCGGTCGTCGCCGCCTCGGCGCCGTCGCTGCTGCCGGTCCTGCTGATCGGCTGGCTCGTGGCGCTCCTGGTCGGCTGGCGCCGGGCCCACCGTCGTGTGTTCATCCCGGTGCCGACCGCGGTGCTGTTCCTGCCGCTGATCCTGGCGCAAGCGGCACGCGGCAACCTGCTCGCCGTGTTCGCCGACCCCGGTGTGCCGTCCGCGACCCGGGCGCCGTCCGCGCTCCAGCTGGCCATCGGACAGCCCCTGCCCGACTGGAGCGGCTGGCTCCCCGCGACGTCCGGACTCGCGCTGGTCGCCACGGTCCTGCCGATCGTGATGGCCGTCCTCGCGCTCCCCGTGGCCGCCGCTGCGATCGGGGCGATGCTCGGACACCGCTGGGCGGTCGCCGGCTCCGCGCTCGTCATCGCGCTCCTCGGCTTCGCCACGGCCTTCGCCGCCACCCACGTCACCGTCACCGGTGTCGGCTCCACCACCACCATCGTCTGGCCCGGCAGTGGTCTGTCCGTCTACTGGCTCGCCCTCGTGGTCGCGGCCTGCATCGGCATCGACGTCCTGCCGAAGGCCGCCCCGGTCACCGGACTCGTCGCGACCGTGCTCGCCGGGGTCGCCGTGGCGCCGGCGTTCGCGGCGTTCTACCTCGGCACCGCCACGATCGAACCGACCACCGGCCGGGTGCTCAGCGCCTACGTGAACGCCGAGGCCCAGGCGAACCCCGACGTCGGCACGCTCGTGGTGGTCCCGCAGGACGACGGTTCGCTCGCCGTCACGCTCGAGCGCGGGCAGGGCTCCACCCTCGACGACCAGTCGACGCTCGACGCGACCGCACTCCGGCTGAGCGAGTCCGGCGCACGGCTGACCACACTCGCCGGCAACCTGGCGAGCCGCAGCGGGTACGACCCCCGGCCGGCGCTCCGCGAGCTCGGCGTGAGCTTCGTGCTCATCGACGACGCCGGCGACGACCCCGAGGCGCAGACGGTGCACGACCGCGCCGCTGGCGCGATCGGCCAGAACGCGCTCTTCACCAGCATCGGCGAGACCACGAACGGCCAGCTGTTCCACTACGAGGGCGAAGTCGACCGCACGCGCTCCGGCTCCGCGGCGACCCAGGCCACCCACGTGCTGTACCTCGTCGTGCTCGGCGTGGTCTTCGGTGCCGCAGCCCTGCTCGCGGTCCCGACCGCCCCGCGCCGCCGCCGTGCCACCTCGAACGTCATCGAGGCCGAAGAACCTGCCACCACCTTCGACGAGGAGCGCGACGAATGAGCACCACCCCCTCCTCGGTCCGGCGCTGGATCGTCCGCGGCACGGCCACGGCCGTCGCCGTCGTCGTCGCCGCGGGTGCCGTCACGGCGGCCCACGCGATCGGCACCGAGTCCGAACCGGGTCGACCCGCCGGGCGCACCGTGACGCCGGTCCCCGCCGCCGCCGAACGCGTCTGCGCCGGCAGTGCGCTGCGGTTGTCCGACGACGACGGCAACGACGCGACGCAGGCGAGCACCGTCGGCACCGCGACCGTCGCGACGGCGACGACCGGTTCGACCGTCGAGCGGTCCTCGCTCGACCCCTCGACCACCGGTGGCAGCGACCCCCGGCTCTTGACGGCGCCCGCGGGGGAGACGACCCCGCAGGTCGCGGGCAGCAGTTTCCAGAGCGTGTCCAGCGGCGACCTGGTGGGGGCGGGCGCTGCCTCGTGCGACGACCCGACCCAGTCCACGTGGCTGGTGGGCGGTTCGACGGAGACCGGGCGCACGAGCCTCGTGACGCTCTCGAACCCGACCGACGTGAACGCCACGGTCGACCTGGCGATCTTCGACGGCACGGGGACGGTCAGCGCCCCCGGGACCACCGGCATCGTCGTCGCGCCGAACACGCAGAAGGTCGTCCCGCTGTCGGGCTTCGTGTCCGACGCCGCCTCGACCGTCGTGCACGTCACGTCGTCCGGCGGGCAGATCGTCGCGCACATGCAGGAGACCGTCGTCCGCACGCTCACCCCGGGCGGCTACGACATCGTGTCCGGCGGCGCTGCGCCGTCCCGGTCACAGGTCATCCCCGCCGTCGCCCTCGCCGACGCGCAAGCTGCCCAGCGCGGCGACGACACGGCCGACGCGGCGCCGATCGTCCGGTTGTTCGTCCCCGGCACGAAGTCGGCCCGCGTCACCCTCGGCATCAGCACGGCCGACGGTGGCGGCACGACCGTCAACGCCACCGCGGAGCCCGGGGTCGTGACCGACGTCGCGCTCGACGACTTCCCGGACGGCCGGTACTCGTTCACCGTCACCTCGACCGAGCCGGTCGTCACCGGTGCACGCACCACGACGCCCACCGACGGTGCCGGCACCGATCTCGGGTGGTTCGCCTCGGCCGAGCCGCTGGGCGACGAGACGATCACCGCCATCGCGCCGGGCGAGGGCGTGCGGCTGAACTTCGTGAACCCCACCCGCCAGGACCGCTCGGTCACGGTGCGGTCGGGTGACGAGCGTCGCACCCTGAAGATCCTGTCCGGGGCGACGGTGACGCTCCCGGTGCAGACCGCGAAGCAGCTCACGTTGACGGGCACCGAGGGCATCGTCGCCGGGGTCACCTACCGCGGGGCCGACGGCATCGCCGGGTTCCCGGTGCGACCGGCCACCGACGTCTCCACCCCGGTCCGCGTCTACCCCTGACGCCCGGCGCGGTCGGCCCGGCTCACCAGTGTCGGTAGCGGTCCGGTGCCAGGTCCCAGGGGTCCTTGCCGATCAGTTCGCCGACGGCGCGGAACACCGCGGTCTCGACGATGATGCGGCGGTCCGAGTCGTCCTTCTCGGGGCTCCGGTTCACCCGCTCGACGGGGATCCGGAAGACGGTCACACGGCGCGCGTCGCGATCGATGCGCCAGCGCGGCATCTCGTCGGGCAGGGTCGTGTCGCTCGGCATGTCCGCCACCTGGAAGACCACGCCGGCCAGTTCGTCGGGCCAGAGACCGAGCAGGTAGTGCGCGCTGTCGCCGACGATCCGGTCGAAGGCCTCGGCGCGGGTGATGATCGGGGCGAGCTCGGGCCCGGTGACGCTCGAACGCCCGCCTCGGCCGTGCCGTGAGCGCCCCCGACCGCGGTCGACCGGGGTGACGAGGCGAGGCTTCCGACGCATCCCCTCATCGTACGCGGGGACGAGTGCGCGCCGGACGCTCCGCTAGGCTCCCTGTCGACATGGACGTGCGGATCTGCAGCAAGGTGGCGTGTGCCGCCAGCGCTTCGTCGACCCTGACGTACGACTACGGCGACTCCATGGTGGTCGTCGGTCCGCTGTCGACCCGGGTCGAGCCGCACGGCTACGACCTCTGCGCCCGGCACGCTGCCGCCCTGCGCGTCCCGCGCGGCTGGCAGGTGGTGCGGCGCGAGCCGCTCCCGCGCGACGCCGACTGACGGCTCACGTCCGCGGCGTGAGCGCGGGGGTCGATCTGGAGGCTCGGGGAGCGTGACCCGGATCGGCTGGTGATCCGCGCCTCCCGGCATGGAAGACTGATGGACATGCCCACCGAAACCCGCACCGCTGCTGCGTTCCGCGTCGCCGACCTGTCCCTCGCCGAGGCGGGCCGGCACCAGATCCGTCTCGCCGAGAACGAGATGCCGGGTCTGATGTCCCTGCGCGAGGAGTTCGCCGCGTCGCAGCCGCTCGCCGGCGCGCGCATCGCCGGGTCCCTGCACATGACGGTGCAGACCGCGGTCCTCATCGAGACGCTCGTCGCCCTGGGCGCGCAGGTGCGCTGGGCCAGCTGCAACATCTTCTCCACGCAGGACGAGGCCGCGGCCGCCGTCGCCGTCGGGCCCACCGGCACCCCGGACGCCCCCGCCGGCGTCCCGGTCTTCGCGTGGAAGGGTGAGACGCTCGAGGAGTACTGGTGGTGCACCAGCCGCGTCTTCGACTGGAGCGACGAGGCAGCCGTCGCCGGTGTCGACTGGACCGGACCGAACCTGATCCTCGACGACGGCGGCGACGCCACCATGCTCGTGCACACCGGAGCCGACGCCGAGGCGGCCGGAGCCGCTCCGGTCGCCGAGCCGGACGCCAGTGCCGAGTGGAAGATCGTGCTCGACACCGTCGCGCGGTCGCTCGAGACCTCGTCGGACCGCTGGACCCGCATCGCGGCCGACATCCAGGGCGTCACCGAGGAGACCACCACGGGCGTGCACCGCCTGTACGAGCTGTTCCGGAACGGCGAGCTGAAGTTCCCGGCGATCAACGTCAACGACTCGGTGACGAAGTCGAAGTTCGACAACAAGTACGGCATCCGGCACTCGCTGCCCGACGGCCTGAACCGTGCCACCGACGTGCTCATCGGCGGCAAGGTCGCCTTCGTGGTCGGCTACGGCGACGTCGGCAAGGGGGCGGCCGAGGCCCTCCGCGGGCAGGGCGCCCGCGTCATCGTCAGCGAGGTCGACCCGATCTGCGCGCTGCAGGCGGCGATGGACGGCTACCAGGTCGCGCGCCTGGCGGATGTCGTGGACACCGTCGACATGGTCATCACGTGCACCGGCAACCTGGGTGTCGTGGGTGTCGACGAGATGCTCGGGCTCAAGCACCTGGCGATCGTCGCGAACGTGGGGCACTTCGACAACGAGATCGACATGGCGGGGCTCGAGGCCCTGCCCGGCGTCTCGAAGGTCGAGATCAAGCCGCAGGTGCACGAGTGGCGGCTGCCCACCGGGCGGTCGATCCTGGTGCTCTCCGAGGGCCGGCTCATGAACCTCGGCAACGCGACCGGGCACCCGTCGTTCGTGATGAGCAACTCGTTCACCAACCAGGTGCTCGCACAGATCGAGCTGCACACCCGGCGCGACGAGTACCCGACCGGTGTGTACGTGCTGCCGAAGCACCTGGACGAGAAGGTCGCACGCCTGCACCTCGACGCCCTCGGGGTGCAGCTGACGTCACTGCGTCCGGAGCAGGCGGCGTACATCGGCGTGCCCGTCGAGGGCCCCTTCAAGCCCGACCACTACCGCTACTGAGTCCGGCGGGGCGGCCGCAAGACACCGGTGCTCGCACGTTGAACCCCCGCACGCGGGTGTTCTGAGCGCGAACACCGGTGTTTTGCGAGCAGCGCGCCGCCCGCCGCGGGCGGCGCCGCGCGTCAGCGCGGGAAGCCGGGCGGGGGCGCTGCCGCCGCCGCACCGGCTGCGGTGAGCAGCTCGGCGCGAGCACCCAGCGCCCGGACGTCCCGTCGACGCCGCAGCACGACGACCCCGGCCAGGAAGACCTCGGGCGGGACGGGCGGCACGGGGTGCGCGAACGCGGACACCTCGGCCGCCAGGGTCTGCGCCGCCGCCTCGCGCAGTTCGGGGCGCATCAGTGCAGCCCCGCGGAAGAAGGCACCGAGGCGGTTCTCCAACCGCTGTGGCAGCGCCGAGACGTCCGCGACGCCGGCCCACGCCGTCAGCTCCGGAGGCAGCAGCACCTCGGGGTCCCGCTGCTTCGGCAGGCGCTCGTGCTGCACGATCGTGCCCGCGAGCAGGTCGCCGAGGCGCCGGGGCCGACTGCCGAACAGCGCGACGAGCAGGGCGACCGAGCCGAACGTCATCCAGAGCTCGAACAGGCCGACGAGTGCCCGGGTGAAGGCGTGCCGGAACCCGATCGCGCCGCCGTCGAGCCGGACGACCCGGGTGCCGGTGGCGAACCGTCCGACGCTCCGCCCCTTCGTCACGGTCTCGACCGCCGCGGGCACCAGCACGAGCACGACGACGAGCAGCACGATGCCGAGCGCTGCGCCCCAGGCCGGTTCGAGGCCCCTGGGCCAGAGCCGCGAGACGCCGAACAGCGCGAGCACGAACAGCACGAGGACGCACAGACCGTCCAGCAGCGCGGCCGCGAGCCGCAGCACGAGTCCGGCGGGCTGGACGTCGAGCGCGACGCCCTCGCCCACCACCAGCTCGTCGGCGGTCTCGTCGAGGTCGCGCGAGAACCGGGCGTCGGCGAGGTCACGCGGCGTGCGGGGCTTCGGCATGGGATCATTCTGTCGGAGATCACGCGACCTGAGGGGGAACACGTGGACCTGGATGCCTACGCCGAGGTGCATCGTGACCGGTGGCAGGAGCTCGACCGTCTGGCGCGTGCCCGGCACCGGTCCGGTGCGGACGTCGACCGGCTCGTCGCCGGCTACCAGGAGGCCGCGACCGACCTCGCCCGCATCCGGGGCGCCGCACCGCGCACGGTGACGGGCGACCGGCTCTCGCTGACGCTGTTCCGCGCCCGCCTGCGCTTCACCGGCAACCCCGTCGACCCGTTGACCGCCCTCGCCCTGTTCTTCACACGGCAGCTGCCCGCGGCGCTCTACCGGATCCGCTGGGTGACCATCTGGGTCGCGCTCGCGACGGTGGCGATCGCGGCGATCGTCGCCGTCTGGATCACCACCACCCCCGGCGCGACGGCGACGTTCGGCAGCGACGAGGCCCTGCGCCGGTACGCCACGCAGGACTTCGTCGACTACTACTCCGACCGTGGCCTCGGGGCCTTCACCGCGCAGGTCTGGACGAACAACGCCTACATCGCCGCGACGATGGTGGCGTTCGGCATCACCGGCGTCTTCGTGCCGTTCTCGATCATGCAGAACGCCGTCAGCCTCGGGGTCTCCGCCGCGATCATGCACTCCCAGGGGCGCCTGGCCGACTTCTTCCTCTACATCTCCCCGCACGGGCAGCTCGAGCTCTACTCGGTGTTCCTCGCGGGCGGTGCGGGGCTGATGATCTTCTGGTCGTGGGTGGCACCGGGGCCCGGACGCACGCGCGCCCAGGCCCTCGCCGAGGACGGCCGTGCACTCATCACCATCGCGATCGGCCTGACCCTGACCCTGCTGCTGTCCGGCATCGTCGAGGGCGTGGTGACGCGGCAGGACTGGCCGTGGCCGATCAAGATCGGCATCGGCACCCTCGCCCTGGTCGCGGTGCTCGCCTACCAGTGGGTGCTCGGCGGCCGCGCGTACCGAGCAGGGGAGCGCGGCGACCTCGAGGAGTTCGAGCGCGGCTCCACCGCCCTGGTGGCCGGCTAGCGTCCGTCCCGGTTCAGAGCCGGCCGCTGGCCTTCGCCCGGATGTACGCGTCGGCGACGAGCGGCGGGACGTCCGCCGGTGCGCCGCGCACGACCTCGGCACCGGAACGCCGTGCGACGTCGGCCGCACCGTCCGCGTCGAGCAGGGTGCGTTCGGCGGCGGCGCGTCGGTAGACGTCACGCTCCGCGCCGGTCGGGAGGCCCGGCACCCGTCCGCCCCGCGCGGTGCGGATCGCCGTGGTCGGGTCCACCCCGCCGCGCGCCGTCCGCTGGACGGCCGGGTCCTCGATGCTCGTCACGACGACCGCGTGCCGTCGGGACAGCCGGGGGAGCACGGCGAGCAGGTCGCCCGAGGCACCGACGGAGTCGAGGCTCGAGGCGAGCACGACCAGGGCGCGCGAGGTCGTGATCGAGTCGACGAGCGCGGGGACGGATGCCCAGTCGGTCGCGGCGAGCCCCGGTTCGGCCATCGCGAGTGCCTTGCCGAAGCGCTGCACGACGTCGGTGCGGGTGGCGCCGTGCACGCGGTCGTGTGCCGTGTCGTCGAGGACCACCAGGTCGACGCGGTCACCGGCGGCAGCCGCGAGCGCGCCGAGGAGCAGCGCCGACTCGATGAACGTGTCGAGTCGGGGTTCGTCGGCGACCCGGCCGGCACCCGCCCGGCCCGCGTCGACCACGACGACGACGCGCCGGTCGCGTTCCGGCCGCCAGGTGCGGACGACGAGGTCCTGCCGCCGCGCGGTGGCGCGCCAGTCGATGGACCGCACGTCGTCGCCGCGCACGTAGTCGCGCAGCGAGTCGAACTCGGTGCCGTGCCCGCGGAGCTGCAGCGTGGTCTCGCCGTCGAGCTCGCGGAGCCGTGCCAACCGTGACGGCAGGTGCCGCCGGGAGCGGAACGGCGGCGTCACGACGAGTTCGCCCGGTGCCGCGACGACCCGCTGCCGTGCGGCGAGGCCCAGTGGACCGAAGGACCGCACGGCGACCCCGGCGGTGCGGCGTCGACCACGACGGAACGGTGTGAAGCGCATCCGGGCCGTCCGTCGCTCCCCGGCGGGGACCGCCATCCGGATCCGACGGGGACGGTGGCCGGCCGACGGCTCCCACATGTCGCGGACCACACCGCGGACCGTCCGGGAGCCGTCGTTGGCGAGCACGAGGGTGCCGTCCGCGGTGCTGTCGCGTCGAGCGAGCCGGGGCATCCGCCGCTCCACGCGGACCCGTCGCAGGTCGGCGGCGAGCACGACGTCGAGCGCCGCGGCGAGCAGCACCACCCCGACCCACGCCAGACCGGCCCACCCGCTGCCGAGCAGCACGGTGGGCACGAGGGCGACGGCGAGGAGCGCGACGAACCGGCCGGAGACCGCCACTAGATCGGCACCCGCACCTGCTCGAGCACCTGCTGGAGCACGCCGTCGGCGCCGACGCCCTCGAGCTCGGCGTCGGCGGCGACCCGCAGGCGGTGCCGCCAGACCGGCAGGACCATGGCCTGCACGTGGTCCGGGGTGATCGCGTCGTAGCCGGTGAGCCAGGCCCACGCCTTGGCGGCGGCGAGCAGTGCCGTCGCACCGCGGGGACTGACACCGACGCGGACGGACGGTGCCTGCCGGGTGGCCCGGGCGAGGTCGACGATGTACGCGAGCACGTCGTCGCGGGCGCCGACGGCGCGGACGGCACGCTGCGCACGGACCACCTCGTCGACGCCGACCACCGGGGTGATGCCGGCCGACCGGACGTCACGCGGCACGAACCCGTCGGCGTGGCGACGGAGCACCTGCCACTCGACGTCGCGCGGCGGGATGTCGAGGGTCAGCTTCATCAGGAACCGGTCGAGCTGCGCCTCGGGCAACGTGTAGGTGCCCTCGAACTCGATCGGGTTCATCGTCGCGGCGACGAAGAAGGGGTCGGGCAGCGCCCGGGCGTCGCCGTCCACGCTCACCTGGCGTTCCTCCATCGCCTCGAGCAGGGCCGACTGGGTCTTCGGCGGCGTGCGGTTGACCTCGTCGGCGAGCAGCACGTTGGTGAAGACGGGGCCCTCGCGGAACGGGAACGTGCCGGTCGAGGCGTCGTAGACGAGCGACCCGGTGACGTCGCCGGGCATCAGGTCGGGTGTGAACTGGATGCGCTTCGTGTCGAGCGTCATCGCGGCGGCGAGGCTTCGGACGAGCAGGGTCTTCGCGACACCGGGGACGCCCTCGAGCAGCACGTGCCCCTGCGCGAGGAGTCCGACGATCATGCCGGAGACCGCGCCCTCCTGGCCGACGACGGCCTTCGCGACCTCGGTGCGGACCCGGCCGAACGCGTCGCGCAGGTCGGAGCCGGCCGCGGTCGTGGGGTCGTGCTCCGGCGCGGTGTGCTCGGTGGTGGCAGGGGGCAGGTCGGTCACGGTCGTGCTCCTGGTCGGTCGGGGTCAGAGGTCGGTCGGTCGCCGGAGGTCGCCCGGCGCACGGCACGTTCGAGGTCGTCGAGTGCCGCGGTGCCGTCGACGAGCGCGCGGTCGTCGGCGGTGGTCCCACCGACGAGCACGGCACCGACACGGGTGTGGGGAATACCGGTGGCCTGGGCCGCGGCCCGGACGACCTCGTCGACGTGCGCCGATCGGGGGAGTCCGAGCATCCGGCCGATGCGGCGGACGGCGGCGACGCGCAGGGTGTCGAGGGCGTGGGTGCGGTCCCGGGTGCGGGCGTACATCCGGGCACGCCCCTCGGTGGTCTCGGCAGCACGGACGACGACGGGCAACCGCTCGACGACGAGCGGGCCGAGCCGTCGGCCCCGCCAGACGCCGGACGCGACGGCGACGAGGGCGAGCAGTGCGAGGGCGCTCGGGACCCACGGCGGGGCGAGCTCGCCGAGGGTCGGGGCGGCGTCGGGGGTGCCGACGGCCGGGGTGTACCAGACAAGTCGCTCGTCGGCGCCGAGCAGCCCGAGGGCGAGCGCGGCGTTCCCGGCGGTGGCGATCGTGTCGTTCCGGAACGCCGAGGTCGTGCCGAGCAGGGTGACGTCGCCGCCCGGCGTCGCGGTGCGCACGAGACCCCAGACGCGCGAGCCGCCGTCGCCCGTCGGCGCGCACCGTTCGGCGTCGTCGTCGTCCACGGTGTACCCGGAGCCGGCGGTGGTGACGCGGGCAGCCGAGGCCGCCGCCGGGATCCCGCACGAGGCCGTCGAGACGGTGGCGTCACCGTCGACCTGGACGGCCGGGTCGACCGGGAACCCGAGCAGCGCCTCGAGTCCGGCGCCGCTCGTGCCGACGACCACGACGTGCCGCGCCGTGCGGGCGATGCGTTCCGCGACGGCGGGGTCGAGCGCCCCGTCGGCGTCGTCGATGAACACCGTGCCGCCGTCGATCCCGTCGACGCCGTCGACGGTGTCGGTGACGGAGACCGCGGTGCCCCGCTGCTCGAGCACCCGGACCAGGGCGGCCGAACCGCTGGCCGTGGTCGAGGTCGGGTCGAGGGCGCGCGGTGCGTCCGGGTCGGTGCCCTGCACGAGGGCGGTCAGGGCGGCGAGCAGGACGCCGACCAGGACGATCGCGATCCAGAACCCGAGGCGGAACCGGCGTCCCTCGGCCGGAGCCGGAGCCTGCCCGGCGCTCGTCCGCGCGGCGGTGTCGGTCGTCATGCCGGCACCTCCGGTCCCTCGGCCCGCGCTGGGCGGGCCTGCCGGACGCTGCGCTCGGTGTCGAGCACGCGGAGGGCTGCGGTCTCGTCGGCCTCGGCGCCGAGATACCGGACCGCGTCGAAGGCGGTCGCTGCCGCGTCGAGTGCGCCGGCCGACGCAGGGAACGGCACGGCGCCCCGTGCGGCGATCGTCCGCGCGGTTGCTCCGGGCACGTCAGGTACCAGGTCGCGCTCGCCGAGGCCCCTGGCGATCGCGCGGAATCCCTCGAGCACCGCTGCTGACCAGTCGGCGCGACGGACCGCGGCCTGGGCCGCCTCGAGGAGTTCCCGGGCGGAGCGCAGGTCGTCGGCGTCGAACACCCCGCCGGTGTCACCGTCTCCGGCACGGGCGCGCCGGCGGGGGAGTCCGCGGGCGACGACGACGAGCACGACGACCGCGACGAGCACCACGATCGCGATCACCAGCGCCGTGCGGGCCGCAGCGGGGGAGTCGATGCCGTCGGCGCGGAGCGACCCGAGCCAGTCGAGGAAGGAGCGCGAGGCACGGTCCCACCACGTCGGCCGCGCACCGTCGTAGGCGGACCGGTCGAGTTCGCGCTCGAGCAGGCGACGCGCCTCGTCCGGGTCGACCGCCGTCACGCGGAGCCGTTCGGCGGCGCCTGGCCCGGACCCTGCTGCCACGGCTGCTGCTGTTGCTGCTGACCGGGTTGCCACGGTTGCTGCTGCTGGCCGGGCTGCCACGGCTGCTGCTGGGCGGGCTGCCACTGCTGCTGCCCCGGCCACGGTTGCTGCTGCGCCTGCCACTGCCGACCGGCCCACTGCTGCTGCGGTGGCCAGGGCGGGCGTGCAACGGGCTCGGACGGCGCGAACGGGTCGGTCGGCTGCCCCGAGTCGAGGTGCGACGCGATCCGCTGGTCGAGCGCCTCGGTGCGGATCCGCCGGTCGATGGCGAGGAACGTGGTGATCGAGGCGCTCAGCACGTCGGTGATGCACTGCACCGCGATCGCGAGCAGGCTGCCGACGACGATGGCGATGACCGCACCGGTGCCGGCTCCCGACGTGCCGCCCGTCTGCCCGAGCGGGTCGAACGTGCCCCCGACGAGCACGGCGCCGATGGTGAGCGGGATCGACGCGATGGACGCCGCGAACCCGAACATGAGCTGCACGAGCAGCAGGATGCCGAAGGTCCGCCAGAAGGCCCCGCGGGTCAGGCGCCACGACTGTGCGGCTGCGGCGAAGACCGGCCGGCCCTCGAGCGCGATCGTCGGGACGGTGAGCACGAAGCGCGTGGCGAGCCAGACGACGACGACACCGATGCCGAGCACGAACAGCACGAGCGCCAGCACGAACCACCCGGTGCCGGAGTCGGCGGCACCCATGGCCGCGAACACCCCGAAGAACACGAGCCCGGCCAGGATCGCGAGGACCACGCCGGCCCCGATCTGCACGAGCATCCACGCGACGACGGACCACCGGCGGCCGGCGAGCAGCGCCCACAGTCCCCGGAACGTGGCGCGACGGCCGAGCACCCGTTGCCCGGTGTCCGCGGCGACCGGCGCCACCAGGAACCCGCGACCGAGGTAGGCGAGGAACGGCAGCACGACCGAGAGCAGTGCCGTGAGCGTCAGCGTGCCCGCGACCACCGAGTCGGCACCGCTGCCGCCGTCGAGGGCCGAGAACATTCGCGACTGCAGCGCCTGCTGCCCGAACGTGCTGGCCAGCGTCGAGAGCAGGCCGAGCACACCGCTCAACAGCACGCTCCAGAGCAGCAGCACGCGGGCGTTCCGGCGGAACACCGTGAACGCGCCGGCCAGGACGTCACCGAGGCCGAGCGGGCGCAGCGGGATCACCGGACGCGAGCCACCGGACGGACCGCCGGGTCGCCCCGGACCCGGCCCCGGGGCGGGCTGCGGCGGCACGGAGAAGCGGGGCGGGCCTCCAGGCCGGGGTCCGGGTCCCTGCGCCGGTCCGGACGCCGGCGGCGTCGTCGCACCCTGCTGCCCACCGCCCGGTGTGTGCCAATCGGACATGACTCCAGCCCCCTCGTCGTGTCGGACCGAGCCAGCGGTGCACGGTCCACCCCCATCCTGGCGGAAAACCCGGCGCGGCGGGGCCTCGGCTATCGTGTGGGGACACGTGCCGACCACGGCACCCGCACGCCACCCGGAGTCCAGATCACATGACACCGCGCATCCTCGTCGTCGACGACGACCAGGCCCTCGCCGAGATGATCGGCATCGTGCTCCGCTCCGAGGGGTACGAACCCGAGTTCAGCGCCGACGGCAACGACGCCGTCGACGCGTTCCACGCCACCAAGCCGGACCTCGTCCTGCTCGACGTCATGCTGCCCGGCATCGACGGCATCGAGGTGTGCAAGCGCATCCGTGCCGAGAGCGGCACGCCGATCATCATGCTCACGGCGAAGAGCGACACCGCCGACGTCGTCCTCGGGCTCGAGAACGGTGCCGACGACTACGTCGTGAAACCCTTCAACCCGAAGGAGCTCGTCGCCCGCATCCGGACCCGCCTGCGGCCGAGCGCGTCCGACGCCACCGTGCTGCACGTCGGCGACGTCACGGTCGACGTCGCCGGGCACGAGGTGCGCCGCGGTGACACCGTGATCGCGCTCACGCCGCTCGAGTTCGACCTGCTCCGGGCGCTCGCCGAGAAGCCGAACCAGGTGTTCACCCGCGAGATGCTGCTCGAGCAGGTCTGGGGCTACCACTACAAGGCGGACACCCGCCTGGTGAACGTGCACGTGCAGCGGCTCCGCGCGAAGATCGAGCACGACCCGGACAACCCGAAGACCGTCACCACGGTCCGCGGCGTCGGGTACCGCGCCGGAGGAGCCTGAGCACCGTGCCGCCCTCGACGCGCCCGTCGGGCTCGGCACGCGGCTCGGGCCGGGCCGGCGGCGCCGGTGGGGCCGGCGGCGCCACCGTCTCGATCGGCGTCGTCGACCGCAGCCGTCGCCGGATGCGGCGCTGGCTCCGACGCGCCTGGCGTCCGATCGCCTACCTGTGGCGGCGCTCGCTCATGTTCCGCTCGGTCGCCATCACCGTGATGACGACGGGGCTCGCGGTCGCCATCATCGGCACCGCTGTCATGGTGAGCATCTCGACGAACGTCTACTCGCAGCGCCGTGACCAGATCGAGTCGGAGTCGGCACGGGCCACCATCGTCGCCCAGGGGATCTTCGACGCGGCCACCGCGGGCGAGGACAACAACCAGTCCGAGCTCGAGACGCTGCAGAACGAGGCACGGCAGGCGATCCTGTCGAACACGACGAGTCCCGGTGGCACGAGCATCGCGATCGAGCGGAGCCCGGACCAGTCCACCCCGCAGACGCTGCAGACCATCGCCAGCCAGGGCTTCCCGGACGCCGTGATCACCGATGCCCTGCGCAAGGAGGTCGCGCAGAACACCGGTCGCCTCAGCCTGCAGCCCGTCGAACTCGACGACGACGGGCGCCGGGTGCCGGGGCTCGCTGTCGGGTCCACCCTGCAGATCCCGAGCGCCGGCCAGTACGAGCTCTACCTGGTCTACGACCTCTCCGACGCGCAGCAGACCCTGGACTTCGTCTCCCAGACCCTCTCGATCGGCGGTGTGGCGCTCATGGTGCTCATCGCCCTGGTCACCTCGCTGGTCGTCCGGCTCGTCGTCGTGCCGATCCGCGGTGCCGCCGAGACGAGCCGGAAGATCGCAGCGGGGCGCCTCGACGAACGCATCCCCGTGCGCGGCCAGGACGACCTGGCGACCCTGGCGCGGAGCTTCAACGGGATGGCCGAGGCGGTCAGCCGCCAGATCACCCAGCTCGCCGAGCTCTCCCGCGTGCAGCAGCGGTTCGTCTCCGACGTCTCGCACGAGCTCCGCACCCCGCTCACCACGATCCGGCTCGCCGGCGACATGCTCTACGACTCCCGGCACGCGTTCGAACCGTCGGTCAGCCGGTCCGCCGAGCTCCTGCACGCCCAGGTGGAGCGTTTCGAGATGCTCCTCGCCGACCTGCTCGAGATCTCCCGGTACGACGCCCAGGCGGTGCAGCTCGACACCGCCCCCGTCGTCCCGGCGTCCCTCGCCGCGGACATCGTCGACGAGTTCCGTCCGCTCGCCGAACGTGCCGGTGTCGAGCTGCAGCTCGCGACCCCCGGCGGCCACACCACGATGCGCCTCGACGCCAAGCGCGTCCGCCGCATCCTCCGCAACCTCGTCGGCAACGCCGTCGAGCACGGTGACGCGAAGCCCGTGCAGGTCGTCGTCGACAGCGATGCGCGCACCGTCGCCATCGCCGTCCGCGACCAGGGCGTCGGCATGCCGCCGGAGGACACCGCCCGCGTCTTCGACCGCTTCTGGCGTGCCGACCCGAGCCGGAAGCGCACCATCGGGGGCACCGGCCTCGGACTCGCGATCAGCCTCGGCGACGCGAAGCTCCACGGCGGTCGCATCGACGTGTGGTCCCGACCGGGCGAGGGATCGACGTTCGTGCTCACCCTGCCCCGCAACGAGCAGGGCACCACCGCCACCTCGGCCATCCCGCTGCCCGAACTCGACGAGTCGTACGACGGCCCCCGCGCCGTGCGAGAGGAGTCCTGATGCGCCACCCGATCCGCCACGTCCTCGCCGTCGCGCTCGCCGCGGTCAGCCTGCTCGCGGTCACCGCCTGCGCCGCCATCCCGACCGACGGTGCCGTGCGTACCGGGCAGACGATCAAGGACGAGTCGCTCTCGGGCGTCGACTTCCGGCCGGACAAGCCGATCACCGGGTCCGACCAGACCGCGATCCTCCGCGGGTTCATCGCCGCCGCCACCGGAGCCCAGGACAACTACGCGATCGCCCGGCAGTTCCTGGCCGCCGACTTCGCCCAGCAGTGGAACCCGCGGCAGGGCGTCACGATCCGCGACGGCAGCGGCACCGTCGAGCGCGCCGACGACCGCGAGCTGACCTACACGATGACGGCCAGCGCCACGGTCGACTCCGAGGGGGAGTACACCCAGGCCGTCCGCCCGACCTCGTCGACGCTGACGTTCCAGTTCGTCCGCGAGGACGGCGAGTGGCGCATCGCCTACGCCCCGGACGGCGTCATCCTGTCGCCGGTCAGCTTCGAGTCGGTGTTCCAGCCGCACGCGCTGTACTTCTACGACCCGACCTACCGCTTCCTCGTGCCCGACCAGCGCTGGTTCCTCGCACGCTCCTCCACGAGCACGCGCATCGCCAGCGCCCTGCTCGCAGGCCCCGCCGACTGGCTGAAGGGCGCCGTCGTCTCGTCGTTCCCGGAGGGCACCCAGCTGTCCCTCAACGCGGTGACGATCGACAGCGGCACCGCCCTGGTCGACCTGTCGAGCGACGCCCTGCGCGCGAGCACCGTCGACAAGGTCCGGATGCGCGAACAGCTCAGCAAGTCCCTCGCCTCGGTCGCCACCATCTCGTCGGTCTCGATGACGATCGAGGGCGCGACGCTGTCGGTGCCGGACTCCGGGGGAGCGGACGCCCAGCTGAACCCCGACGTCGACCCCCGACCCCTGGTCGACGAGGACGGCGTCGTCGGCTACGCCGCCTCGGGCACCGGCAAGGTCGCCGAGCTCGGCAGCGGCGTCGGGGCCGCCATCGCCGGCCTCGACCCGACCTCGATCGCCCTGTCGGCGTCCGGCACCACCGCGGCCGTCGGCAACCGGAACGGCGTCGTCGTCGTGCGCGGCGAGGACCGCCTGCGCGTCGATGCCCGCGACGACCTCATCGCCCCCGCCGTCGACGACCTCGGCTTCGTCTGGGTGGGGCAGCAGTCCGACACCCGGCGCATCACCGCGTACGGCCTGGGTGGTGACCCCCACCAGGTGCGCACGACCCTGCCGCGCGGCGACCTCGTGTCGTTCCAGGTGTCCCGCGACTCGACCAGGGCCCTCGCACTCATCGAGACCGCGGACGGCCCCGGCCTGTACGTGATGGCGATCATCCGCGGTTCCGACCGGTCACCGACCTCGTTCGGCGCCCCGGTCCGGGTGCAGGCCGCCAGCGGCACCGCGGTCGACGCCACTTGGGTGAACGACACCGACGTCGCCTCGGTCGGGCAGACCCCCACCGGTCCGAACATCGTCCGCACCACCATCGGCGGCAAGTCGAGCACCCTGCCGAAGCCCGACGGGCGCGCCACCGCGATCAGCGGCGGCAGCGGCGGTGCCCTGCTGCTCCGGATGTCGAGCGGCGACGTCCTGCAGTCCACCGGGGGTGGCTGGGACACGACCGACGTCACCGCCGACGTGCTCGGCGTGCAGCGCTGACATGACGGGCGTCACCGCCGACGTGCTCGGCGTCCAGCGCTGACACGACGGTCCTCCACACCCCACCCGGCCTGGAGGCCCGTCCACCGTCCGGCACCCCTGCCCACCGCCGTCGTCCGGTCACCACCACAGTCGTGGGCATGCCCCCTGATGGCACCCCCACCCCGTGGCGCGACGCCCTGCTCGCCGTGCTCGGGCTCTTCCTGCCCGTCACCTGCCTGGGCTGCGGCCGCCCGGACCGCGCGCTCTGCCCACCGTGCCGCGCGGCGCTCGCAGCACGGCCCCGGCGGGTCCGGCTGGTCGCCGGCGTCCGGCTCGACGCGGCCTTCGAGTACGAGGGGGTGGTCCGCACCCTGGTCCTCGAACTCAAGCTCCGGGGGCGGGTCGACGTCGCCGGTCCGCTCGGCGTCCGCTTCGGCGCGCTCGTCCGTGCGGCGCTCGCCGCGTCCCCGGACGGCACCGTGGTGCTCCGGGTGCCGCCGTCCCGGGCGGGTGCCCGACGGCGTGGGTTCGACCCGGTGGTGCTGCTGCTCGCCCGCGGTGGTGTCCGGCACACGGGGCGCCTCGTCCGTACCCCTGCCGGACGCCGGCGATCCGGACCGGGGCAGAAGGAGCGGTCGGCGGTGGAACGCGTCGCCGCGACCGTCGGGACCCTGCGTGCGTCCGGCGTCGACGGCCGCGACGTCGTGCTCGTCGACGACGTCGTCACCACGGGTGTGACGATGGCCGAGGGCGTCCGTGCCGTGCGCGCTGCGGGCGGGCGGGTGGTGCGCTGCGTCGCCGTGGCGAGCGTCGACGACTGATGCTCGGTGAACACCCGGTGGCCGCTGTGTGTCCAGTGAGTGTCTGCCGGACTCGCCGCCTCCCCGTGACGCCGAGGGTGCGCCGGGTCTAGCCTCGCGACAAGGCGTTCGGGTCGCCGGACGGAGGCGACGCGCCGACACTGGATGGGAGCCGCCACATGGACGTGACGATCACGGGCCGGAACGTCGGGGTCACCGACCGTTTCCGCACCTACGTCGAACAGAAGTCCGAGAAGATCGACGTGCTCGCCGACCGCGCCCTCGCCTTCGAGGTGCGCATCAGCCGCCACCACGAGAAGTCGAGCGGCAGCCAGGGCGAGGACCGCGTGGAGCTCACGCTGATCGGACCGGGGCCGCTCGTGCGGGCCGAGTCCGCGGCCTCGGACAAGTACGCCGCCTTCGACCTCGCCTTCGCGCGGATCATGGAACGCCTCCGCCGGGCGCGTGACCGCCGCAAGGTGCACCACGGCCGGCACCGCCCCACCTCGGTCGCCGAGGCCTCCGGCAGCGGCTTCGACGGCATGGGTGTCGTCCCGGCCGACGGCAAGCTCATCGAGGACGTCGCGACCGGTGCCGTCCCGGTCGTCGACCAGGAGACCGCCGAGGACGAGAACGAGGTCTACAGCCCGGTCGTCATCCGGCACAAGGTCTTCGAGGCCGCCCCGATGACGGTCGACGACGCCCTGTACTACATGGAGCTCGTCGGGCACGACTTCTACCTGTTCCTCGACGCCGAGACCCGCCGTCCGAGTGTCGTGTACCGACGCAAGGGCTGGGACTACGGCGTGATCGGCATCGACGAGGTGCCCGCCGGTCAGGCGCCGGCCTCGGTCGACGCGGACACCGACGCGGAGCGCGCAGCCGCGATCGCCTGATCCGACGCGGGACCTCCGGTCCCGCACCGTGTGCGCGGTCCGTTCGCGGGCCGCGCACACCCGTGTCCGCGAGAGCCGCGCCGCTCACAGCGCCGTGCGTTCGCGGGTTGCTAGCATGACTGGTCGATCGGGCGCGCAGGTCGCGCGCGACGACCTCGTAAGGAGTTCACGTGGCAAACGTGCTGGAGAAGGTCCTCCGCATCGGCGAAGGACGAACCCTCCGTCGGCTGAAGGCGTACGCCTCGGCCATCAACGACCTCGAGGACGACTTCTCGAGCCTCACCGACGAGGAACTCCACGACGAGACCAAGGAGCTGCGCGAGCGGTACGCCAACGGCGAGACCCTCGACGACCTCCTGCCCGAGGCGTTCGCCGCCGTGCGTGAAGCCGCGAAGCGAACCCTGGGCATGCGGCACTTCGACGTGCAGCTCATGGGTGGCGCGGCACTGCACCTCGGCAACATCGCCGAGATGAAGACCGGTGAGGGCAAGACCCTCGTCGCGACGACCGCCGCGTACCTCAACGCGATCCCGTCGCGCGGCGTGCACGTCATCACCGTCAACGACTACCTGGCGTCGTACCAGTCCGAGATCATGGGCCGCGTCTTCCGCGCGCTCGGCATGACCACCGGCTGCATCATCGCCAACCAGAGCCCGGCCGAGCGCCGCGAGCAGTACGCCGCCGACATCACGTACGGCACGAACAACGAGTTCGGCTTCGACTACCTGCGCGACAACATGGCGTGGCAGGCCTCGGACATGGTGCAGCGCGGCCACTTCTTCGCCGTCGTGGACGAGGTCGACTCGATCCTCATCGACGAGGCCCGCACGCCGCTCATCATCTCCGGTCCGTCCTCGGGCGAGGCCAACCGCTGGTTCACCGAGTTCGCCTCGATCGCCAAGCGCCTCACCCCGGGCGAGGACTACGAGGTCGACGAGAAGAAGCGCACCGTCGGCGTCCTCGAGCCCGGCATCGAGAAGGTCGAGGACTACCTCGGCATCGACAACCTGTACGAGTCCGCGAACACCCCGCTCATCTCGTTCCTGAACAACTCCATCAAGGCCGTCGCCCTGTTCAAGAAGGACAAGGACTACGTCGTGATGAACGGCGAGGTGCTCATCGTCGACGAGCACACCGGCCGCATCCTGATGGGCCGCCGCTACAACGAGGGCATCCACCAGGCGATCGAGGCGAAGGAAGGCGTCGAGGTCAAGGCCGAGAACCAGACCCTCGCCACCGTCACGCTGCAGAACTACTTCCGCCTCTACCAGAAGCTCTCCGGCATGACCGGTACCGCCGAGACCGAGGCGGCCGAGTTCATGTCGACCTACAAGCTCGGCGTCGTCCCCATCCCGACGAACAAGCCGATGCAGCGCATCGACCAGACCGACCTCGTGTACAAGAACGAGAAGGCGAAGTTCGAGCAGGTCGCCGAGGACATCGCGGAGCGCCACGAGAAGGGCCAGCCCGTCCTCGTCGGCACCACGAGCGTCGAGAAGTCCGAGTACCTGTCGAAGCTCCTCGCCAAGCAGGGCGTGAAGCACGAGGTCCTCAACGCGAAGAACCACGCCCGTGAAGCCGCGATCGTCGCCCAGGCCGGTCGCTTCGGCGCCGTCACCGTCGCGACGAACATGGCCGGTCGTGGTACCGACATCATGCTCGGCGGCAACGCGGAGTTCCTCGCCGTGCAGGAGATGCACGCCAAGGGCCTGTCCCCGACCGACACCCCGGACGAGTACGAGGCCGAGTGGGACGACGTGTTCGCCCGTGTCAAGGCCGAGGTCGAGGAAGAGGGCGACAAGGTCCGCGCGGTCGGCGGTCTGTACGTGCTCGGTACCGAGCGCCACGAGTCGCGCCGCATCGACAACCAGCTGCGTGGTCGGTCCGGTCGCCAGGGTGACCCGGGCGAGAGCCGCTTCTACCTGTCGCTCACCGACGACCTGATGCGTCTGTTCAACTCCGGTGCCGCCGAGAGCCTGATGGGCCGCTCGAACGTGCCGGACGACCTGGCGATCGAGAACAAGCTCGTCGGCCGTGCGATCCGGTCCGCCCAGGCGCAGGTCGAGGGCCGGAACGCCGAGATCCGCAAGAACGTCCTGAAGTACGACGACGTCCTCAACCGCCAGCGCGAGGCGATCTACAGCGACCGCCGCCACATCCTCGAGGGCGACGACCTGCACGACCGCGCGCAGTCGTTCCTCAAGGCGGTCATCGACGACGTGATCGACAGCCACACCGGAGAAGGGTCCCCGGACGACTGGGACCTCGATGCCATGTGGACCGAGCTCGGCACGCTCTACCCGATCTCGATCTCCATCGACGAGGTCATCACCGAGGCCGGCTCGAAGGGCAAGGCGTCGCGTGACTTCCTGGCCCGCGAGATCCTCTCCGACGCCAAGCTGGCCTACCAGCAGCGCGAGGAGCTCCTCGGCGACGAGGCGATGCGCGAGCTCGAGCGTCGCGTGGTGCTCTCGGTGATCGACCGCCGCTGGCGCGACCACCTGTACGAGATGGACTACCTGAAGGACGGCATCGGTCTCCGCGCGATGGCGCAGCGCGACCCGCTGGTCGAGTACCAGCGCGAGGGCTACGCCCTGTTCCAGACGATGATGGGGCAGATCCGCGAAGAGTCCGTCGGCTACCTCTTCAACCTCGAGGTGCAGGTGCAGTCCGATGGCGAGAACGCGGTGATCGAGGCCAAGGGCCTCGGCGAGGACGAGGTCTCCGGCCTCGAGTACTCGGCACCGTCGATCGACGGCGAGGTCGAGGTCCGTGACGAGAAGGGTCGCCTCGAGCAGGCCGCGACCGCTCGTGCGCAGCGCGCCCAGGCCGAGGCCGAGGCGGCCGCCGAGCCCGAGCAGGGTTCCGCGTTCGGCAACGCGGCCACGGCCTCCGGCCAGGCCGCCGCGGCGAGCAACCGTGCCGAGCGTCGCCAGGCCGCGAAGAAGAACTAGCGTCCACAGCACGAGCGCATCGTGAGCAGGAATGGTCGGGTCCCGAGTCGGGACCCGACCATTCCTGCTCACCGAGCGTGACCGCCGACGGACCGGAGGCCCGTGGCGGCGCCGCCACGGGCCTCCCGTCCGTCCGCAACCCGGCTACAGGACCCCGATCGCGGTCGCCTGCCACCGTCCGTGTCGCTCTTCGAGCCGCATGGCGACCGCTCGCGCGTGACTGCGCGTGTGCACGACCACCGTCGCCTCGGCGACGCCCGCCGCGGGGCGGCAGACGAGCACGCTGCCGACCCGGAGCACCGGGCGTCCGCGTGCCCGCCGACCGGAGCCCCGGCCGTGCGCGGCCACCGCGGCCCGCTGCTGCAGGTGCCGCTGCACCTCGTCGCTGATCCACCGGGCGATGCTGTCGACCTCCCGCGCGCCGGTGAGCACCTCGGCGACGCAGAGCCCGAGCGCCCGTGCGGTCGTCGCCGGGTCCGGGGGACCGGCCACCGTGGCGGGCTCCGGTGCCGGTTCGACGATCCGCAGCGGCGGCGGGTGCGCCGTCGTCGTCTCGTGATCGATGCGGCGTGCCTGCTCTGCCACCCCTGCCCCTTCCGTCGTTGGAGCGAGCGTATGGGGCGTACGACATACGAAATACAAAGCGATCTACCCTGTGGAGAGCGCGACCTTCTCCACAAGGCGGCGGACCTAGACTGGCTGGGTGTCGACCCTCAGTGACCTCGTCCTCGCGCAAGGCCGTTCCTCGGAAGCAGACGTGGAGTGGCTCCACCTGCTCGTGGGGGACTGGCAGCTCCTCGCCGACCTGTCCTTCGCCGACATGGTGCTCTGGGTCCCGACCGCCGAGGACGGCTCGTTCGTGGCCGTCGCGCACGCCCGGCCGAGCTCCGCGGCGACGCTGTTCTACCGCGACATCGTCGGGCAGGAGATCCGCGAGGAGTGGCGCGGCCAGGTGACCGAGAGCTTCGCGGGGTCGAAGGTCGTCGACTCCGCCGAGCCGGACTGGTACGAGGACACCCCGACGCGCGTCCGGGCGATCCCGGTGCTCCGCCGCCTGAGCGCGAAGAGCGCCGAGACGACCGAGCGACCGATTGCCGTCGTGACCCGGCACTCCAACCAGGACGAGATGCGGACCCCGAGCCGCCAGGAGCTCAACTTCACCGCGAGCGCGAACGACCTGTTCGGCATGATCGCCACCGGTGACTTCCCCGACCTCGGTGCACCGGCGGGTCCCCGTCGTGGTGCACCCCGTGCCAGCGACGGCCTGCTGCGCCTCGACACCGCCGGCATCGTCACGTTCGCCAGCCCGAACGGCCTGAGCGCGTTCAACCGGATGGGCTTCGAGGGCGAACTCGAGCGGAAGTCCCTCGCCGAGGTCACCACCGAGCTCATCGGCGCCCAGCTCGACGTCGACGAGTCCCTGCCGCTCGTCGTCACCGGCCGCGCCCCGTGGCGGGCGGACATCGAGTCGAAGGGCGTCACCGTGTCGCTCCGCTCGATCCCGCTCCGCGACCACGGTGAGCGCATCGGCGCCATCGTCCTCTGCCGCGACGTCTCCGAGCTGCGGCACCAGGAGCGCGAGCTCATCACCAAGGACGCCACGATCCGCGAGATCCACCACCGCGTGAAGAACAACCTGCAGACGGTGGCGTCCCTGCTGCGGATCCAGGCACGTCGCACGCACTCCGACGAAGCGCGGACGTCACTGCAGAACGCCATGCGCCGGGTCGCCGCCATCGCCGTCGTGCACGACACCCTGTCGAGCGGCCTCAGCCAGACGGTCGACTTCGACGAGGTGTTCGACTCGGTGCTCAAGCTCGTGACCGAGGTCGCCGCGTCGCACAACACGACCGTGCACCCGAAGAAGACCGGCGAGTTCGGGGTGCTGCCCTCCGAGGCCGCGACGCCGCTCGCCCTCGGCCTCACCGAGCTCGTGACGAACGCCGTCGAGCACGGGCTGGACGGCCGTGACGGCGAGGTCGAGATCGTCGCCCGCCGCTTCGACGACCACCTGGAGATCGAGGTCCGCGACAACGGCGTGGGGCTCCCCGAGGGCAAGGTCGGCTCGGGCCTCGGCACGCAGATCGTCCGCACGCTCATCCAGGGCGAACTCGGCGGCACCATCGACTGGCACACCCTGACGGGCAGCGGCACCGAGGTGACCATCTCGATCCCGTTCCGCTGGCTGACCGCCCCCGCCTGACGCCCGATCCGCGCTCGCAAGACACCGGTGTTCGCCGGTCGAACACCCGCGTTCCGGTGTTCGATGCGTGAACACCGGTGTCTTGCAGGACCGGCCCCGCGCACGACGACGCCCGCCGTCCCCGAGGGGACGACGGGCGTCGTGCTGTCGGACGACCGGGGTCAGGAGGCGCGGCGGGCGCGGGCGGCGCGACGCTTCAGCGCACGACGCTCGTCCTCGCTGAGACCACCCCAGACACCCGAGTCCTGGTTGTTCTCGAGGGCGTACTGCAGGCACATCTCGGTGACCGTGCAACGCGCACAGACCGACTTGGCCTTCTCGATCTGGTCGACGGCGGGCCCGGTGTTCCCGACGGGGAAGAAGAGCTCGGGGTCTGCGGTGAGGCAGGCAGCCTTGTCACGCCAGTCCATGTGTGGTGCTCCTTGATGTCGATGCTCGAACGGCAGGCCGGGGCCGTGGTTCGGGGGATCGGACCGCTGACCATGCATGCGGCATGGAGGGGACAACTGTGGGGAGGAGTCCGCAGGAAGCGTGTCTGACGCCCGCGAGACGCTCGGGGGAGGAGCGATGAACCACGGGAGACGCACACCACATCGTGCCGTCCAAACGACCTCCAATATCGTTCCATACTGGTAGGGCCAAATCAAGGGTTCCGATGCTGGAGGATCACTGTGCACGACGACACCCCGAACGACACCGAGCCCTCCGCACCCGTCGCGCGCCGGTCGCCGGCGATGCTGGGGCTGCTCGTCGTGGTCGGTCTCGAGTTCCTCGCGCTGGTGGTCGTGACCGTCGTCCTGGTCGTCGAACTGCTCGTCGCACCGGCCACGAGCATCGCCTCCGGCATCGCCCTCACGGTCCTCGTCGCCATCGCTGCGCTCTGGCTCGGTGTGCTGCTGAACGGTCTGTGGCAGGGCCGGGCGTGGGTGCGCTCCGGCATCATCGTCTGGCAGGTCCTGCAGGGCGCCATCGCGATCGGGGCGTTCCAGGGGGTCTTCCGGGTCGCCGCGGTCGGCTGGGTGCTGCTCGTCCCGGCCCTGCTCGGCATCACGCTGGTGCTGTCGCGGTCGGTGACGGCCGCGCTCGCGCGCCCCGTGGAGTAGACGCGAACGACGAGCGGACAGGAGGCGCGGTGCCAGCTGGCACCGCGCCTCCCGTCCGCTCATGGACCGGTTCTCAGACCAGGCCGAGCTTCTTCCGCAGGCTCGCCACGTGACCGGTCGCCTTGACGTTGTAGAGCGGCAGCTGCACGGTGCCGTTCTCGTCGACCACGATCGTGGACCGGATCGTGCCGGTGACGATCTTGCCGTAGTTGTTCTTCTCGCCCCAGGCTGCGTATGCCTTGTGCACGGCGAGGTCGGGGTCGCTCAGCAGCGGGAAGGTCAGCGCCTGCTCGTGCTGGAACGTCTTGAGCTTCGCCTGCTCGTCCTTCGAGACGCCGAGGACCTCGTAGCCGGCGGCCTGCAGTGAGGACATGTTGTCGCGGAAGTCACAGGCTTCGGTCGTGCAGCCCGGGGTGGACGCCGCCGGGTAGAAGTACACGATGACCTTCTTGCCGCGCAGGGCAGCCAGGGAGTGATCGACGCCGTCCTGGTCGGGCAGCGTGAAGTCGGGGGCGGTGTCGCCGGGGACGAGACGGTCGGTCATGGTGCTCCTGTTCGCGTCGTGTGCCCACGAGTGGTCGTGGGCGCGCGAAACCCATGCTATTGTTGATTCCCGTTGCGGCACGGAAGCCGGAACATGCACCTCTAGCTCAATTGGCAGAGCAACTGACTCTTAATCAGTGGGTTCTCGGTTCGAGTCCGAGGGGGTGCACGGGTAAGGCCCGATCAGTGTATCCCCGCTAGCATCCGCGGGGTCCTGATCGGGCCTTTCGTGCATCCACTGATCGCCGGCAGGCGAGGAACACGCCCGAACTTCAGTCGGACGCCAACTTCGCCAGGACGGTCAGGCAGCCCTCGTCAGCCAGGCGCGAGTCGAGTTCTCGCTGCGGGTGACCACCTCGAGGTGCGCCGGGTTCACGCATGACGTGTTCCGGCACAGGTGGTCGAGGGTCAGGTCTTCGGCTACTGGTCCGTGGCTGGCCTCGTACGAGAACCGGTGCGCCAGGTGCTGCTCACCGCGGTACATGAGCCGTCCGTACCCCTTCGGGTCACGTGCTCCGCCCCACTCCCAGCAGCCTGCCTCTGTGACGCGCGTACGGGCCGCGACAACCTCGGTGGGTGACAGGTTCCGTAGTTGCTGTCGCTGCCCGCTCAGCGCCTTCTGGCGGGCAGCGTCGCGCTTGTAGTGCGGCTTGCACCAGCCCCGTGCGTAGTGCTTCCGCGAGCACCCGTCGGCCGTGCAGGTTCGATCGCTCATCCTTGGTCTCCCTTGTGTTGCGGTTCCGCTACACAAAAGAGTACGCTGAAGGTAGCGAAACAGCCACACATAGGAGGCCCGTACGATGACAACCGTGAGTCCGAAGCTCAGCAGCCCACCCACGCCCACCATGCGCCGCCGGCTCGTCGATGCTGGGGAAACAGCACGCAAGGCCGATGCCGAACTTCGAGCGAGCGTGATCGACGCCATCGGCGCTGGCGTCAGCGTTCGTGAAGTCGCGGCCCTGACCGACATCAGCACCAACACGGTGCAGCGGTGGAAGCGCGAGGCCCAGCGATGACCACCCCCACCCCGGAGCAGATGCGCGCGCTGTCGGATCTGCCAACGTCGAACCTTCCTCTGTACGAGGCTGAGGTACGGAGCGCGCTCCGCGCTGCTGCCGATCAGCTAGAGCGCTCTGCCTCTACGACCCGGTACCGGGCGCTGACCGACCTATGCGACGACTGCGACAGCACGCTCGCCGTCTGCTCTAGTGCGCCGGTTGCCTGCTGCCCCGATTGTCAGCACTACAAGCCGCGCACGGTAGCTCTCCGTGCAGCCGCCGACCAACTCGAAGCGGTGCAAGCGCTGGCCGACCGGCTAAGCGAAGGCCCGTTCTCGGAGTTCATCAAACGAGAGCTGCGGGCCATCCTCACCGCCGACACCGCACCCCACCAGCAGGACTGTCGATACTGGGGTGGGTACCCAAAACGAACATGCACGTGCGACAGTGCAGCAGGAGGATCGTAATGAGCAACAGTGACAGCAACGCCGAGCGGACGACGAAGCAGGAGCTGTGGGCGGCGCTGGGAATGAACTACACCCCTCCAACCCATGTCACCCATGTTGGGGACGGAGTGACGCCGCTGTCCGACCTTCCTGCGTTCACCGCCGACACCGCACCCCAGGAGGACTGATGATTCCCGCGAACCTGAACAACACGCCGAAGTTCGTCAACCGCATCTTCGCCCGCCACGAGGTTGAAGCTGTCGTGACGCAGGACGGCCACCATGACTGACCCGGTGGACACGGACGCGCTGCGGACGCCGTACGACCATTTTCCGGATTTGCGCCAGGCCTACTCGGAAGGCTTCGAGCGGGCGTACGCCGAGGTTGAACGCCTGCGTGCCGAGAGCCACGCGAAGGACGTTGTGCTCCTGGCGCGCGACCTGAAAGAGCAGGAGTTGCGTGCCGTGATCGAGAACGCACCACATGGGGAACTGTGCCGCTGGGATAGGACAGATGCCCTCGCGTACCGAGGGCAGGGAGCCAACTGCACCTGCTGGAAGGCGTACGCGTTGTGAGGGGCATCTGCGCGACATGCGGCCACACGAACGAGATGCACTCCGTCATCAACATCGGCGAGTGCACGGTGTGCTCATGCAATCGGTACGAGGCGTTCGGCAACCCGGGCGAGCCGATCAGATCCCGTTGGTGGTACACGTGGCGCTCGGGTTGGCGCAACGGATGGAACGAAGCAGTACGCGCCAAGCAGCGCCGCGAGGAAGCACGTGCACGGCTCGAACGATGGAAGGCGGAACACCGTGGCTAGCGTCACTCCCCTCCGCAACCGTGACGGCTCCGTATGGCTCTAGACGGGACGTAGCCTTCCGGGGGACACTGGACGGCGTGGGGTTCAAGGAATGGCTGGCAGGAGCCGACGAGCGGGCAGCGAAAGCGTCCGCCCGGCTCGACGAGATCAACCGCCGCCAGCGTCAGACCGGGAAGTTCGCCGGCGTGTACCTGACCGACGGGATGCTCGGCTGGACCGACCAGGGCCATGCACGCCGCGAACCCGTCACCGGCGCTCGGGCGGAAGTCGCTGTCGGCGCCGATGCGCAACGCCGTATCACCGCGACCCGGATCGTCCTCATTGGAGTGTTCGCGCTCGCGTTCCGGAAGCAGAAGGGCACCGGGTTCCTGACGATCGAGAACGACGCGTACTACCTGGGGGTGCCGTTCCCGATCAAGGATGAGCGGGACGCTCGAGCGTTCGCGGCGAAGGTGAACGCTGCAGCACGGAACAGCTTAACTTCCGCGGAATGAAGCCCACAGCTTCATGTCGGCGGCTGCTACGACACTGTCCGCATGCCGCAGTACCAGTGGTCGCCACCGCAGCACCCCGACCCAGCCGAGGATCAACCCGAAGGCATCGACGGTGTCGAGTGGTCCGATGCTGTCGACCACGCACCCGTCTGGGTCGACGTCGTCTTCTCCCGCACCGGACCGCAGCACCTACCCGGCTTCGTTGATGCTGACGCCGGCGACCGCGTGTACGTGCAGTTCGTGCACATGGGGTTTGCTCACCGCCTCTGGGTGCCACGCTCGAGCGTCACCACTCGGCGGCTGAAACCACGCCGCTGAACAACGAAAGCGCCCCCCACCATCGAACGAGGGGGGGCGGGCAGTAGCCAAGCGACGAATGACAGTGACCGAAGGATAGCCTGAGACCATGACGAACTTCATGCCGGTACCGAACCCGGCTGCCGTGACATGCCAAACCTGCTGGGTCCTCGTGAACTGGGACGCCAAAGAGCGCCATGCTGCGTGGCACTCGGCGGGGCTCGTCGTCGAGTCTCCCGGGGACCAGGCCGTCGAAACCATCGCCGAGCTCGAGCGGCGCGGACTGTGAGCGCGCGCAAGGTCGCAATCATCGGTTCCTGCGTCACGCGTGAAGCATTCATCACCGAGAACAACCCGCGGTACAAGACCTTCTACGAGATCGGCCCCGTCGGCTGGCAGACGAGCCTCGTCAGCTTCATGTCCGCCCCTATCCCCGAAGCGGCCGCGTCGCTGATTGAACCGTCCGAGTCGATGAATGCACACAACACAAAGACGATGCGCCGTGACATCACGAAGGCCGACCGCGACGAGATTCGTGCCTACCAGCCGGAAGTGCTCATATTCGACCTGTACTCGGACCTGCGCTACGGGTACATCGAGTACGCTGGCGCCTACCTCACGAACAACTCGAACAATCTCCGGAAGACCGACTTCTTCAAGGCTGGCGCGGGCTTCACAAAGAGTCACATGGTGTCCGCGCAGGCGGACTACTTGCCTGTCTTCAAAGAGAAGTTCGATGCGTTCGTGCAGTGGGCGCGGACAGAACTTCCGAACACGACTCTCGTGCTCAATGCATTCCGGTTCTCGTCACACTTCCGAATCGGTGGTATCGACTTCAACTTCGTCCGCTACGTCGGCGACACGAAGAACGACAAGAAGTGGCGCGCGATCCTCCGTGAAAACGACATCCTCGACGAGCTCTACCGCTGGATTGCAGAGAACTACTCGATCGACGTTATCGACCTCCGTGACCGCGCGTACTTCGCGGACGGGAACCACAAGTACGGGGTGACCCCGTGGCACTTCGGCCGACCGTTCTTCGAGGATTTCATAGCTTCCCTCAACGAACTGATGATGACGAAGCGGTCGGATGCGCCGACCGTGGCAGAGGTCTTTTACCGCTCGGACGGCACCGTACTGTAGCTCACACAACAACGAACGCCCCCGGGCGCCCTCCCGATGAGGGCGCCCGGGGGCGTTCGTTCATGCTGCGACGATGTTCGGTACTGGTGTCGTCGTCCCCGTGCCGCCGTCTGTCACCGGAACGGTGGAGAGCAGCGTGTTGGCCTGCATCTTAGTGCGACTGCCAGTCGAGCCGATAAGGATTCCCGCAGTGCCGGCAGCGGTCGCGCGGCTACGGTTTCCCATCAGTACCGTGTCCGACGCGTTCGTGCCGTAACCGGCTGGACCGACCGAATACGCTGCTGTCGTCTGCGCGGTCCCGAGGTTGTTCTGCACGCTTGTGTTCGAACACCCCCGGATGAGCACGCCCGTCGCGCCCGCATACAGGACGTTCCCCTGCACGAGTACCGCGTTCCCCTGGTCAACCTGGATCCCGATTCCACCGGCCGACATGCGGATGGTGTTGTCTTTGATCTGCCCGAGCACGGACGACGTAGCTAGGATTGCGGGTTCCGTGCTCTGCGTCGTGACTCGGTTGAGCGCGATCGTGAGGCCGTCGTTCGTGTCACCGCCCGTGGCCGGTGCGTTCAAGATCGCCGTGGACGACAGGCCGTCGAAGATGTTGCCCACGACCTCCGAGTTGTTTGCTCCGACAATGTTGATCAGCGCGGACCCCGCAAGGACCGGCGCGTTTCGGAAGTTCTTGAACTTGTTGTACGAGACGTCGATGTTCTGCGGATTTAGTGGTGGACTCACCGCGGCGGTTGCGGGGCTCGTGCTCGCTGCATCCGCGAAGGTGTAGGCCGAAGTTGTCGACAAAATCGAGATAACGGTCGGGTATCCCGACAGGCTAGGAGGACCGGTGTACTCGAAGGTGTTGTTCTTGATCGTCGCGTTCCGCAGGCTGCGGAAGTGGAGCCAACCAAAGGCCGTACCCGACGTCGGCGTGTTGAAGCCGACGACGCGGTTGTTCACGAACCGGATGTCCTCGTAGTAGGCAGTGTCATCGCCACCGAACGAACCGTGCGATCCCATCGGGTTCGGCATTCCGTAGGTCGTGCCATTTTTGGTCAGGGTCGTGAACGTGCACCCGTCGACCAAAACGCCACGTGTGGGAAGTCCGTCATAGGAGTTGGTCGGCCAGGCCTTCCAAGAGGATCCGATGTACGAGCTCGAGTCGATCTGGATCGCCTCGACGTACTCGCGGCCAGCCACGGTCTTCAGCCCGGCGAAGGTGCAGCCGATGAACTTAACATTCCGACACCCGCCGAGGTCGACGGCGTGTGCGTTCTGCTGCAGTTCGACAAACTCGACGTTCAGGAAGTTGAGGTTATCGACATGGTTCCACCCAGTCGAACCGTCGAGAACGCCGGGGGCGTCATAGTTGCCCTTGATGCGGAGGTCGCGGAAGGTGATGTCCTGCGCTCCCGAACCGTACCCAACTGCGCCGGGCGCGACATGGTTCACGAATGACGTCGAAGTGCCGCCAAAGAGCTTCTGGATCGTGGCATTGTTACCATCCAGCAGCGTCCGGGAACCTAGGATCACGGTGCCGAGCAGGCCGTAGCTCTTCCCGCAGGAGAACGAAAGAACGCCTCCACCTCGCGCTCTGATGTAATCGGCACCGGCCTGGATCGCCGCGGTGTCGTCTGTCACACCGTCTGCCACGGCACCGAACTGCTCTGGGTACACGCGGCTCCCGAAGCGCTTGTCGAGGGCGCTGAGAACCTGGGGTGCGAACAGACCAGTCTCCGGGTCAAACGAAGCGATCGGCTGCCCAGACGAAGGCTGGTACGTGCGCGATGCGCTGTCGTAGGCGAGCGACGCGGCGGACGCCTCGGTCGTGACCTGCGCCAGCGCGTCGCCTTCAACGGTGCTCGCATCGCGCAGATTCGCCGCCTGCGCAGCCCGTATCGGCTCAGGGAACTGCCCGCCCTCGTCCACAGACGGGATGGCAGGACCGTACGTTGGCTTGTACGTCTCTGATTCGGTGTCGAATGGGATACCTGCTGAAGCGCCCGCCACTGCAGCGCCCTCTGGTGTCGCGACGTCGGCGAGGTTCGCAGCAATCCGCTGCCGCACCGCATCGGGCAGTTGCGAAGTACCGGCTTCGACCGACGGGATGCTGTCCGCGGTGCCGGCGGAGAACAAGCCGGTCCCCGGGTTGAACGTCAACCCGGACGACGACGCCGGGAGGTCCCTCCACATCGTGTACCCGTCGCCGATTTTTGCTACCCGGTTCGTCTCGTCGTACCCCCACTCACCGGAAGCGAGCGGACGCTGACTGTTCTCCCACGCGTCCGCGTTGCCGCGCCGCACCACGATCGTGGCGTAATCCGTTGCCATGCTGGCCTTCCTTCAAATGGTCACGGCCATGCGGCCTGGAACTGGTGTCACGCCTCGTTGCGGTGCGACTTGATGTCCGTCACCACAGACCGCGGGTACGTGAGCTCGAGGATTTCCTGCTGCGCCTGCAACAGCTCATCCCGCTTCTCGTCGATCTGCTTCTGCAGCTGCTCCTGCTCCTGCTGCAATCGGTCACGTTCCTGCGTGATCGCAGTGATGATGTCCTGCTGCGACTCCGCCGACCGCTGCAACGTGTCGATCGTGTCCGTCAACCGGCCCACCGTGGACTGCAGACTCACAACCTGCGCCTGCGAGATGTCGAGCAGCTTCTGCACCGTCTGCACCGCGGACTCCTTCGCGGACCGTTCCTCCGCAGCTGCTTCCTTGTACCGGGCGACGATGTCGTTGCTCTCGTCAGCAGTGTTCTTTCGCTCCTGGATGCGAGCGTTCCGCCGGTTGTTCAGCCACGCCACGAGGGCGGAGATCGCAGCAGCGAGGACAGTGGCGGAGATCAGCACGGATGCGATCTGCCCCACCGGAACCACCGACGCAGGATCCACTGCTGGTCCAGGGGTCGGGGACGGGCGTGTAGCAATCCAGTGCAGCACCACACCCCACCGCGCGGTCACTCGGCGCGCTCCGAAGGCAACGGTGTCTCCTTCGCCTCAGCGACACGGCGCGACAGCACCCGGTACCGCTTCCACAGCCAGAACGCCGGCCACAGCCCGAGCATCACCAGGTGAGACCGCTGCGTTGTCCCCGTCAGGGACAGATCCACGACGGTCTGCACAAGCTGGAAGACGGCGTACCCGACAGGCTGCACGACCATCAGAGACACCCCCAACCGTTCGAGGGTGAGGTGATCGTTCCGAAGCATCCCAGCGATCGCCAACGACGCCCCAGCAACACCGAGGCACGCGACGAGGATCACCGTACCCCGGTAGAACAGCGACGAGAGCGGGTCGGGGGTGAAGACAACGAACCAGGTGGTCCACGCCGCACCCCACGCGTACACGACGAGGTAGTCCCGGTTCTCCGGGACCATCTGTCTCAGGATCCGCAGCATGCGGCCCCCTTTCCTGAAGCCCGCCTGTCAGACGGTGGGGTCGCCCTGCTCGTCGCGGAGGTCCGTGGTCGATGGTTCGAACTGCGCCGGCTGCAGCTCCTGCGTCGCCGGGTTGATCGCGTTCTTCGGCAGGAACGCTGCCAGGAACCCGACCACGAACCCGGTCACCACAGCGCCAGCCGCGGCGCCGACCTTCGCCGTGTCGACCTTCCCGTCTGCCCAGAACCCCGTCACCGAGATCCCACCGATCGCGAGAGCCGCACCAGCGACACCCGCCGACCATGCCTTCTTCGCTCGAGCGCCGAGGTTCGCCAGGAACCCCGACAGCCAGGAACCGGAGGCCGCTTCGTGCTTGCCGTTGTCGCTCACGCTGCGTCCTCCTCAGCCAGAGCCGCCTTCACGGCCGACTCGAACTTCGCTGAGATCGCGACTCCCAGGGAGTCGCGACGGTCCCGGCAGTCCTGGATTAGACCGGACACCTGCGCTGAGGTGAGCGTCTGGAACAGGCTGGTCTCACCGGGGACGGCGTGGGAGTAGGTGATGGCGCGGGAGCTCGACACGGGGGTGAACGTCAGCTCACCGATCGCGTACTGCTTCTTCGTCTTCTCGGACGTGACGTAGAGCATGTCTGCCTCAACTTTCGGAGTGGGTGGCTTGACGGGTGCGGCGGGCTTCGCCGGCACAGTGGTGGATGCGGCTGGCTTCGCGGCCAGCCGAGCTCGAGCGTCCGGGTACGGGGGAACGGCTTCGGTGCGGGTCGCGTACTCGTGATGCCACGGCTCAGGGGCGGTCTTCGCCCAGTCCGGCCACGTCCCGCCGCGGCCCTCGACGATCTGATGCAGCCGAGCGAACTCGTCGTCGTACAGGGCCCGGTTCGACCCGTCCGGCATCGTGATGCCGAAGTCGATCGCGTTGCCGTGCAGCACCTCGTCGTGCCGGGACGTGAACGGGGGGGCGACGACGACACCGAGCGCGGCCCGGTTGTTCCACAGGTACGACTGCCGTGGCCTCGAGCGCATGCCCTCGTTGACCGAGAGAGTGCCCGACCGGCCCTTCGACCGCAGGTACGCGTTGAAGTCGATGATCGTGGACAGCACCTGCAGAGCGATCCGCTCCGACATGACGTACTGCTCCACGCCGCGGAGATCCCCAAACGAGGACTTCCGCACGCTGAACTTGGCGACCATGACGGCCCCCTTCCATGACGAAAGCCGCCCACACAGGGGCGGCTTAGGGTCTTTTTGCTGCTTTTGGGTGCTTTATCCCGCGTTCAGAACGACACGACGCCGATCTGCACACCGCTCGCCCGGATCGTGTCCGAGTCCTTATCAGCGTCGAGGAACACACGCAGCACGTTCGCGCCGCCCTTCGTGCGGGCGATGCCTGTCACCGAGAAGAAGATCCCCGCCCCACCCCGGATCCGGGACAGACGAGTCGACGACGGGTGGAGGACGTTCTCGTCGTTCAGGACCACTGACAGCAGTCCCGACGCGTTCTCCTGATGAGCGCCCACCGCAGTCCCCGTCACGGTGATGAGCACCGTCCGGTCACCGTCCGTGTAGAACGACTCACCAGCGATCCGCACCCGACCAGCGGCCGGCGTCACGTCCGTGTCGACGTTGTCGTCCGCGGACGGCAGCGCGTCGATCGACTGCGCCCGACGCCACTGCGGCGACGACGCCGTCCCCGACGACCGGTACGCGAAGTCCACGTCCACGCAGTACGCCTCCGTCCCACGAAGGAACAGCAGCGGACTCATCTCCATCAGCGCAGCCTTTGAGTCCACCTGGATCGACGGACGGATCGACGGCAGCGGCGAGAACAGCGTCGACGCCGCAAGCGTCTGACCGGCGCCACGGCTGAACTGGTGCAGCGTCAGGAACTCCTGCCCCGTGTCGAGAGGCACCTCGGAACCCTTCAGCACCACCAGCTTCACCGGCTGCGCAGCGTTCGACGGGGAGTACAGCAACCCCACGTAGTAACGGGTCGGCGACGACACCGCCGGCACCGGCAGGGTCACGTTCGCGTCGATCTGATGACCGAACCCGTTCACCACCGCCCGTGCATACCCAGACACCGACGAACGCTTGATCGTCACCGTGTCGTTCGTGTTCACCACGATCGCATACGGGGAACCCCAGTCGTCGAGGATGCCGTTCCCGACAGCCCCCACCGTCTGCGCCCACGCACCATCCGTCAACTTCTGATCGACGATCGGGAACGAGGTCTCCGTCATGTTGGTCTCCTTCTAGATCGCCTGCAGCAGCCGGACGCTCTTCAACGCCTTCGCCACACGAGTGTTCGTCTTCGTCGTCCACGCCGACGAGTCCCTGGACCCGACCACCGCGGACACGGTCTCCGTCGGAGACCCCTCCTGCGCCTGCACCGTTGTCGTCACCTCGCGGACCAGGTTCGTCAGGTCGAGACCGTCGATGAAGACACCGACCTTGTCTCCGACGAACCAGTCACGCCGGTACTGCACGTCCGGGGAGTCCGTGATCGTGAACGACACCGACACGGGGTTCGACCCGTCCGACAGGGCATCATCGCCAGCATCGGTGAGTTCAGAGACGACAGTCGTCTGTCGCTGGTCGATGAGCGCCTCGATGCGGGAACCCCAGATGGATTCGGCCGCTGCGGACACGCGTTCGACGAACAGCCGGTTCGCACCTTGCCCGCCACCAGCGACGATCGCCGCTGTCACGGTTGGGCGGGTCAGCGTGTAGGACCAGTCCTCGCCGATGATCCCGCCGGTGAAGTCCCGCACGGCTCCGAACCGGACGTTCGCGGTGCGGTCCGTGATCGGCCGGACGGTGAAGTCGAGGTACGGTGCGTCGTCTTCCCGCTGCAGGATGTCCATGTGGAGCTTCCCGGACTCTGCTACGTCCGCGGCTACTGCACCGAGGAGGTCCAGGCGCCCCTTGATGGACACCGACCGGCCGCGGCCCTGAGTTGCGGGGAGGCGGAGCCGAGGCACTTGCCTGTACGAGAGCGCCGCGTCACCGGCGTTGAACCTCACGTAGCTGAGAAGCACCGACTCGGCAGGGCCCGACCGAGTGTCGTATGCGGTGGGCTGATTTGTGATGTCCTTCGTCGGGTCGGGGAACAAGATGCGGTCGTCCAGCACGTCGAGGTCCGAGACGCCCGAGATGGTCGACACTGTGCCGCCGCGTTGGATGCTGGTGATCGGCCCCGACATGACGAGCTTGTCGCCGCGGGTGAGGAGCACCCCGTTCCCCGGCGTCAGCAGCCCCGTCAGACCCTCGTTCCGTGCGGTGACGGACCAGGTGCCCGGGTCGGTGCCGGTGACGTTGTGCCGCTCCACGACGGTCAGCGACGACCAGAACTTCACTGGGTCGTAGGAGCGGCGGAGGTTCTTGTCCCGCGGCTGGATCATCCACTGTGGCATACGATCTCCTGGTCCGGAAACGACGAGAGCCCAGTCAAATGACTGGGCTCTCATTTACCTTCTTAAGTTTTCAGTTAAGCGGTCCCCGGCGCTTTCGCATCGGCGCAGACATCACAGAAAGTGATCACACCAACTTCTCCGTCGACACCGAACTCGCTGAGCGATGCAACGCGTACGACCATCTTGGGGCGCGTGTGCCGCTCGCACCGCTCATCGGAAAGGTCGACCGTTCCCGGCCAGAGTAAGTCGCGCATAGTCACTGTTCTCGAACGTCTAATGCATCCCAGAACGCGTCACGCTGCCATTGATCAGCGAAGTAGAGCACCAACCGGGGGCCATCCGTCGCGAGAGCTTGAAGATCGGAGACATCCACAATTCGACGCGACGTACTCGACCCGGCCTGCAACAGCGCGAGTACGGCGTCCGTAGCGCGTTCGAGGTCAATGGGCTGGTCTGCCGGTGACTCGTAAAAGCGCGCGCCGTCGATTGCCTCCGCGATCTGCTCGCGCGTCAGCACGGAGGCGACTGGGACATTTGGCTCGATGGGGTTCATCGCTGGTTCTCCATGGCTGCAGCGGATATTGCTACGTGCTTGCCGTTACCGCGCTGCGCAGCTTCTGCGGCTGCGAGATCCCGCTTGCGGGCATCCGGATCGAGGTACACCCCAGTAACGACGGCAAACCATCGCCAGTAGGCTACGAACTCTTTAGCCTGGTACCCCAGGTGTGAATGGCGTGCCCCATGCGGCTTTGCCTCGGTATCGATCTTCGATGTTCCGGTAGACTGGTCCACAGCCCCTCCTTGGTTACTCAAGCGTTGGGTTAGGCCCCGCGGTTGAGTGCTTCCAACACTCCCCGGGGCCGTCTACATTCTACCCCGGGCAACCGACAAATGGGCTACGCATGCTCACCCAAACGCGCTCAGCCACTTCTCCAACCATCGGACGGTCATCGACGTGTCCGCCCCAGCCGAACCCAGCTGCACGTTCACGCTGTTCATCCCCGGCCTGAGCGGAGCGAACGTCGACGTGGGGGAGATGTACGGCCACGCCACCTGCCCGCCCAGACGAGCAGACCGGCGCCGAGGGTCAGTGACGAGGACCAGTTCCTGGCCATCAGCGACCGCCGACGTCATCACCATCTTCGTGCCCGGGAAGCTGAGCTCCGCGATCGTCGCGGGACCATCGACGAGGACTTCCACCCACGCCGGCACATCCCCCTGCACCGCCATCTGCATGCCGTTGCCGATCGTCACCGAAGCGGAAATCGACCGCGGCCACACGTTGTCGTCAGTGGACGACAGGAACACTTCCCCGTCGGCGATGCCGTACGTGAACGACGTGTACTCGCGGGCGTGGAAGAACGGATCCACCGCGAGGAGCGTCAGCCCGAAGTTCTCGAACCGGGCCCCACCAGCAGACCCGCCATGCTCACCCGTCCACCCGTCCTTGTAGGTGACGTCGAGGAGACGTTCCCCGTTCACCGACGACACACCGAGACGGAACGTACCCGTGTCCCCGATGTCGACGAGATCCCACATCGGTGCGATCAGCCCGCGGAGCTCCGTCAGCTTCCCCATGAACTCCACATGCGAGGTGTCCGACGCGAACTTCAACGGCAGGAACACTTCCCGCTCGCCGACGTTCACCTCCTGCAACGACGACCCCGGCATGCCCGGCGTCTTGATCGTCACCACGTCCAGCGGGGGCAACTGCAGACCAGTCGCCCCCGCCTTCAGGATCCGGTCCACGTCAACGTTCAACGGGACCACGAGGGAACCGTCCATCGACTCAAGCCAGATCCGGCGTGTGTCTTCCCGGACGATGACCGGAGGTGTCGTCGGGAAGTCGGGCCCGGTGGGGCCGTTCCCGTCGAGGGTGTCGACGAACTCGTCCGCCGGCCCACCACCATCGATCGTGTCGGTGATGGTGAGCGACGGTGAACCGCCCGCGATCAGTGTCGCCACAAGATGCCTCCGATCAACGGCCGCCGGCCATGACTTCCTTCTTGTGCACCCACGACTCGAACTCGCGGACAGCACCACGGTCCGGGTTGTGGAACACCGGTGCGTACGTGGTCGAGCCGCCACCTTCGGACGAGACGATCTCCCGCAGCGTCTGCATCGGCAGCGCCACCTCCGGGTCGCGGAGGTTGTTCTGCACCAGAGACAACCCCTGGGGGAGCACCCCGCCCTTGTCGTACAAGGTGGGCGTCAACCCGCCGACGATGCCGCCAGCAGCCATACCGCCGCCAGCCTTGCCGCCCTTGTACTCGAAGTGCCACGGCTCACGCTGCGCGAACGACAGGCCAGTCGGGTACCACCCGAACCGGGGCCCGTTCGCACGCATCCACGCCTGCGACCCGCCACCAACGTCAGCAGCGAGACCGTACCCGTGAACCGACGTGCCCGGAGTCGCCGCGAGGTTCCCACGGCCAGCCCGGTACGCGGAGTACCGCATCTGCTGGTTCGCGAGATCCCGGTAACCCTCCGTCAACGACAGGCCACCACCGAACGCCCGCTGCATCGCCTCCCACGCGACCGCAGCAGCCTTCCGGAGATACCCGCCGATCGGACCGACACCAGGACCACCGGTGAACCCGGACACCTTCGACAGCGCCGACTTCGGCAGCTGCCCGTTCGCGCCAGACCCACCAAAGTTCCCGACGTCGCCGGCACCGCCCATCGCCTTCAGCGCGGACACTGCCCCGTCGAGGAGCTTCGTGCCCATGCCACCAGCGACGTCGACCATGCGGCCGGCACCGGGGATGTTCCCGATCACGGACTTCACGAGCTTCCCGAGCGTCCCCATCGGATCGGAGACGACCTGCGAGGCGGTTTCCGCGGCGTTCTTCGTCCAGTCCCACGCGGTGCCAGCAGCACCCTTCGTCCACGCCCAGGCAGCCTTCGCGCCGGACAAGAGCCCGTTGCCGTTGCCGCCATCGGAGCCGGAGCTCTTCTTGACGACGCCGCCCTTCGCGTACCCGGTCATCTTCCGCACCGCCGAAGCGCCACCGGAGTTGCCGGCAGCGTTCAACGCGTGCACAGTGGACGGGCCGAGACCACGAACCACCTCGGGGACGAGGACACCCTCACCGCGACGCATCGGCGTCATCACGTCGTCACGCTTCGCGGCCTGGTAGCCAGGAATGACGCCACCTCGAGCGAACCCTGATGGCAAGTCAATCGGGTCAATTCGCTTCTTGACGCCGAACGCCTTCGCAACGTTGTTGAACGGCTTGATGAGCGAGTCATTCACAACCGTGTTGACGACGAACTTGATCGGCGCCTTGGCAGCCGTCTTGACGGCCTCCCAGGCCCGCTTGATGCCATCCTTCATCACGCTGAACGCTGCTGGGATGGTCGTCTTGGCGACCGTCGTCAGCTTGTCGAAGACGGGCTTCAGCCAGTCCCAGACGGTCTTGATCGCGGTCTTGATGCCATCCCAAGCAGGCTTGATCGCGTTGCGGTACAGCCACATGAACGCTGCACCGAGGGTGCCGCGGATGAATGAGACCGCCGTGTTGAAGATCAGGCTTGTCGTCGCCCACCAGAGCCGAATTGCGCCAGTGATCCAGCTGATGACCGGCCGCACCACAGACATCCAGAGCCAAGTGAAGGCGACACCGAGCACGTTCCGGATGAACCCGACCGCGACGTTGAACACCGCAGACGTGACCGCCCAGAACCAACGCGCCCCAGCCACGATGCCCGCCCACGCCACTCGTGCGACACCCACAAGGAACGTGAACACCGGAGCGAGAGCGAACTTCACCATCGCGATGACGAGTTCGAAGATCGCGGAGATCGTGTTCCCGAACCAACCAGCGACTGCAGCGATGCCGCGGAACACGGGCATGGTGACGTTCTGCCACCACCACGTGAACACGGCGCCGACAGCTCGGACCACCGTCCTGATGCCCGAGAAGACGGGCTTCAGGACCGTGTTCCACGTCCACATCGCTGCGGCGGCGATGCCGTGCCACGCAGGCACGAACACCGTCTGCCAGAGCCACACGGCCGCAGCGCCGACAGCCTTCGCTCCGACCTGGATCCCGGACCAGATGGCGTCGACACCTGTTTTGAACCAACCCAGGTTCTTGTACGCCCAGATCACACCGGCAATCAGCAGACCGATCGCGGTGATGATCAGCCCGATCGGGTTGGCCCGCAGAGCGAAGTTGAACGCCTTCTGCGCACCGACCGCGAGCCACGTCGCGAACGTCCACGCCTTCTGCGCCGCAGCGACGATCCGGATCTGCGAAGCCCACGCCGCGAAACCGCCAGCAGCGACGATCTTCTGCTGCAGGATCCATGCCTTGTACGCGAGGACCAGTCCGCCAATCGCACCCGCCAAGGCGATCACTGCAACCTTGTTGTTCCGCATGAAACTGGTGACAGCGACGAGTCCCGGACCGATGAACCGGAGGACCGCAGCTGCGGCACGGAACGCGAGGAGGAACGCACCCCCGATGATCGCGGCGACAGGACCGATCGCGACCAGAAGGTTCTTGAACGACGGCACGAGAGCCGTGGTCACGAACGTCCGGACGTCGTTCAACGCGTCAACGACGATCTGCCGCGCCGCGAGGATCGACTTCACCTCGGGGGAGTCCGGAACGAAGTTCGTCGTTGCCGTCAGCCCTAACGACACCTTCCCGGTGAACGCCAGCTTCCCAAGCCCGCCCATCAGGTCAAGGAAGTTGGTGACCTTGCTGCCAGCCCCGTCGAGGCCCTTGGCAGCACCGTTCGCGATGCCCTCGAGCGCAGGGGTGACGGTCTGGTAGATGCCGAGAGCGACGTCTTCAAGCTGCGACTGCAGCTTGTCCATCGCACCGCCGAGACCCTTCATCTTCGACTGCGCAACAGCAGCAGCGCCGCCCTGACGGGTCACAGCGCCAGCCATGCTGTCGAAGTTCGTGGCACCCGTCTTCGCGAGCGCAGCGACCGCAGCAAGCGGCTCACGTCCGAACGCGAGGACCGCCTGGGACGCGAAGTCCTCCTGCGTCATCACCTTCCGCGCTTCGGACAGCTGCTCGATGACCGTGCGGAGGCCGACGAATCGGCCTTCCTGGTCGAAGACCGACAGGTTCAGCGAGTCGACAGCCTTCTGAGCCTGCTTCGAGGGCCGGGCCAGGGACGCGAGCATCCCGCGGAGGGCAGTACCAGCCGTGTCACCCTTCAGGCCGTTGTTCGCGAGAATGCCGATCGCCGACGCCGTGTCCGAGATGCTGATGCCAAGCGTGTTCGCGACGGGGCCGACGTACTTCATCGACAGGGCGATGTCGTCGACACCACCAGCCGCAGCGTTCGCGGTGTTCGCGAGAACATCGGCGACCATCGCAGCGTCCTTCGCCGCGAGCCCGAACTGGTTGAGAGAGTTCGCCTGAATCTCCGCAGCACGCCCACCGGACACCTGAGCTGCAGCAGCGAGCTGAATGGTGCCCTTCGCGGCTTCCATCGCGTCGGCAGCCGACAGGCCACCCTTCGCCAGCTCGAGCATGATCGCCGCAGCGTCCTTGCCGGACGTCGCGGGAAGGGTGAGATCAGAGCCCAGCTGACGGGCAGTAGCCCCAACGAGCACCATCTGCTTGTTCGTCAGGTTCGCGACGGCCTGCAGCTCGTTCATCGTCGCCGTGTACTCGTTGCCGAGCTTGATGACCTGGCTCACGCCGATGATGGCGCCGAACCCGGCAGCCATCCCCGCGAGAGGCTTCAGCGTTGCCAGAGCGCCGGCCGCGACGTTCTTTGCACCCTGAGCGACCTTCCCCAACCCAGACGACAGGGGAGCGCCGGCGGCGGCGAGCTTCGAGAACCGTCCCGTCATCAACGCCGACTGCTTCGACGCCTGACCCTGCGCCGCAGACAACTGCCCAGTGACAGCCTTCTGCTCGTTGAACGCAGCCTTCAGCTGGTCCTCAACAGCGACGACCTTCATCCCCGCGAGCTGCTGCTTACCGCGCGCCGACGTGAGCTGCTGCTCCGCCTTCAACGCCTGCGACGACGCGCCGGAGTACTTCTTCCGCTGCTCAGCCAGGCGAGCCTCAGCCGCCTGCACACCAACAGCGGCAGCCTTCTCCTCCGACCGCGCCTTCGCGATCGCAACCTTCTCCGCCTGAACGACCTTCGCCGCACGCTTCGACGCGACCTCGAGCTCCTGCACGAGCGTCTTCGCCGCCGACGTGGAACCGCCAGCCGCGACACCAGCCGAGAACTGACGGCCAGCAGACAGGCCCGCAGCTTTCGCCGCGGTGCCTGCCTGCTTCGACATCGTCGACGCGAACTTCGCCATTGAGGGGAGGACGTCGAGCCATACAGCGGAACCGGCCAACGGTGCACTCCAATGTCTAGTTGTTCGCGAACCAGCCGTCAGCGACTTGCTGCATCTCGGCTTGCTGCTGCGCCAAGTACTCGGCGTCCGCTTCGTCCTCTTCGGACGGCGCGACGACCGGTGCCGGCAACAGGTCCGGCTTCGGCACCGGCGACTTCGACAGCGCCGACTGCACCGTGTAGAGCAGGACCCGAAGGATCGAGTTCGAATCCCGGTTGATCCAGTCGGAATCCCGCCAGTCCGTGTCCCGATGGGCACGGTGAAACGCTGAATCGGTGGGTAAACCTTCGACGAGGACCCGCAGCTGCCGGGTGCTGATGCGCCCCTGCAGGTACTCCGCCAGCGGATCCCGCGGCGCGTACGTGGACTGCAGTGCAGCATCCCCGGGGCCCTGGTGGTCTCCGAGGAGCTGCAGCATCGCCTCAGCGCGGACCTGCACGGCGACGGGGTGCGTCGCTGGCAGGTCCGCGAGCTCGAGGTCGAACTCGTCGAGGTCTACCCCCGTCAGTTTCCCTGCGAGTCCTTCAGGTCCTGACCGACAGCGATCATGACGAAGTTGATGCCCTCATCAGTGCCGCCAGCGGCGACGTACCGGTCGTACTGCTCGCCGAGAAGGATCCGGCTCTGCGCGGAATCGTCGTCCTCATCGCTCTTCTCGGACTCCTCGGCCGCCGCCTTCAGAGCCTTCTTCGTGGCCTTGTCGTAGAAGTAGGGGTGCGGGATGTAGAACGGGTCGCCGCCCTCTTCGACGAAGATCTCGATGCGGTCACCGCCGACGGACTCCTCGACCTTCTTGCGGGCCTGAGCGATCGTGTACGACGTGCGACGGTTCTTGTCAGCCTGGCTGGTCATGCTGGTCTCCTAGTGAGCTTGGTGAGCTCGTGAGCAGGGGTAACAGGTGGCGGCGGCGCAGCTCACCAAACGACGCCGCCACCTGGTCTTGGGGGAGGGTCAGCCGCCGGAGACGACGACGCCCGCCGCTGCGGTCTGCGCCTCCGTGTACGACTTCCCGATCACCGGGTCGCGGTAGATCGTGAACGTCCGGTTCACTTCCTCGACGTCGGACTTGTTGATGGCTCGGTCGTCCATGTCGGTGACCTTGATCCGGTACGCCGCCTCGATGCGGTACACGGCGCTGGGGCCGACACCGTCCTGCGCGAGCGTGAGGGCCCGGTAGTACGAGTCACCCGAGTCGGGGTCCTCGTCGTAGATCCACGCCGCGTTCTTGTCCGACGGCCACTCCGACACCGGCTTGCCGTACGCGAGGCCCTTCGTCCACCCGTTCGTCTCACCGAACGCCACCTGGAAGGTGTGACCGCGGCTGGTGACGTCGGACCGGACCGGCTCCTGGTCCTGCAGCATCTCGGTGTCGTCGTTGGACACGTCGTACGAGTGGCTGATGCCATCCGTAGTGATGTAGCCCATGTTCTTGTACCCGGCGGGCAGCGCGATCGGCAGCCCGTCCGTCCCGAAGAAGGCTTCCGGCACCTCGGTGCCGTAGTCGGCGAGGGCGAGGATGACCCTGCGCCACTTGTGGACGTTGCGGTTGTCGTTGACCATCTGGTCGACCACGTCAGGCATGCGTTCTCCTTGAACGACAAAGCCGCCCGACGTGCGGACGGCTGAATGGATGATGAGTGTTGGTGAGCGGCTACTGGGGGCGCGCGTCGAGCTCGTACGTGCCGACAGCTCGACGCAGCGCCGTGTTCGAGTACGCGACGTTCCCGAACGAGTCCGACTCGCGGACCTCGTCGAAGAGGTTGCAGCGGACCATCGCGACTTCGACCTTCTGGACGAGGTCCCACACGGCGCCGCGGGACTTCGCGAACACCGTCAGATCGACGTGGAACGTCTTCTCGTAGTCGCGGCCGAACCCACCAGGGATCCGCTCCACGACGATGCACGGGACGACGGTCTCGAGGTTCGAAGGGGTCTCCGTATACGTCGCAGCACCCGTCTCCTGCTTCAAGTAGGCGAGGAGCACCTTCTCGACGTTGGGCCATACCCCGTACACGTTCATGCGCCCATCGCTCTCCGCAGGATCGCCTGCTTCGACACACCCACGTCGCCGTGCTCAACCTGGGTCGCATCAGCAGACGTCGCGATCACCCGAGCGAACGGACGCTTGTACCCGCCGTTCGCTTTCGTGCCAGGACGGGTGCCCTCCTCCACGCGGAGCGAATCACCGAACTGCTTCGCACCAGCCGAGTACGCCAGCCGCTGAGCTCGGGGCAAGATCCGGTCCGCCTTGTCCCGCATCGCCTTCCGCACCGCAGGATTCCGGACCGCCTGATCGATGATCCCCCGGCCGATGACGACCTTCGGCATCAGCCGACCGGCGGTGCCGCGTACTCGAAGTCCGCGATGACCGCCAGCTTCTCCGGCTTCGTCTTCGCCCCCGACAGGTCGATGCCATGAGCGTCAGCCCACGCCTCGATCTCCGCGACCGTCCACGACTCCGAAGGAACCGTGTCCACCGCAGGAGTGTGCTTCGGCTCCACCAGCCCCAGACGCACCGCGTCCTCGAGCCGGTACTCGTTGCCGTTCACGCTGATCTTGTCCGACATCCGTCAGCCCTTCGTCTCGGTGATCACGAACTCCGTGTGCGGGAGCACGTTCCAGTACGTCTGCGGCCGGCCATCGACGTAGTACGTCGCGCCGCGCCAGATGACCGTGTCCGCGGCCTGGATCCAGTCCTGCGGTTCACGGGTCGACACCATCCACCGTGAGGTGACGATGTCGTTCTGCCCGAGGGATTCCTTCGTTCCGACCGGCTGCACGTTGCAGCCCCCGATGACCTCGTCGACGACAGCCTCCGTGGGGACACCGTCCTCGTCCGGTACACCCTCGGTGGTGCGCTGCACCGTCAACGTGTCCCGGTGCAGCATGTTCGAGAGGATCACCAGTGGTCACCGCCGATGCGGTACCGGGCGACCGCACGAGCCCACTGCGACGTCGTGCCGACCGTCGCAGCGGCAGCCATCGCGACCTGCTCCTGACCCGACGTGAACTGCGACAGCCACGGCGACGCCTCGGAGATCGACGCCGCCTGGTCCAAGACCACTTCCTGCACATCACCCGGGATCACATCGAAACCGTGCGTGTACACGACCTCGATCGACCGCCACACGTCGGGGAACCGGGACGGGAGGCGGAGCAGCCCAGCCTCAGACCACTCAGGGTCGAGGACTGTCTGCCCCGCCACCGTCAGACTCGTGACTGAACGGACAGGCCACACTGGGAGCCGAAGCACCCGGGCCCCAGCCCCGTCGAGGACGATCGTGTCGTCCTCGACGAGGCTGATGGGGTTGCGGGTCTGACCGCGGAACCGTTCCGACGCCATCTGCAGCGCCAGAGCGATCCCACGGTCACTCTCCGGTTTGCCGAGCCTTGCCCCGAGGTCGGCTGGATCGGCCAGCGGGGGCAGCGTCGTCTCCTGCAGAGTCACGTCCTGCCTCCTCCACACCGCGTGCCTTGTTGTGCACCAGACCGAGACGGTTCGCGTCCTCGATCCGGTACCTGATCCCGTTGATGACGACCATCCCGTCCGTCATCAGCCGGCCGCCACCGTGCCGAGCTCGACGAGGGCGAGGTGCGCCGGCTTGTAGATGACCTGCGCAGCACGCAGCTCCGCACGCACGTACACGAGGTTGCGTCGTGCGTAGTCGGCGTGCTGGTTGAACGCGACCACGGACAGCGCCTCACGCTCGAGGACGTTGATCGTCGACAGGTCACCGACGAGAGCGGTGCCCTCCGGGATCGCCTGCGCGGTCACGTACGGACGGCCCCACAGAGTGCGGGGACCAGCACCGAACGGACCGTTGCCGTAGAAGCGCTGGTTCCCGTCCTGCATGAGATCCAGCACCTCAGCGTCGGCCGGGTTGAGGACGATGCCGGTGACCTGTGCTCCGACCTCGTCGAGGGCGGTGAGCGCCTTGCGGATCGACACGGGGATCTTGACCGGGTCGGTGCCAGCAGCGGCGATCTGCTGGATGCCGGTGGTGTTCAGGATGCCCGTGGGCTGGCCTGCAGCGCCCGTCCCGTTGAGGAGGTAGTTCTCGATCACAGCCCGGATGTTGTACGCGAGCTGCCCGTTCAGGTACGACGCGAACGCTCCCGCGTCGGCGAGGAGCTCGTTCGTGACGGTGTAGCCGTCGGCGTAGGTGAACACCTTGCCGGTGGCGATCGCCGTCGACAGGTCGGACAGAGGCTTCAGAGCAGACGCGGGGTCCGTCGGCAGGATCTCATCCTTGACGATGCCCGCGTTGCGGAGCACCGACGTGATCTGCACGTAGTCGAAGCTGTTGCCGGTGATCGACCCAGTCGAGATCAGGTCGAGCAGCGTCAAGGGACGCTGGTACGTCAGGTCGACCTGCGGCAGACGAGTCGGCTGCAGGCGCCCCACGGAGACGGACAGCGGGTTCGGGTCGGCCTTCAGCCCGCGACCCTTCGCGCCGACGGTGACCTTGGGCAGCTGGATCAGTGACCCCTCGCCAAACCCGCCCGGGTTCGACTTGATGAGCTGCTGGTACGGCGCCGACTCCGTGTACGCCTCACCGAACGACTTGAAGCCATCGGGCTGCTCGTCGGCCGGCTCCGGCTCGTCGTCGGACTTCGCCGGCGACGTCGACGCGAGGAGCGTCTTCATGTTCGACTGCGCGTCGTCCGCGGCCTTCACCTGGACGGTGAGCTCGTCGGCCTGCGACTTCAGCTCACCGATCTTGGTGATCTCGTCCGCCGTGAACTCACGGTCCTCGGACTTCGCCAGGTCGGCGATGCTCTTCGCTTCGGCCAGGACGGCCGCGAGCTTCTCTCGGAGCGTCTTCATCGTTCCTCCATCAGGATCAGTTCTGCTGCGGTCGCCCAGGCCGCCACTTGGGCATGAGTAAGGCCCGCCGATTTCGACGGGCCTGACGGTTCCCCATCCTGGGGAGGTGAGCTTTCCGGCGGGGCGCCGGAAGATTCAGTCGGGTCGGGCGGAACCTCGACGTTCGGCGTCGGCTCCACCTCCCGAGGGTCGGCAGCGAGTTCCTCACGCACGATGCGGCGGATGTCCTCGTCGGACTTCGTGCCGAGCAGCTGCGTGTCCGGGTTCATGCCCTTCAGCGTGGGCCCGAACTCGATCAGGTTCAGCTTCCGGAGCTCGAAGAACTCGTCCTCATCCTGGGTGACGTAGCCACCATCGACGACGTCGTACCCGAAGGAGAACTCCTTCACCCGACGCTGCTTCAGCAGCTTGTACGTCTGCAGCGCCGTCGGGTTCTCGAGGTCCAGCTGCGCAGTCACGAGGAGCCCGTCCGCGGTCTCAGCGGCCGACAGGCTCCACCCGATGTGCGCGAACGGATCCGACCACTGATGCGACCAGATCGCGGGGATCGCGTCACCAGAAGCCGCCCAGTCGCGCAGCGACTCGGCGAACGCGCCAGGGACGATGACGTCGCCGCCGTGGTCCTTGTTGCCGAACACCGCGACGAGTGCCGTGAACTGACCGTCGCCGAGACCATCAGCCGTGCCGACGGCTTTCACGTTGGCGTTGAAGCTCTTCGTCTTCATGCGCTTGCCTCCAACTGCCCAGTCGCCCAGAGCACTTCCATCGCCTGCTTCGGGTCCAGCCCCTTACTGCGCAGCAGGTCGTACGCCTTCGCAACCTCCGGCGTCGCATCCCCAGGGGACGCCTGCGGGCCACCACCACGCACCACGTTCAGCGGCGTGATGATGTCGTCGCCACCGTCGATCGCGGGCCGGTTGTCCATCGCCCGTGCCTCGTTGATCGTCAGCCACGGACCACCAGTCGCGGTCGACATGATCGCCGCGGACTCCTCAAACGACCCACGCAGCTTCGCGCCCAGGTCGAACTCGACGTACAACGACTCGTCGCCGCCGTTGAGGAGAGGAGTGATGTGCGCGTTGAACGCCTGCTCGAACTGCACGAAGTGCGGGCCCAGAGCGTCGCGGTACAGCGACTGCCGGAACGCCTCCATGTTGGAGTAGTTCCCCTGCCGCGAACCGATCATCTCCGGAGGGATGTGGTACGCCGAAGCAACCTCGATGTCGGTGAGGGTGCGCCCCTCGACTTCCTGCATGTCCTTCGGCGAGAAGATGTCGACCTTCTTGACGTCCGCACCGATCGGCAGGACAGGCATCTTGCCCTCACTGCCGCCACCGTCGGACCAGTTCGACATCTCCGCCTCGAGGCGACGCATCGCCGAACCGTCGAGGGATTCGACACCGTCGACAGGCTGCTGGGTCACGACAGCCGGGAACCGCGCGCCCTTCTTCCAGATCGACCGCCGGTACTTCACCGACTCCGTGTACTCGTCGAGGATGTGCCGCAGCGTTTCGATCGGGGGAGTGCCGTTCCCGGACCCGTACCCGCGGTCGAAGAACAGACCGTCGAGGTTGATGTGCTTCGGCTTGCCCTCACCGACGTACAGGTCGACCCCGTCCACCAGCGACGTCCCCGTGAACGTGAACCGCCACGACTGCGCCGGCCAGTGCTGCAGCACAACCCCAGCCCGCGAATCCGCGGACGGCACCAGCTGCGCCATGAACCGGTCGTAGACCAGGAAGTCGCACAGCAGCGTGTGCCAGAACCGGTACTGCGTCAGGTGCTTCTGCGGCTCCCGGATCAGCTCCGCAAGCGGACCGTCCGTGACCCGCTTCCGGTCAGTGTCTCCATCACGGCGGTACACCTTCATCGGAGTCGATGCGATCTTCGTCGCGATGAAGTCGACGACCTTCCGCACTGATGGCTGCGACTGCCATATCGAGTACGCCGACTGCGCGTAATCCGTCAGCGGCAAACCGGGGTCAGCGACGATCGACCGGCCGTCGTACCGCCACGGCGTCGACAGTGACGGGAACTCCGCGAGGATCTGCCCGTTCGACTGGTCCGACGAGCTCTTGAAGAACAGGCTCACGTCATCCTCCAAGCGATCAGCAGCAGGGCCACACCGGCAACGACGAGCGCCGCCGGCCAGTACACGGCCGCGACACCGGCGGTGACGAGCAGAACCCCGAGGATCTCGAGGAGGATCACGACAGCTGCACGAGTCATCACGCCACCTCCGAGGTGCCGAACACGCTCGCGTCCGGATCGTTGTACGGGTTCTTCTTCTTCGGCTTCGTGACCAACGCCTCCGACAGGGCGTTCACCGTCGCAGCGACACCATCGATCTTGTCCATCGAGTGCGCCTTGTTCGGCTTCACGTTCCCGTTCGCGTCGATGTCCACCGACAGGTTGTCGACGTTCCACCGCAGCACCGGGTTCCCACCCGTCCGGAACAGCGGCTTCTCCTCGCTGCCAGTCAGCAGCAGACGCTGCAGCTCCTTCAACGGAGGCGACAGGCGCCGGAAGTCCTGATACACGCGCACCAAGTTCTTCACGCCGGAGTCCTGCAAGCTGTTGACCATCTGCGTCGAGTTCCACGGGTCGAACCCGATCGACACGACATCGAACCGGTCCAGGTCCGCTTGGATCTGCGCCTGCACGAACGCGTAGTCGGTGACATTCCCTGGGGTGGTCCGCAGATGACCCTCCCGAACCCACGCCGAAGCATTGCCTGCGGTGCGCTTGTTCAACGCATCCAGGGCCCCCTCGGGGATCCAGAACCGGGCGAGGACGTCGTACCCATTCCCATCCGGGAACAGCAGCACCCACGCGGTGAGGTCCGAAGCGGACGCGAGGTCCCAACCGCCGAACGCCTTCCGCCCAGCAAGCGTCGCCTCGTCCACCGTGCCGGCGTTCCGATCCCACGAGTCGAGGGTGAGGAAGCGGGCCTCCTGCTTGGTCCGGATCCCGAGGTGCAGCCGCAGGTAGTCGCCGAGCTCCGCGGGGGAGTTCTTCGCCTTCAGCGCCGCCGCATCGAGGTACTTCCGCGACGGGCTGATCCCGTACCCCGGGTTCGCCTTCCGCTGCGTCTCCGAAGCGAACGGATCATCCGCCTCGTCGGCACCCCAGATGGCGCCGTACCAGGAGTGATCCTTGATCGTCCCCGCAGCCAGCTTCTCGACGTACAGCCGCGTCTCGTCGTAGATCGTCCCCGACTTCGACGCGTCCGGCGTCGTGATCCGGATGCCCAACGGCTGCGTACGCGAACCACGACCAGTCTCGAGCGTCCGCACCAGGTCCGGCGTCTTGTGAACGTGGAGCTCATCGACGATGAAACAGTGCAGGTTCGCACCGTGCTGCGCATCAGCCGCAGACGAGATGACCTCGATGTACGACCCCGACTTCGGGTGCACGATCCGCTTCTGATGCGCCTTGAACCGACCAGCAAGCGCCGGCGTCTTCTCCACCAGCTGCTTGATCGGCCCGAACACAAACCCCGCCTGACGCTCCGTCGAAGCGGCCGTCACAACCTGCCCACCAGACTCACCGTCGGCGCCAGTCATGTACACGGCGATACCACCCGCAAGAGTCGACTTCCCGTTCTTGCGGGGAACATCGACCATCACGTCACGGATGATCCGAACCATCGCGAGAGCATCCTCATCCCACTGCACCCACCCGAACACCGGAGCGATCACGTACGCGATCTGCCACGGGTCAGGGTCCAGCGGCTTCCCCGCCCACTTCCCCTGCGTGTGCCGCAGCAAGTGGAACGTCTTCAGCACCCGATCAACCCGCTCCGGGTCGAACTGGGCACCCTCAACTTCACGCGGTTCCGGGGTCTTGAACTTCGGCGGGATCTCCGGCAGCGGGTAGCCACGATCCCGCAAGTACCAGGCGACCTCCGGAGACAGCTTCAACCGCTCAAGGTCTGCCTCGGCCAGGACGTCAGAACGGGTTGTCGTCTTCCCCATCGTCGGACTCCTTCGCCAAGCTCTGCTCCGAGCTCGGCGTCAGTCCAAACTCCCGTGCCAGCAGCTGCAGCCGATGCCCCGCGCTCCGCCGGATCGCAACCGCCGGATGCGGGATCTCACCCTGCTTCGCCTCGATCGTCAACGACCCGTGCTCCTGCAGAGCGAGCGTCGCCTCCTTGAACTCCGACCACGTCTCGCAGTACGTCGCCAGAACCGCCCGATCCTCCGCCTTCACGATGTCCAACCGCGTGAGCTCCGGAACCACACGGTTCCACTCAGCGACCGCCTCATCCGACAACCACTCAGGAGCCGACGGAGGCACACGCTTGAACGCCGGAGCATCCACCACCTTCCGGCCACCACTGTCACGACCGTTCCCGCGGCCCTCAACGAGCCTGAGAGCAGCCGGCTTCGCAGCACGAGGCATCAGGACCCCCTAGTAGCCGTAGTGAGACGCGAAACACGAGGCCACCGGCGGGCGCTCTTATCCGCGGATTCGCTGTGATGTTGACGCCCCTACCCCCGGGTAGACACCTCGCTCACCGTCTCTCGGTCACTCCGTCGTCTGGACTGCGCGTGTTGTAGCTCACTGTCAGGTGGCTGCGCCCGCTACGGCAGTTGGTTCCAGAGTTGGGAGGCGAGGGTTTCGGTGTTGCGGTTCTGGTGTCTCAGGGTGGTGAGGCGTTGGGCTCGTTTGAGGGCTGCTTGTCGTGTCTTGTGGTCGTGGTGTGGGTTGCAGAGGGGCTGCCAGTTGCTGTGGCCCCACATGGCTCCGCCGTCAGCAAGCTCGAGGATGTGGTCAACCACAGTGGCTGGTCCGTCGCACACTCGGCACCGTGGGTTGGTGCGGAGGTACTGGGTGGACTCTGTCCGCCATCGTGCGGTGTTGCGTCCGTCGCCTGGGATGACGCGGTGTGCGCCGCTCTTGCGCTTGCGTTGGTGTTCGGCACAGCGCCCACGGTTGGTGGCGAGTTCGTCGCAGTCGAGGGCTGAGCAGCGCATGGGTGCGCGGGTGGGCATCAGTCCCTGTCCTCTACGACGTCGTCCATCGCGTCATTGATCTCGGCGACTGTCTGCGGGTGCGGGGTGAGCGGCACGGGCCACCGGTTACTGCGCACCCGGTGGCTGCTGATGTCGTCAGGTGGCTGACTCGCGGATCGCATGGCGTGCTTCGTGTCGTTCGCGGCGGCGGGTCATCCGCTTGATGCTGGACCGTGCGCCTGCTCGTTGGAGGTAGCAGAGGTACTTGCGTCCCCAGCGGCTGTACGCGTCCCATTCGGCGCCGGTCTTGCGCTGTCGACGTCCCATACTCACGATGTACCCCATTTCGGAGCGTTGGTTTGGTGTCAGCGGCTGGATCCGAGTAGATCCGTACCCCGTCAGTCGACGGTGATGCCGAGGTCGCGGATGGTTTCCACAACTTCGTCGCCGTACATGCGGAGGCCGCGTGCTTCCCAGGCGTTGGCGACTTCCTCTTCGCTGAGGTGCACGTCCGCGTGGGCGGTGTTCTGGGCGATGAGGGTCAGCTGTTTCTCGATGCCGGCGAGGAGGTTGAGCTTCGCGGACCGGTACTCGCCGAGGCTGAGGTCGCCCGCGGTCACGCCTTCACCGGTTCCGGGTCGCCGTACGTGGTGGTCTTGACCACCGTGGCGAGGGTCACGTCGGGTTCAAGCATCGCGGCCCGCATGTTCGACTCGATGCGGTGGAGTTCGTTGACCGCTTCGGCCTGGTCGACGACGTACGAGCTGATCGCCTTCCCGCCGCGAGCGACGGTGAAGACGGTCTCCTTGATGGGCTCAGGCACGTTCGCCTCCTCGGTGGTGGTTGGCCGACCCGTCCGGGTTCCGCATGCCAGCGCGGGTTGCCTCGGGGGTCTCGGCCTAAGGGGTCCTCGTGACTCGACGCAGCGCGATGGCGATCATTGATCTGCGGGTGACGAGGAAGTGTTAGTGGCGAGTGCGGAAGGAGCCGGCTGACCGACCGGCAAAGGCGCGCGCCCACGAATGGGCACGATGTGTAGTCCGCTCAACGACGCTCGCCGCGCCGTCGGTCACAGCCCGGATCCGTAGGCGTCTTGTTGTCGCGGATGTGTCCCCGCGGGTGGACTACCACCATCGTCGGAGCCAACCCGAAGTGGCTCCGACAGCCCCATCCCAGGAGCGATCATGGGAGAAGCCCCGACCGGTGACCATCGGGGCTTCTCTGGACACACTGGTCCGACGTACTTGCAATTATGCCACAAAACATGTCCGTTCGGACGTGTTTCAGGGCATGGTTCTGCCCGCGTGTCGTCCAGTTTCTACGGGGTGAGCTGTTCGGCTTTCTCGATGATCTCGTCGCCGAGTTCCGCGACCGCTTCGAACCCGACCCACTCCGTCGCGGATCCGATGATCTCCGGGCAGGCCCTGCAGGTTGCCCTGGGCCTGATGGGTTGGTCGTCGACCTTGCGGTACTCGACGATGATCGGCCACCTGAAGGTCTCGCCCTGCTGGTCGGTCCAGAACTCGGACAGGCAGACGGGGCATCGGGTGCGGATCTCGAGCCGTTTCGGTGGTTCGAGTTGGCTGCGGATGCTCCGCACCCACCGGCGGAGTTCGTCGTGGTACCAGGTGATGACGTCGGGGTCGTTGTTGCGGCCGTTGAACGCCACGTACCACCTTCGGAGGGAACCGGACACGTCGTCCTTCACCCACGCCCCGCCGAGGACGTCACACCAGCCTCGGACCGCCGCAGAGATGCGTTGCCACTCGGCCAACGCTTCGGACTTCACCATGTTCCGTTCCCGTGCGGCGACGGACTTCGACCCGCCGTCGTTGCCTGCGGACGGGGTGATCGACGCGTACAGCTGATCCAGCAGGCTGGGGTGCTGCACGGAGTGGATGCCGACGTACGTGCCGTCATCCGCTGTCTGCGTGATGTGCTCGGTAGACGGCTTCGTGAGGACGTCCACCACATCGAGGAGATCAGTCACTTGGTGTCTCCGTAGTGCAAGCCGCGAGACATGATCTCGGGGATGGCCACGTCGACTACTGAGCCGTTGGTCACGCTGAAGTAGCGGGGGTCGGTCCTCAGGAACGCCATGACCTTCCTCGCGATGCGACGGCTCGGCTGCCCGAATCCGTCGTCTTCCATGTGCGCAACCTCGTCTGGGATGTCGACCTTGATCTCGATGGTCACCTGCATCAGAACGGCGTTTCGTCGTTGTAGCCGTCGGACGGGGCGGACCAGACGTCGTTCGACTGCTGCGAGCTCTGCTGCTGCCCCCCCTGCTGACCCGTCTTCGACCGGCGGTCGTCGATCCCGATGCTCGGGTTCCGGAGGACCACCGTCGCGCCGGCCCCGTTCTTGCCCTCGTACAGCTGCACCTCCGGGTCGCCGGTGATGGTCACGTACGTGCCCTTCTGCACCCGGCGGGCGTAGTACTCGGCGTCCTGGTCCCAGAACGTCGCTTCCGCCCACGTCACCTGGCCGACGTTCTCGTACCCGCCGGTCTCGAGCTTCTTCGACCAGGAGTGCGCCACCCGGATCGACAGGACCTTCTTCCCGGTCTGGGTCTGGTTCTGGCGGGGCTCAACAGCCCAACCCTCAACGGTCATCGTTGCCTTGCTCATGCTGCGAACTCCTCGGTGTTGATGTGCTTCGCGAGGAGGGCCGGCTGAAAGCCGCCCCACACCTCATCTCCGAAGCCGGACGGGCTGGTCGGGTCGGGGGTCTGCACGACGACGATCGGCGCCGCTGCGATGCCCAGCTCACGGGCTGCAGCGATCACCCCTTCGTCTTCCGCGGAGTCGTGGATGTACGGCACCTTGTGGTCCGTCAGCCACTTGTCGGTCAGCCGGCACTGCACGCAGGCGGGCTTCGAGTAGACACGGACGGTCTGCTGAGTGGTCATGGATGGTTCCTTTCGGGTGGGTTCTGGTTGTTGGTCATGAGGCCCACTCCACGGCTCGGGAGAAGGTGCCTTCCCACGACAGGCGGACGTCACCGGTCGTGCCGTGGCGGTTCTTCGCGACGTCGATGACGAGCTCTTCGCTGACACCGTCGCCGCCCTCGCGGCGGAGGAGCATGACGACGTCTGCGTCCTGCTCGATGGCGCCGGACTCGCGGAGGTCGGACAGCTTCGGGATGTTGTCGGCGCGGGATTCCGACTGTCGGTTCAGCTGCGACAAGGCGATGACTGGGACGTGCATGTCTTTCGCGAGGATCTTCAACTGGCGGGAGAACTCCGCTACCTGCAGGTGCCGGTCCTGCTTCGACCGAGACGTCATCAGCTGCAGGTAGTCGACGACGACCGCGGCGAGCTTCCCGTGCCGTGACACTGAACGGGCGTGCGCTCGGACGTCGGCTGCGGAGATGTTCGACCGGTCGTCGATCGCGATGTTCAGTTCGTCGAGGCGTGCCCGGTTCGCGGTGAGCTTCTCCCACTCGTCGGGACGCATCTTGTTGTTCTTGATGTGCCCCACGTGGATGGCGAGCCGTTCGCTGATGAGCCTGGCGACGAGTTCGTCTTCGGACATCTCGAGCGAGGAGAACGCGACCATGCCCTGCTCGGCGAGTTGAGCGGCGATCTGCGCGGCGATGACGGTCTTCCCCATGCCCGGCCGTGCGGCGACGACGTACACGGCGCCGGGACGGAACCCGCCGATCGCCTTGTCGAGTGTCGGCCAAGGCGACGGAACGAACGTGGTCGTCTCGTTCATCCGTGCGATGACGCCGGGAAGGATGTCCCGAACGAACCGCACCCGTGACCCTTCCGTGCCGGCGACCTCGTCGATGATCTGCCGCGCACGGTCCGCCATGTCCGACGCGCTCATGTCCACCAGACCGATGCCGCGGATGGCATCAGTGGCGGACAGCAGCCGACGCTGCATGCCGTGCACGGCGACGATCTCCGCGTACGACTGCACCGCTGCTGCGAACGGCGTGTGGTCCGACAGGGTCAGCAGGAACACGTCATCGTTGGGCAGCGCCTGCAGCAGGGTCACCGTGTCGATGTGCTGACCGTTCGCGTGCATCGTCCGCATCGTGTCGAAGACCCGCGCGTACTGGACCTGGCTGAAGTCGGTGCCCTGCAGGCCGATGTCGTCCAGCGCCCGGCCTCCCGTCGCGACCACAGCGCCGAGCACTGCGAGTTCCGCGAAGTCGACCGTCTCATTCGTCGTCGTCATTGAACGTCCTCCGGTTTTTCGTCTCAGATGGCTTCCATCCGCGCTCCTCGGCGCGCTGCTGGTCGGACAGCAGCCAGTTCTTCCACGCCTTGACCCAGTCGAGCTTTGTGGCGGTGCGCCCCGAAGCTGCCTGCCAGTGGTTCACGAACATGTCCGTCGCACGGCGTCCGTCGACTGCAGGTGCGTGCTCGAGAGCCCACGCGACCATGTCCTGGTTCACGGTGAAGTCATCAGGGATCCGGGTGCCGCGCTTGCGCGGACTCTCCTCGTTAGAGGAGTAGGTAGAGGTAGAGGTGTCGGAAGGGTTTCCGGAAGGGTTCGTTGAAGGGTTCGCTTTACCCTCAACCGAAGGGCTAACCGAAGGGTCATCTGATGGGATGGCCGATGGGTAATCGGATGCCTTCTTCACGTTGATCTGAGGGGTTCCGAGCAGTGTCCGCATCCCGGGCAGCTCCCACACGTTCACACCCGTGCCGACCTTGCTGAAACCGTCCGGGTTCTCCCGCTGCAGCCGGTTCAGCTCGTGGGAGATGACCCCACGAAGCCGCCCGGATGCGATACCGGCGAACTGCCGGATCGCCCCCTTCATCGGGTTCGGCTGCAGCAGGATTCCGTCGTGTCGGAAGAACGAGCGGATGAGCGCTTCTTCCGTTTCTCGGTCCACGACCATGAAGTGCGCGGACTCTAGCTCAACAGCCCATTCCTCCACGAGCGCCGGTGTGACGTCAGAACTCATCGCTGCGATGCGCACCGTCCGCCAGTCGGCCACACCACACGCGTTGAGCGTGGGGGTCGTCAGGATGTGCTGGTACAGCCATTGCGCCCCGTGGGTGAGTTCTCTCCATGACGAATCGCCCCAGAGGTCTGTTCGCAGGTTGGCGCGATCACGTGGCATGGTTACTCACCTCCTTCTCTGCCATCGCGACGCCGTCTGCGATGGCTTGCTTGATGTCCTCTTCGGGGAGTCGGTGCTCACGTGCGAGGACCACGAACCGGTGCACGTCCCGGCCGACCATGTGCAGGTGCGTGACCGCGGCCTGCTGCCTGCCGTTCATGCCCATCTCGCTTCCCAGTCGACGACTGCGAACCTGTCGGCTTGTGCTTGCCCGCCGAGCTCGTCGAGGTTCACCCAGCCGGCACGGTGGTGAAGGATCGGGACTGCTGCGGGGTCGGTTCCTTGCGGCATGAGCAGCCCGAGCCGGAACGCGTCCCGTCGGTGCGCTTCGGTCCAGCCGTGGCACCCGGCCGTCCCTGTGCCGCAGAGGGTGACAGCGTTCGCGGCGAGGTTCGCGGACACGGCGGACGTGCCACCCATGCCCCGCGGGCGGCGGTGGTGGATGCTGTACGCCCCGGTGAGGATCGATCGGCCGCACCGGAAGCACTGGTACCGGTCACGTTCGAGGACTGTCTCCCGCACGTTGCGGGTGAGACCTGCTGGCCGGCGGCTCACGAGTCGTCTCCCATCGGGATCCACGTGGCGCGGAGGTACTGCTTCGTCGTGTTGGTGGTCTTCCCGTCGCAGCGGACGGTGACGCCCCCGTCGTCGGTGACAGCGAGGACCTCGAGGTACGCGCCGGGGGTGGTCTTCGACTCCATCCACGTGCCCGGTTCGATGCTGCTCATGCGTCCGTCTCCTTCACGAGAGGCTGACCGCCGACAGCGCGTGCGGCGGGGATGCCCATGCGTGCGCGGCGCGCTCCGATGGCTCCACGTGACTGCCCGAGTTCGCGTGCGATCTCCCCGTCGGTTGCGCCTTCACTGTTGCGGCGGCGGATGAGTGCGTCGCGTTCCTCGCGGGTCACCTGGACGGTTGCAACAGCGGGCGCTTCCGGGATCACCTTGATGACGAGAGCCCGGATGAGGGTCGACACTTCGGCGCCCTGCTTGGTGGCTTCCCGGTTGAGGGTCTTGAAGCGTTGGCGGGGGATGTGGACGAGGACTGGGACGTCGAAGTCGCTCATCGGGCACCTCCCGCGGTGAAGACGTCGATCTCGGTGCGGGGGTTGTCGGCGTCGTGGTGCTTGCTGATGATGAGCGAGACGATCTGGGAGTCGTCAGCCCAGGCGAGGCCGTTGAGGGCGTCGAGACACAGCTTCCCGAGGTTGTCAGCGTCGACTCGTCGGTTGTCGTTGCGGAAGAACCGCAGACGGACGTTGAGCTTCCCGGCGACGGGGGTCTCGATGGTGTGGCGGACCCCGAAGGTGCGGTGGAACTCCGCAGCAATCGCGGATTCCGCGGACACGGTGCGCGAGTCGGTGAAGGTGCGGCCCCTGCCGAAGCGGGGCCTGCCCTTCGGGATGGGTTGGCCGGGGATCGTGAGCTTCAGGATCCGGTACGTGCCAGAGTTGTCGAACACGCTGGTCTCTCTTCCTGGGATGGAGGGGTTGCGAGGGTGGAGGGGCGGCGGATGTTGGCGCATCTGCCGCCCCGGTTCAGGTCAAGCGTCGCGGTACGCGGAGCGGATGACGGTGAGGACGTTGTCGGACGCGTGTGCGGCTTTCGCTGCAGCGCCGAGGGCTGCGATCGCGTCCTTGTTTCCCTGCGCGTCGTTGAGCTCGGCGAGCCAGTCGCGGCCGGACTCGTCGGGTTCCTGCGTCTCCTCCACGACGGGGGTGGCGTAGGCGGATCGGCCTGTCTCGACGTCGGCGAGGCCGAGGGCCCGCCAGAACGCGTCCATCGTGAAGTTCGGCCAGTCCTTCGGCTCGTTGAGCTGCAGACGGACTGAACGCACCTTCGAGAGGGTGTACTGGCCGCGGACGGGCATGTGCACGACGGCGTCAACGTCGTAGGGGAGGCCCTTCTCGGCCTTCACCTTCCACACCTTGTCGCCGGTGGGCTTGCCCTTGACGATCTCGGCGACTTCCTCGTACCGGGCGGTGATGATGACGGGTCCGTCGTGGAGGCGGAGGGTGTCGATGATGTCCCGCCAGTGGGTCTTGTGCTTGTTCCAGATGTCGACCCCGATCGTGGCGTCACCGCCCCGGTTGCCCTTGCGTGCTGCGCGCTGGTTCGCGTCGACCTGCGCGTTCTCGCTGATCGTTTCCCACACCTTCGTGCCGGAGTCGACAACGATCAGGGTCGGCTTGTCGCCCTTCGGTTCGGCTGCGGCTTCGTGGATGATCTTCCGCAGGCCGGTGATGGTTCCGTCGTACTCGACGATGTCGAAGTCGGCGCCGGGGATGAGCGCGTACTCGTCTGGATCTTGCTCACCGTGTCCGACCCAGAGGGTGCGTCCGACGAGCTCGGATGCGGATGCCTGGGCGGCTAGGAACGACTTCCCTGCGCCTTCCCCGCCGGCGGCGAGGAGCAACGGCCATGATGGCTTACCGGTGGGCTTCCTGGTTGCGAGCGTCATGCGTCCACCCGTCGGAGCGAGACCGACGCCCCATGCTCACGCAGGACACGGATTGCGTCACGAGCCCGGTTCTGGTCGATGCCGCGGAGAACGATGCTCGGGGCCGTGTCAGCAACTGCCTTAGCTTCCCCAAGCCCCATGCTGGTGACGCTCCGGATTGCCTTGATCGACTGGATCTTCTTTTCGTTCACGCTGTCGAGCCAGACCTCGTAGGTAGTTCCATCTGCCAGCACCGCAGCGATGTTGATGTACCCCTTGGCGATGAGCACATCCGTGGTCAGGTCGATGATTCGTCCTCGGGCTTCGATCACTTCAGCTGGGGTGTAGAGCTTCTTGGCGGTCATGCGATGGCTCCTTCTTGGAACATCAGCCACGTGGGCGGCTGCAGCGGGTCGGGGTTGATGGGGTAGCCGGGGAACTCGTCAGAGGCGACGCAGGCGGCGTACGTCTCGAGTGCGCGCCTGCCCTTCGCTGCGGCGATCTCCGCGAACTCGGGGGCGAGGGAGTACACGCCGACGAGGTACGGCGGTTCGACTTCCGCGACGACGAACTTCATCGGGAGGGTGAAGTCACCGGTGACGAGTCCGTACTGGTGCAGGTACCACCACTCCTGGACGTGGTAGCCGAAGTTCGCGACTGTGCGGGCGAAGTCCTCGGGGGATGCGCCCTTCGCGGATGACTTCAGGTCGACGGCGGTGGGGGACGGTGCGGTGAAGTCGGGAAGGAAGTCGAAACGGGCCCTCATGGCGACACCGGTCTCCGGGTCGGTGGCGAAGACGGACGCTTCCGCGTTGCCCGGCTGCTCGAACAGGGCTCGGGCGATCGGGTGTGCGAGGACCGATTCGGTCATGTCATCGACCTGCTGCGCGACCGCCGCCTTCACCGGGGTGCGGCCGGCGGTTCGTTGTTCCTCGATCCACTCCTTCGCAGCCTTGGTGGATGCGGCGCCGTTCGACGCGAGGAGGTCTTCGGGGATCGCGACGGTCGGAGCACCGGTGCCGAGGACCTTGGAGTGGACGGCGGTGCCGAGGTCGAACTCTTTCTTCGGCGGTTGCGGGTGGTCGCGGTCCCACTTGTAGCGGGCGGGAGAGTCGAGGAGCTTCCGTGCTTGGGTGGAGGACAGCTCGGGCCGGGAGTGGTAGGCGGACTCTTCGAGGTCCAGCAGGATCTGGTTCACCATGCGCGGAGCTCCTTCCGGAGGCGGCGGATGAGGAGCCACCGGGTGATGGGGCCGGGGAGGACAGCCCACTCGGCGGGGTCGCTGCCGTTCCAGCCGACGGGGATCATGCGGACACCTCACGTGTGATGGCGATGATGTGTTCGATCGCGACCCACTTCGGGACGCTGCCGGTCGCGCCTTCCACCTGGTAGCCAGTGAGCTCTCCAGTGGCACGAGACGTCGTCGTCGTGAACTCGGTGCAGGTGAACTCGAGGACCGGGCCGGTGTCGAGGAAGATCCGCATGGAGAGGCGTTCGGCGGCGCTCATCGCTGCACCCCGAGCTGTTCGGTGAGGTCGCCGGCGGTCTTCGCCCACCAGACGTCGTGTTCGTGCGTGCCGACGGGGTGGGGGTTCTTCAGCAGGTCGCCGTTGTACGCGGCGATCCGGTTCGCGGTGCGCTGTGCTTCCAGCTGCGCGAGGGCGATGTGCGCGGATGCGACTGCGGCGACGGCCTGCGGGTCACATGCGTAGTTGGCGCTGTACTCCTGCCAGGCTTCGCCTTCGAGAGCTTCGCGGCGAACGAGGCCGAGGAGGCGTCGTGCTTCGGCGGTGTGCTCTTCGGCCGTCTGGGGCCTTCTCGTGATGGTGGTCATGGTGTGTCTCCCTGGGATGGGTGCGACCTAGTCGCAGGTGGAAACGTGATCGTGTTCGGCCGCGCGGGATTCTGCTTTCGCGTCGGCTTCGGCGTCGTACTCGTATTGCGCGCGGTCGATGACGGCGAGAGCGGCGACCGTGTACTTGGCGTCGGCCAGGTACTCGTCGCGGCCCATGTCGCCGATCTCGTCCCATGTGGGGTGTTGGACACCGTTGATGACGGGGCCGTACTGTGCGGCGTCTCGCTTTTGCAGTGCACGGGCCAAGAGCTCGGTGCGGGACGGGCGGCTCATGCGCTCATCCGTTCGTCGGCGGCGATGATCGCGGCGGCGATGCGCTCGGCTCGGACTCGGAACGTGCCCGGCGTGTAGCGCTCTGCCGCTTCGAGCAACCCGTCGATCGCGTCGAGCAGTTCCGGGTTGCCCGCGGTACCGACGATCAGGCGGTCCTCGGAGTACCAGCCGTTGCGGTAGCCCTTTTCGACCTCTCCGGCGCGGAGCGCATCCGCCACCTCTTCATGGTTCATAAAAGGATAGGCATCGCGCCACTTCGCGAGCACGTCGCGGGCCTGCTGGATGTCGGTCATGCGTGCACCTCTTCCCCGAAGAGGGCGCCGAGGACATCGGCAGGATCGCCGGGGCACGTGCTGAGAACGAGCCGGCGTGCGGCCTGCTTCTCCGCATGGGTGAGAACGAACTCGGGTCGCGGGTCAACTGAGGACAGGTCCGTGGGGCCGGTGAAGCCGGTCATGGTGGGGCTCATCGGTTCACCCCCGGACGATTCACGACGGCGTGGACTCGGAGGATGGCGGCGACGAACAGGACCACGACAGCCCACACGAGGACCGGCCACAGCATCGACGTGGCGCTGACACCGGACGCGAACAGTGCGGCGGCGAACGACAGGTACAAGAGGACGGCAGCGGTCTTCACAGCGCACCCCCGCAAGCGAGGCCGACGGCTGCGATGGCGAGCACCAAGCCGACGAGGGTGAGGAAGGCGCCGATGATGCGGTTCTCGAACCGTTCCCGACGGTTCACGACTGCGGCTCCTCGTTCGGGAGCGTCAGCAGCCAACGGACCGCCTCGTCACGGAGGATGACTGCGTGCTTCGTCGGGTACGACGGGGTGAGGTCGCCACGGTTGATGGCGTTGTACAGCTCGGTCTTGCTGATGTCGGTGATCTCAGCGAGCCTTCGCACCGAGTACGACAGCTTCCCGTCGTCGATCAACGCGATGACCTTGTTGATTGCCGGCGTGATGTGCTGCGCGACGAGCTCGGCGATGTGCGCGCCGAACGCATCGGTTGGGTGGTCCTGGAGAGTCATGCTGCAGCTCCGATGAGAGTGTCGGGGGCGACATGCAGGAAGCCACCGACACGGACGAGTTCGAGAACCTTGAACGGCCTCCTGGCGTGGAGGGAGTCGTCGAGGTCCGCGTGGTCCATGTCGGTGGCTTCAGCGACAGTCGCGGGGGTGACACCGGCCTGAGTGATCGCAGAGCTAACGCGCTTCGCGGTCCTGGCGGTGATGGCTTGTGCGTCCATACGGACAGCCTATGTGTCCGTTCGGACGTGTGCAAGCCCCCGCGGACACAAAACCGCGCCAAGTGGACGTTTTTTGCCCTACGGTGGACGTATGTCGAAAGCTGTCGCCCACCTCCAGCGCGCCCTCGCGGACGAAGTCCGAGGCGCTTCACGGCGCGAGGGCTTCTCCCAAGCCCGCGTCGCCGAACTGACCGGTCTGTCGCTCACCACCATCCAGCGACTGTTCGCCGGCAAGCGAGAGATGGACACCACCCAGCTCACCCTGATCGCGCAAGCGATCGGTGAACAACCCGACGCTCTCCTCCGCGCCGCGATGAGCCGTGCTGAGCGAATGTCAGAGGCTGCCCCGGACAATGTGACCCAGCTGCAGCCCCGGAAGCGCGTCGAAGACATGACCGTCGAAGAGATCGAGCAGCTGGACCATGCGGCCACCGTCGACCCTGAGATGGATGAGCCGGAACAGTTCGACTAACCACCGACTGGGGGGACCTTGTACGACCCGTACCAACACGCAGCAGAGCTCGGCATCACCGTCCTGCACCGGCCGCTGCGAACAGCGCACGAGATGTGGCTACCCGACCACAACATCATCGTCGTGAAGGACCGCCTCCGCGCCGTCCACGACCGGTCAGCGCTCGCCCACGGAATCGCACACGCGGCGCTTGGTCATCCTGATGATCGTCCGAAGCATGAGGTGCAGGCGGACCGGTACGCAGCTGAGCGCCTGATCGATGAGGACCAGGCGCTCGAGCTGTGCAGGTGGACGCAGGACCCAGCTCGGATCGCTGCGGAGTTGGGCGTGTCAGGACGACTGTGGCGGGTCTGGTTCAACACCAGGCAGGGACGCGCCGCCTAGCGGTACTCGTCGTGGGTGTGGTCGTGACCGACGGGGCACCAGCAGGGAATCGTCTTACCCTGCAGAACGTGCGTCTCGTCTGCTTCGCCCGTGGGGTCAGTGCACGTGTGTTCGATCGGTCCGTCAGTCATGAGTGGTCCTTGATGTGGAGAAGCTTGCGCATCGCGCGGGTCAGCGCGTTCCAGGTCCGTTCGAAGATCGGTCCGACGATGGGGATGCGCGCCGGGTCCAGTCCAGCGTCGGCCAGGATCCACCCCGCCACTCCGATGTTGAGCGTCAGCACGGCCACCCAGGCCAACGCGTACAGGTCTGCCTCGCTCATGCTGCTTCTCCTTGCCGAACCTTCTGCAAGACGTGTTCCGCTGAGACCACGACCTCGATGTTCTCGAGCGGGTGTGAGAACTCAGGGTCGCGCCAGTCCACCTCTGCACCATCGATCCGGCGTGCTCGGATGGGGTTGTGGAGAGTCTCCATCACCGCGACTTCCACGTCCCATTCAGTGAGCTCAGGGACGAGCCGCTCTTGGACCAGACCGATGAGCAGGTCATGATGCTGCTCTGAGACGCGTTCGGCGTCGTCAGCGGGCAGGTTGTCCCACGCCCAGTCAATCATCAGGTCTCCGTCGGAGAACCCCCACTTGCTGAGCAGGCTTCCACCGTCCAAGCGGAGCGGTGCTGGCGTCGTCATGCTGCTTCTCCTTCGTCCTTGGCTTCGATCGTACGGTCCGGTCTCGTCAACGGCAGGTACGCCCGCTGCAGTGCGTCCCGGAGGACGTCACGGTTCTGCCGGGACCGGTAGTGGCGCGCCATCGCCACGGTCGAGTGGCCGACGATGTCGATGATCGTCATCTCATCCACCCCCGCCGCGTACAGCAGATCCACCGTCGTGTTCCGCGCAGTGCGGAGCTGCGCATCCTGCACGCCAGCACGGTTCAGGACGTCATGCCAGTACGCGTTGTCGGTGGACGGGTCGATCGGGGAACCGTCGAGCTCAACACCGCCCGGCGCGCGTTTCGGTTCCGACGTCCACAACAGTCCGTGAGGGTTCGGTTCCAACCGGGCTGCTTCCACCCGCCGTTCGATGATGGACCGCAGCGGGTCGACGAGGGGGATGATCCGCCACCCCGACTCCGACTTCGGCCGCGACAACCACAACCCACCAGTCAGGTGCCGGTACTCCCGATCCTCGGGGGCGTTCAGGTGCCGTTCCGGGCATTCCGCACCACGCTTCGCCCCACAGTGCGGTTCCCACGGCTTCGACGGGTTACAGCCATGCGACCACGAGAACCGCTTCAACTGCCACGACAGGTCCAGCTCATCGGTGACACGGTCCAGTTCGATGCCGAGCACCTCCCCCTGCCGGGCCCCAGCGAGGAGCGCGGTCGCAACACGTGAGCCGAGACGTTCGTGGGCGACGGCCTCGAGGACCCGGATGCCGCCGTTCACGTCGAGGCGGGGGAGCTCCACCTTCTTCTTCTTCGGCTGGTCCACGAGCGTGGCGACGTTCCGGGAGACACGTCCTTCCCGGACGGCGTCGCGGAGGGCGAGGCGGAGGACCGCGTGCGCCTGCTGCGCCGTCGACCCGCCCAGCCCCTTGTCGCGGATCGCTTCCTCTACCTTCCGCACGTGCTGCGGGGTGAGCTTGTCGAGTCGGGTCTTCCCGACCGCCGGCACGATGTACTGCTCAATGCTGGTCCGGTACGACGCAATCGTCTTCGGGGCGATCTTCTTCGAGTGGATGTGCGCGAACCAGAACCGGATCCACGACTCCAACGTCTGCGACGCGGTCGGCATGTCACCGATGTCCGCGAGGTCTTTCTGCAGCCGCTTCAACTCCGCGACCACGGTCGCCTTGTTCTTGTTGCGGACGAACTTCCGGCGCCGCTTCCCCGACGATGACGGCAGTTCGATGACGGCCTGCCAGTACTTCAACGGCAGCGACGTGTCCTTCGGCACACGGAATAAGGCACCCTCACCAGCACCACGCTGAATCGCACCCATCAGGTCTCCTTGGGTGGCTGCACGTCGCGGATCGTGGACTGGTCGACTTCCGCGTACACGTAGTTGAAGTCCTCTACGATCACGTACGGTCCGTGGTCTCGCGTGAACCGGAGCGGCCGACCGGGATACCTCGTCAACTCCGCAGTGAACGTCGTACCCGGCACCATGTCGGCAACGCTCGGCGGGGCGACCATGTCACAGTTGCACGCACCGTCGCCCGGCTGGTTCGACAGGCAGTGCGGGCGGTGCCCGTTGACAGGCCGATGCAACTCCGCGAGGCGCGCGGTCAGGCCGGGCTCGGCGGTCGGGGTCGGCTGCGAGAACAGAGCAATGTCGCGGTCGTACTCCGTGAACAGGTTCTGCCATCGCTGCCACACCTCGTTGACGGGCCACTCGCCGCTGTTCCGCAGTCGCTCGATGAGCCTGTTCGCAATCTGCTCACGGGTTGGCACCTGCACGGACGGCTCAGCCACGGTCGGCTCCGTTCTGGATCAGGGCGAGGACGGCGTCGGTGACCTTGTTGCGGAGAGGGCCGATGTCGGCACCGAGGATGTGCGGCACGGCAGGGCGCGGGTAGTTCGACGCGTTGAACAGCACCGAACCCACCGCTGAGTTGATCTGCTCGCGCGTCGGCGGGTGCAGGGAGGACTGGACGGCACGAGCACGCTGCGCCTCGGCCTGGAACACGTCCATCGGCTCGTCGGTGGTCGGCACCGGGCGCTCGATTCGGACCGGAACAATCCGTCGGTTGTTTTCGCCGTACGTGACCCGGTCGCCTGCGCGGGTGTCTAACGCGCTTACCTCGTCGCCCTTGTCTCGGTCCGCGATGACGCGGTACTGCTGCTCGGTCACTGGTACTCCTCGGCGTAGTAGTCGTCGGTCTGGTACTCGGTGTTGATCTGCCGAGCCTGATCGCGGGCAGCCTGTTCGGTCGTCCAGTACGAGTGCACGTACCCGTTCTTCTTGACGAGCCACGCTGTCGGTGCGCTCACGTCGTCCTCCTTCTCGGGCCGTGGCCCACTGCTGTCCTCCTGTCGTGTGCTACCCAGATGCGGCAGGTGGGTCTCCTACGTCGGTGGTTGGGGGTACTGTCCACTTCTGTTCCCTTCGGTGCTTACTTCACTGGTGGGGGCGGGGCTGATCCGTGAGCGCGGGTCAGCCCCGTTCTGCAATTCGCATTCCGCGTTCCTGCCCACCGAGCTGGATGCCGTCGAGGATGGCTTCCAGCGGGTAGCCGAGAGCGAAAGCGAGGTGTGCGGCTTCGTAGACCGTCACGGACCGCTTGCCGTTCTCGACGGCCGAGACGACATTGAGGGTGCAAGGCATCCCGTTGTCGATTACGCGTTGAGCCAGTTCGGTCTGAGACCAGCCGAGCTTGGTGCGGCGGTCGAGGACCATACGTCCGAGACGCCAGTCGTCCTTGCGTTGGCCTTGGTGGCGCGGAACACGGACGTTCCCGTTGTTCGGGACCTCTCGGGCATCAACAGCTGCTCGGCTGCGCACTGGCATGTGGTCCTCCTGTGGTGGTGCAAGTCGTTCTCTTTCTGGTGGTTCGACGCGTCAGCTTCGGGTGAAGACGCGGCGTGTGCGCTGGGGTGCTGGCGGCAGTTTCGTGCCGCTGCGGTCTCCTGCGGGCGTATTTGGGGTGCATCCGCCTCGTGTATCCATCGGTGCGTGTCCGTACGGGTTCGAGCGGTCACATTGGACACGGTACACGTCCGAATGGACGTGCGCAACGTCCGAATGGACATCTTCCAACTGACTCTTAATCAGTGGGTTCTCGGTTCAAGTCCGAGGGGGTGCACCGCAGGACGAACGCCCCGGCTCATCGAGTCGGGGCGTTCGTGCGTTCCGGCGACGTTCCCGCGCCGACGCGGAGACACGCCCGAGGTGCCTCGCAGCGTGGAAATCAGTCCGCGGGGACGTCGACGATCCGCTCGTCACCGATGACGGGTTCGAGCGAGCCGGCCGATGCGGCGGCGAGGTCGGCGGTCAGCGCCCCGAGCGCCTCGTGGGGGACCCATACCTCGAAGGTGGCCGCCTGCCCGTACTCGGTCGGGCCGAGCGTCGCGTGGTGGTGCCGGACCCAGTCGCGCAGCACGTTGTCGAGCCGTCCGGCGTCGGCGTGGTCGACGTCGAAGCGCACTTGCGTCAGGGCCTCGCGACGGACGAGGACCGCCGTGTCGAGCGCCTCGGACACCGAGGTCGAGTAGGCACGGACCAGTCCGCCGGCCCCGAGCTTCACCCCACCGAAGTACCGCGTGACGACCGCGACGACGTCGGTCAGGTCGCGGCGTCGCAGGACCTCGAGCATCGGGACGCCCGCGGTGCCGGAGGGCTCGCCGTCGTCCGAGGAACGGGCCTGGTCCCCGAGCACCCCGGTGACCATGGCCGTGCAGTTGTGCCGGGCGTCCCAGTACCGCCGCCGGACCTCGGCGGTCACGCGGTCCGCGTCCTCGACACCCGAGACGGGCGCCACGGTCGTGATGAACCGCGACTTCGTGATGACGATCTCGTGCTCGACCGGTGCCGCGACGGTGGCGGGGAAGCGGCGGGGCATGCCCACGAGGGTAGCGGCGCGGGTGTCGGGCGCCCGCGCTACCATGGCGTCCACGCGCCGGACCCACAGGTCGCGCGGACACGGCTGGGGAGGAGTCCGAGATGGACACGGGTGATCTGAAGGGCGGGGCGCTCGACGCCGCCGAGCTCGCGCGCCGCCTCAACCTGCTCCTCGACTTCGAGGAATCGCAGCGTGGCGCCCCGGTGCCGTTCTCCTCGATCGAGGAGTACGTCGCGGCCCACGGCGGGTCGCTGTCGCGGGCGAAGTGGACGTACATGCTCTCCGGCGACGGCCGCCGCAACCGCGACAGCGAGCTCCTGCGCCTGCTGGCCGGGTACTTCGAGGTCGACGAACGCTTCCTGCTCGAGGACAGCGAGGTACCGGAACGGATCGGTGCCCAGCTCGCCCTCGTCCGCTCCCTGCGCTCCGCCCGCGTGAGCGGCTTCGCGGCCCGGACGTTCCCCGGTGAACTCTCACCCGATGCGCTGCGGCGCATCGCCGAGGTGCTCGAGGAGGAATCGCAGCGGGGGAGCGTCGCATGACCGACGCCCTCGTCGAGTCGTTCTGGGCTCGTGGCGCCGTCGAGGAGTGGTCGGACGTCGACCAGGCCGTCGCCGCCGCCGCTGACGTCGTCGGCAAGCCGATCGTCGTGCGCGAGGAGTCGTTCCTGGCCGCCGAGCCCGTGTGCGGTTTCGTGGCCACGCTCGAGCACGCGCACCTCGTGATGATCTCGCCGACGGCCTCGCCGACGTTCCGGTCGTTCGTCATCGGGCACGAGCTCGGGCACGTCCTGCACCGGCACCAGGAGCACGCCGCGCAGAGCGCCTACATCCGCGACGTCATCCCGGACCTGCCCGAGTACAAGGTCGAGCGAGCGCTGGCCCGGGGGATGTTCTCGAACGGGTACGAGCACGAGGCCGAGGTCTTCGCCGACCGCCTGGCCGCCGTGATCCGCCAGCACCGCGGCCGCCCGAGCGCCTTCCGCGGGGTCTTCGGGTGATCATCGCCGTCGTCCAGGCGATGCTGCTCATCGTCGGGACGATCGTGCTGTTCGTCCTGCAACGCGGACAGGACCGCACCCTGGCGTTCACGTTCCTGCTGTTCGCCGCCACCATCGTCACGAACGTCGATCCGCTGTACCGGTGGCTCGACCCACTGCTCGGCGGGTACAACGTCGTGACCGTCATCAGCGACTGCCTCATGGTGGCCGGCACGAGCACGCTGCTGTGGGGCGTGGCCAAGGCGGTCGGCGCGGCGCGGCCCTGGCTCCGGAACGCGGTCGTGTTGTCCTTCGTGGTGGTGGTCGTGGTGGTCGTCGTCGCGTTCGCCGTGCTCGACAAGCCCGCGACCACGACGACCTTCATGCTGGACGCCGGCTCGCACCCGGCGGCCACCGTCTACTCGACCGCGCAGACCGTCTACCTCGGTGTGGCCCTCGGCGCGACGGGGTTCATCTGCGTGCTCCGACTGCGCGAGGCCCGGACGACCACGGACCTGGTGGGGCTGTGGGTGCTGGTCCTCGGTGGGGCGCTCGGGGTCGTCCGCATGGTCGTGGTCGTCGTGATGGACGTCGCCCACGTCACCGGCGACCTGGACGTCACGCACGCGCTCTCGCTGCCCTACGACGTCGCCACGCCCGGCGCGGTGCTCTGTGTGGCGTCCGGCATGCTCCTGCTCGTCGTCGGGCACCGGATCTCCCGTCGACGCCGGGTCCGCCGGGTGGAGGACGCGCTGCGTCGTCTGGCACCGCTGCACGACCGGATCGGGGTGGACAACGCCTACCCGCCGACCGACGACCCCGCGACCCGGCTCAGCCGCCGCATCGTCGAGATCAACGACGGGGTCCGAGGCACACGGTCGTCGCTGACCGACACGGAGCGTGCCGCCCTCGCCGACGCCGAGGCCGCGCTCGAGACCGCCGAGTCCCTCGACGCTGTCGAACACGCCGTGTACAGTCTGTAGCAGGTGCTACAGATCCTGTGGCCTGCCGGGTCGGGACTCGGCCGCGTTGGGGGCGGCCGAGCACCACCCGCCCGGCAATGCCGTACCAGCATCGTCGAGCCCGGCGTTCACTAGGATCGTCCCGTGCTCGTCTTCGCCGCAGTCGTCCTGTTCCTCGGTGCCGTCTTCAACGTCGTCACCTGGCCGCGCTTCTTCCAGCGTGTGGCGAAGGACACCCGTGCCCGCGACGCCGCCGGCAAGCCGACGACGTTCTACACGGTGCACCTCGTGCTCCTGCTGATCGCGCTCGCGATCGCCGTCGCCTCCGTGATCGCAGGGATCCTGCTGCTGGTCTGAGCTGTCCCGCCCAGGCGCGGCTCTGGTCCGGACCACCGCCGGACCGGAGGCCCGTGGCGGCGCCGCCACGGGCCTCCCGTCCGCCCCCCGGTCACCATCGCGAGCCGCGATCGCCGGCCGCTTCAGCCCTGCTTCAGCGGGGCACGGCAGGATCGACCCCATGCGTGTGCTGGTGGTCGACGACGAGGTCCGGCTCGCCGACGGCGTGCGCCGCGGCCTCGAGGCCGAGGGGTGGGCGGTCGACGTCGCGAACGACGGCGTGGACGGGCTGTGGCACGCGCGCGAGTTCCGCTACGACGCGATCGTGCTCGACCTGATGATGCCCGGCCTGAGCGGCTGGGCCGTGTGCGCGCAGCTCCGCGCCGACGGCGACTGGACACCCGTGCTCATGCTGACCGCCAAGGACGGCGAGTGGGACCAGGTCGAGGCACTCGACGCGGGTGCCGATGACTACGTCACGAAGCCGTTCTCGCACCCGGTGCTCGTCGCACGGCTCCGGGCGCTCGTCCGCCGCGGTGCCCGTGAGCGCCCCACGGTGCTGACGCTCGGCGACCTGGTGGTCGATCCTGCGGCGCGCACCGTGGCCCGCGGGGAGACCCCGGTCGAGCTGACCAGCCGCGAGTTCGCCGTGCTCGAGTACCTCGCACGGCACCCGGGACAGGTCCGGTCGAAGCGCGACGTCATCGAGAACGTCTGGGACGTCGACTTCGAGGGCGACCCGAACATCGTCGAGGTGTACGTCGGACACCTCCGCCGGAAGCTCGACCGGCCGTTCGGGCGTGCCGCGATCGAGACGGTCCGTGGCGCCGGGTACCGCTTGGCGGCGGACGGTGGCTGAGCGACCGAGCCCCCGCTCGGGGACCACCGCGCCGACCCGCTCACGGCGTCCCCGGTCGGTCCGGGCCCGCACCACCCTCGGCGCCGGGGCCGTGGTCCTCGCGGCCCTGGTCGTCGGTGCCGTCGCCTTCGTCGTCGTGCTGCGGCTCGTGCTGCTCGACGGCGTGCGCACCTCGGCCGAGGCCGGCCTCGAGCAGGTGTCCTCCCGGGTGGAGGCGGACGGCGTGGCCGCGGTGACCGGCTACGAGGACGTCCTGGTCCAGGTCGTCGGCGACGGCGGGGCGGTCCTGGCGCACGGCGAGGACGCCGACGGCGCTGCCCTGCCCGCCGCAGACGAGTCCCGGTGGACCCACGACGGCGAACGCTGGCTGCTCGTCGCGGACGACGTCGACCTGCCCGGCGGCGGCGAGGCGGCGCTCGTCTACGGCGCCACGCTCGACCAGGCCGACACCGCGGTCCGCACCGCCGTCGTGCTCCTCGCCGTCGGCGTGCCCGTGCTGGTGCTGCTGCTGGTCGCGGTCACGTGGGCCGTCACCGGGCGGTCGCTGCGACCCGTCGAGCGCATGCGCACCGAGGTCGAGACGATCCGTGCGGCCCGTCCGGACGCCCGTGTCGAGGTACCGGACACCGGCGACGAGGTCGCCCGGCTCGCCAGCACCATGAACGCCATGCTCGACCGCCTCGAACGGTCCGCCGAGAGCCAGCGGCGCTTCGTGTCCGACGCCTCCCACGAACTCCGGTCGCCGATCGCGTCGATCCGGCAGCACGCCGAGGTCGCCGTCGCGCACCCGGAGCGGACCGAGGTGGCCGACCTCGCCGACGTCGTCCGGTCCGAGGCGGTGCGCCTGCAGGACCTGGTCACCGGGCTGCTCGAGCTCTCCCGCCTCGACGAGGGCGGGATCCGGACCCGTCGCCCCGTCGATCTCGACGACCTGGCACTCGATGCCGTGGCCCGCGCACGGGCACGTGCTGCCGCCACGCCGCCGTCGGACGTCGACCTGCCAGCGGTCCGGGTGGACGGCTCGGCGATCTCTGCGGCGCGGGTCCTCGGCGACGAGCGGGTGCTGACCGGGGTGGTCCGGAACCTCGTCGACAACGCCGTCCGGCACGCGAGCGCACGCGTCGCCGTCTCGCTCACCGAGCACGACGGGTCCGCGGTGCTCACGGTGGACGACGACGGCGCCGGCGTCCCCGAGGACGAGCGGGCCCGCGTCTTCGAGCGGTTCGTCCGCCTCGACGAGGCCCGCAGCCGGGACGCCGGCGGCGCGGGGCTCGGCCTCGCCATCGTCCGCGACGCCGTGCGGGCTCACGGCGGCGACACGACCGTGGTCACGTCCCCGCTCGGCGGCGCGCGCTTCGTCGTCCGCATCGCACTCGGCGGCTGAACAGGCGGCTTCAGGGCTGCTTCAGCACCCCGACGCGATGCTCGTCCACATGAACCTCCGTACCCAGCACCAGAAGCCCTCCGCCCGCCGCATCGCCGCGTTCGCCGCCCTGCCGATCGTCGCGGCGCTCGCACTCACCGGTTGCGCCAGCGACGACTCGGACGACGACACCGGCTCGGCCGGCTCCGGCTCGGTCGGCTCGTCGGCGACGGACTCGTCGGGCTCCGCTTCGTCCTCGTCCGGGACCGGCGCGGCGTCCGCGGGCTCGAACAAGGCCCTGCTCGCAGCGGTCGCCACCGCACGCGGCGAGGTCGGCTCGGGCACCGTCATCTCGGTCGAGCAGGAGCAGGGCGCATCCGCGTACGAGGTCCTGGTCGTCACGAAGGACGGCACCGAGCACGAGGTGCACACGAACGACGACGGCACCGCCGTCGCCGGCACCCCGCAGACCGAGGCCGCCGACGCGGATGACAAGGCCGAGCACGAGCGCTTCGTCGCCGCTGCCGACCTGAGCGTCAAGCAGGCCCTCGACGCGTTCCAGGACCTGCACGCGGGGACCGTGACCGAACTCGGTCTCGACGACCACGTCGGCACGGTCGTCTGGGAGGGCGACGTGCTCGACTCGTCCGGCACGAAGCACAGCGTGCGCATCGATGCCGGCTCCGGTGACGTCGTCACCGACCGCGTCGACACCGACGACTGACCCGCGTCCTCAGGACTGCAGTGGCGGCCCGAGGACCTTCCGGATCGCCAGCGACGCGAGCTGCTCGTCCGGGGTGTCGAGCAGCACCCGGTAGGTCTCCCGCTCGGCGACGAACTCGACGCAGACCGCGTCCTCGTCGCACGGGCCGAGGCGCCACCCCTGCACGGCGTCCATCGGCACCAGGGTGCGGTTCTCACGCTGGTAGTCGGTCTCGGCTTCGAGCCGATCCGCGAACACCCGGAGGCGTCCGTAGGCACCGCGCCAGCTGAGCTGCAGGTCGAGGGTGGGAGAAGCAGAACGGTCCGGCACCCGCTGATGGTAGCGACGGTTGCCGGACCGTTCGTGCTCCCGCTGTGGGGGCTTGCGTTCCGGGGACAGCCGGAGGGCTACGCGCCGTCGCCGTTCTGGTCGCCGTCGCGGCGGACCTGGGCTGCCGGGTCGCGGACACCGATCGGGTACGGACCCGTGACGCCTTCGCGCAGGGCGGCGATGCGCAGGATGCGGTCACGCTGCAGGAACCACCCGACGATGAGCAGCGGGATCACGATGACGAGCGACGCGATCGTGTACGTGCCGACGGGGTAGTCGATCGCCATCAGCACGATGACCGAGGCGAGGAACGCCAGGGTGAGCCAGGCAGTGACGGGCGCACCCGGTAGCCGGAAGGTGGGCTCCTTCGCGAGTCCCTGCTTCGCCCACTGCCGCAGCCGCATCTGGCAGAGGATGATCGTGCCCCACGCGGTGATGATGCCCAGGCTCGCGATGTTCAGTGCGATCTCGAACGCCTGGCTCGGCACGAAGTAGTTCAGCACCACACCGGCGACGGTGAAGGCCGCGGTGAGCAGGATGCCCGCGTACGGCACGCCGCCCTTCGACATCTTCGTGGTCCACTTCGGCGCCGAACCGTTCATGCCCATCGAGTGCAGGGCGCGGCCGGTGGAGTACAGGCCGGCGTTCAGCGAGGACAGCGCCGCGGTGAGCACGACGAAGTTCATGATCCCGCCGACGATCGAGCCGACCTGCGGGTTGCCGAGCGACGAGAAGAAGGTCACGAAGGGGCTCTCGCCCTCCTTGTAGGCCGTGTACGGCAGCAGCAGGGAGAGCAGGATGATCGAGCCGACGTAGAACACCGCGATCCGGAACACGACGGAGTTGATCGCGCGTGGGATGACCTTCTCGGTGTTCTGCGTCTCGCCCGACGCGGTGCCGACGAGCTCGATCGCCGCGTACGCGAACACGACGCCCTGGATGACGATGACCGCGGGGAGCAGCCCGTTCGGGAACAGCCCACCGTTGTCGCCCCAGATCGAGAACCCGGTGCGCACGGCCTCGCCGCCGGCCTCGACCGGGAACGCGAAGACGAGCCAGATGATCGCCACGACCAGGAACGACACGAGCGCGGCGACCTTGATGAGCGCGAACCAGAACTCGAGCTCACCGAACACCTTGACCGCGACCATGTTCGCGGCGAGCACGACGACGAGGGCGATCAGTGCGAGCAGCCACTGCGGGGCCGCGGTGAAGGCCGACCAGTACTGCAGGTAGATCGCGACGGCCGTGGTGTCGACGATGGACGTCATCGCCCAGTTCAGGAAGTACATCCAGCCGGCGGCGTACGCGAACTTCTCACCGTAGAACTCGCGGGCGTACGAGATGAACGACCCCGAAGACGGGCGGTGCAGTACGAGCTCGCCCAGGGCGCGCAGGATGAAGAACGCGAAGACCCCGGCGACCAGGTAGGTCAGCGCGAGCGCGGGGCCCGCCGTGTGGAGTCGTCCACCGGCACCGAGGAAGAGGCCGGTGCCGATCGCGCCGCCGATCGCGATCATCTGCAACTGCCGGGGCTTCAGTCCGTGCTGGTAGCCCTCCTGCTCGTGCGAGAAGTCGTTCGCCGGCGCTCGGCTGCCACCCGTGTCGTTCTGCGCTGTCATGCGCGACAACCTACATGCGCACCGGACCGGGCCGTCACGCAAACCCCGGTTCGATCGAACCGCAGCTGCTGAACGTCCGCACAGCCGACGGCGGCCCGATCCTGAACGACGACCGTCGTCCGTTGCTTGCATGGAGGGATGGACATCCTCCTCCGACTCCTCGTCGCGATCGGGTCCGCCCTGCTCGTCACCGCCGTCGTTGCCCTCGTCCTGCACCTGGTCCTCCGGGCGATCGCACGGCGGGAACGCTGGGCCGGCGTGCTCTCGCGCCGGACGAGGCACCCCTTCCGCACCGTGCTGCTGGTGGTGCTGCTCTGGATCGCGTTCACGTCGAGCATCCCGCGGAACGCCGACGCCTACCCGTGGCGCGACGAGGTGGTGCACGCCTTCCTCATCGTCACGATCGCGACCGGTTGCTGGCTCGCGTGCCAGGTCGCCATCTTCCTCGAGGACCTCGGGCTGCACCGCTTCCGCATCGACGTGCCCGACAACCGGCAGGCGCGCCGCATCCGGACCCAGGTGCTCATCATCCGGCGCCTCACCGTCGCGGTGCTCGTCATCATCGCCGTCGGGGCGATCCTGCTGACCTTCGACGGGGTCGAGGCGGCGGGTGCGAGCGTGCTCGCCAGCGCCGGCCTCATCTCCGTGGTCGCGGGCCTCGCGGCCCAGTCCACGCTCGGCAACGTGTTCGCGGGCATGCAGCTGGCGTTCTCCGGGTCGATCCGGGTCGACGACGTCGTCGTGGTCGAGCAGCAGTGGGGACGGATCGAGGAGATCACCCTGACCTACGTCGTGGTGCACCTGTGGGACGACCGCCGGTTCGTGTTGCCGTCGACGTACTTCACGAGCACGCCGTTCGAGAACTGGACGCGGACCGGCAGCGAACTGCTCGGCGCCGTCGAGTTCGACCTCGACTGGCGGGTGAGCCCGACCGACATGCGGGCGGAGCTCGACCGGATCCTGGACACCTCGACGATTTGGGACCGCCGCGTCAAGGTGCTGCAGGTCACCGATGCCGTCGGGGGACTGGTCCGGGTCCGCATCCTCGTGACCGCGCCCGACGCCGGCGGCCTGTTCGACCTCCGCTGCTACGTGCGTGAGGAGATGGTCGAGTGGATCCAGCGCACCCACCCGGACGCCCTGCCGGTCCAGCGCGTGCAGCTCTCCGAGCCGACCGCGCCGGCGCCGCGCCGCCGCGGACGAACCGCAGAGGGGGACTCACAGCTGTTCGGCGACGACGAGCGCGGCGCGCTCTTCACCGGACCGATCCAGACCTCCGGCATCCCGGAGTCCGAACGCTGACCCGGTGACGGGAGCGGCGTGCCCTGCACCGCCAGGACGACGAACGGGAGGCACGGTGCCAGCTGGCACCGTGCCTCCCGTACGTCAGGCCGGTCGCGTCGACGACCGCCTGCCGCGTCTCGACCTACTGACGCGCCTTGACGGCGCGGTCGTCCTCGACGACCGTGCCGATGGCCACGATCGTCGTGGCGATCCACGCGACCCAGGTCAGCGCGAGCCGCCAGTCACGCGGTCCTTGGCGGGTGGTCTGCAGCACGCTGTAGCCGCTGATGAGCGAACTCCACACCGCACCGTTGAACATGAACTTGCGCACAGAGGCCTCCTGTCGTCGTGCTGACAACGCTACCGGCCCGTACATTGGAGCGCCGCCGGTCACCCTGCCGCGGCACCGGGTAGAGGAGCGTTCGTGCGTCAGGCGGTCATCGGAGCGGCTCTGCTCGTGGTCGGCGCGGTCTGCGTCGTGTTCGGGCTGCTGCCCCTCCACGACCTCGCCGTGCTCGCCGACCGGGTCCTGCCGGTCCTCGGGTTCGTGCTCGGGCTGACGGTCGTCGCCGAGCTGGCCGCGGACGCCGGGGTGTTCGACCGCCTCGCCGACGTCGCCGCCCGGGTCGGCGGCGGACGCACGATCGGCCTGTGGGGCGCGGTCGTCGTGCTCGCCGTGCTCTGCACCGTCTTCCTGTCGATCGACACCACCGCGGTGCTCCTCACGCCCATCGTGATCTCGCTCGCACGGCGCGTGGGTCTGCCCCCGATGCCGTTCGCCCTGACGACGGTCTGGCTCGCGAACACCGCCTCGCTGCTGCTGCCGGTGTCGAACCTGACGAACCTGCTCGCCGTCGACCGGATGGGGCTCGGCGGCCCGCTGCCGTTCGCCGGGCTGATGGCCTGGCCCGCGGTCGCCGGGGTGGTCGTGCCGTGCGTCGTCCTGCTCGTGGTGTTCCGCGGCAAGCTGTTCGGCCGCTACTCGCCGGTGTCCGTCCGCACGCCGAAGGACCCGGTGTTCTTCTGGGCGGCCTCCGCGGTGCTCGTCGCGCTCGTCGTCGCCCTGACGGCCGGGGTGACCGTGTGGATCGCTGCGGTCCTGGCCGCCGTCGTGCTCGTCGTGGTCGCGGCGTTCCGGTCACCGTCCGAACTCCGGGTGTCCCGCGTGCCGTGGTCCACGCTGCTGTTCGCCGCCGGCCTCTTCGTGGTGGTCGAAGCGCTGCACACGACCGGCATCACCGACCCGATCGTGCACGCGCTGCAGGGCGGCACCGGGACGGGGTCGTTGCTGCTGCTCGGCGGTGCGGGCGCGGTGGCGGCGAACGGCATCGACAACCTGCCGGCGTACCTGGTGCTCGAACCGACCGCCGGGCACGAGGCCCTGCGGTACGCGGCGCTGCTCATCGGCGTGAACGCCGGTTGCCTCATCACCCCGTGGGCCTCGCTCGCGACGCTCCTCTGGCACGCGCGGCTGTCGGCCGAGGGGGTGCACCTGTCGTGGGGGCGGTACATGGCGCTCGGGTGCATCGTCGCGCCGCTCACCGTGGTCGCCGGGGTCCTCGCGCTCGCGCTCTGACGTCGGCGGGGCCTCGGACCGTTCGGGTGCCGGAACCCTGCGCGGTCAGAGCCAGTCGCGGGTCTTGAAGACGTGGTAGAGCACGAGCGACGACGCGGTGATGATCGCGAGCGACGCCCAGAGACCGCTCCAGGCGCCCTCGCCCGGGAACTCGACGTTCTGCCCGAAGAAGCTCGTCACACCGGTCGGGATCGCGATGATCGCCGCCCAGCTCGTGACCTTCTTCATGACCGTGTTCTGTCGGTTCGACGCGAGGTTCAAGGTCGTGTCCAGCACGCTCGACACGGCGTCGCGGAGCTGTTCGACCGAGTCGGCGATCGAGACGAGGTGGTCCTCGACGTCGCGGAAGTACGGCCGGATCCCGTTCGAGATCGTCTCCGCGTCGCCGTGCAGCAACGAGGCGACGCTGTCCCGCGTCGGCACGACCAGGCGTCGGAGCACCCCGAGGGTCTTGCGGAGCCGGAACGACCGCCGCTGGATCTGCTGCTCACGGGGGTCGCCCGGCTCGAACAGGTCGTCCTCCAGGGAATCGATCTGCCGCTCCAGGCCCTCGACGGTGTCGGTGGCCCGATCGACGACGGCGTCGAGCAGTGCCCACACCAGCCACGGCACACCGTGTTCGGCCATGTCGGAGTTCGCGGTGAGGCGGTGTTCCATCGGGGTGGTGTCGACGTCGGAGCCGTGGATCGTGACGAGGGCCCGTCCGGTGACGAAGGCCTTGACCTCGTGCGTGATCAGGTCACCCTCGTCATCCGTGCCGCCCACGTCGTAGACGACCAGGAACAGACTGTCCCGGTACCGGTCGAGCTTCGGGCGCTGGCCGTGCTCGACGGCGTCCTCGACCGCGAGCGCGTGGATGCCGAGCTCCTCCTCGATCTGCTCGAGGTCGGCCGACGTGGGGTCGGTGTAGTCGATCCAGACGAAGGTGTCCGGGTCGGCGACGAGGTCGGAGATCCGGTCGACGGGGAAGTCCCGCTCGACCGTGTCGCCCTTGCACCACGCCCGTGTCCTGACCATGCTCGTCAGCCTACTGAGACGGCCGACCCGGAAGATGCCGGGTCGGCCGTCGTGGAGCTGTGGAGCCGCTCAGTAGGCGGAGACGAGCTTGCCGTCCTCCACCTTCAGGTACTGGTTCACACTGAACGAGTCCTCGCCGCGCTTCTCGTCACCGAGGTACGAGGTGTAGTCGTACGAGACGCTCCCGTCCTTCGTGCTCGTCACCATCACGGTGCCGGCGCGGGACGCCTCGACCTGCAGCTCGGGCATCGACGTGACGTCGTACTGCACGCCGCCGTCGGCGTCGTAGGGCCCGTACCAGGGGCAGCCGCTCAGAGCCCGGAGCTCCGTCTTCTCGGCGCAGTCGTCGATCAGGTCGGACACGTACTGCTCGGCGTCCTGTTCGAGTGCCTTGGTGCCCTTCGGTGCGAAGTCGACGTACCCGGACGAGACCGCACCCACGGTGACCTTCTCGGTGCCGCCGGTGAAGTACTTCGTCCCGCCGACCGAGACCTGGTAGCTGCCCGGGTAGGCGAGGGACGTGAACCTGCCGTCGCTGATCTTCCCGATCTCCTTGCCACCGACGGTCACCGGTGCGCCCTCGAGCACGTCGGATGCCGTCAGGGTCACCTGCTGGGCCAGCGGCTGCGTGACACGCCACTCGTCCTTCACCAGGAACGAGGTGCCGGTGCGGCGCAACGACACCTGGCCGGAGCGGTTCTTGCCGTCCTGGGTGTAGCTCAGGGTGGCGATGGCGGTGTCCCCGGTCCGGGCGACACGGCCGACGCGGATGTCCGACGGGCGGTCCGTCGCGCTCCCGAGCACCTTGGAGTCGAGCATCGCGGCGTCGTCGGGGACCTCGCTCAGGTCGGCGGCGGTGTTGGCGTCACCGCTCGCGATGGCCTGCACGTAGGACTTCACGGTCGGGGCCGGACCCCAGACGTTGGCGCGGAGGACGCTCGTCGTGACCGCACCGGCGATGACGACGACGATCACGGCGCCACCGGCGATGAGCGAACGCACCAGGATCTTCTTGGCCCGTGGGGACATCGGTGCCGGAGCGGGGGCACCACCGCCGATGAACGGCTGCGACCCGTATGCCGGTTGTGCGCCGTACGTCGGCTGTGCGCCGTAGGGCGGCTGCGACCCGGACACCGGCTGCGCGCCGGAGATCGACTGCACGCCGTACGCGGGCTCCTGGGCAGGCCCGGCCGGCGGGTACGGCGCGTGCTGGTCAGCGGCCGGGGGAGTGTTCCACGCGGCGGCAGCCGGCGCGTCGGCGGTGACCGGCGCGCCGGGCGCAACGGGAGCGCCGGGCGCACCGGGCGCGGGCGGGTCGACGGTCGCGGTGGGCGCGACGGGAGCACCCGGGCCGGCAGCGGGCCCGGCCGGGAACGCCGGCGGCGCGACGGGGCGGGGGTCCGCACCGACCAGACGCGACGTCCGCAGCACGACGGCACGACCGAGGCGGGGCAGGAGCACCGGAGCGAGGTACCGGGCGACGACCTCGATCGCGCCACCCCACAGGGCGAAGACGATCGGCGTCCACGGCGCGATGCCGATCGACCCCGACCCGTCCACGGAGCTCGTGCTGCTCACCTGGTACGAGGCGACACCGGTGCCGAGGACGAAGAACAGCAGACCGAGTGCGAACCAGACCAGCGGCGTGACGACCCAATCGAGCGTGGTGCGGACCCGGTCGTTGCGGCGGACGGCGAGTGCGAGGCCGGCCGCGACCGAGGTGACGACGACGAACAGCACGACGAGCCAGGTCCAGCCGCCGGCGCCGCCGAACACCGAGGCGGTGTCGCTGGCAGATCCGAAGCCGGACGTGCCGACGCCACCGAAGAACCCGAGCGCGGTCAGCCCGACCGCGACGTTGCCGAGCAGCAGCGGCAACGCGGAGCCGTAGGACGGCTGGGCGATGACGGCGACGACGAGGACGACGAGGGCGACCAGCACGACGAGGACCGTGAGCTGCGACGCGGCGACGCGCAGTGTGCCGAGCAGCCGGGCGGCGAAGACGTTGCCACCAGCGAGGACGGAGGGCCGGGCGAGGAGCGCCGCCAGCGCGCCGATGACGAACGCGCCGAGGATGCTGCCGACACCGACGGCGTGCACCGGCTCGATGACCGCGCCGGACACCGACGGGAACCGGATCGCGAACAGGGCGGCCGCGACGTTCGTGAGCACGGTGGTGACGAGGCCGGAGACCGCCGCGGTAACGAGCACCTGCGTGCGACCGAGGCCACGCGTGCGGATCCGGCGGGTGAGCACGACGGCCAGGACGACCTGCGCGGCGAGCACCAGTGCTGGCACCACGGCGAGCGAGCCCGAACCGGAACCGAGGAACCCGATGGACCCCGACAGGTGCAGTCGGCCGAGGTCGGCGAGGGCGACGAGCTGCGCCGGCGCTCCGAGCAGGACGCTCACGCCGGAGAGCAGGGACTCCACGTCGGGGGCCGAGCCCGTGCGGAGGTCGGTGCCGGAACCGGTGGACGGAGCGGCCGAACCGCTGCCGCCGGATGCGAGCAGGCCCACGGTGATGAGCAGCGAGAGTCCCGCGACGACGTACGCCGCGACCCAGCCGCCGACGGCGGCGAGCACGGCTGCGAGCCAGTCGCGACCCGAGACGGAGCGCACGAAGCGACCGAACGCATCGGACGGCTGCGCGGCGGGGGCGGGCTGACCCGACCACTGCTGCGGGCCTCCAGGCTGCTGCTGCTGCCAGGCGGGCTGGCCGGGACCGGGCTGGCCGGAACCGGGCTGGCCACCGGGCTGGGGCGGGACGGGCTGGTTGGGCGGGTTCTCGCTCACGGCTGGGGTCCTCTCCGACCGGGAGGCCGGCGCCGCACTCCAGCACCCGTGTCCCCCCGACACGTGCCTGCAGCGTAGCGGAACCGTCGATCCGCCGTGAATGCGCTGTCCCCACGCTGGTAGTTTCGGCACGCACCCGGCCCTCGCCGGGCGGAACGGAGATCACACCACCCCATGCCTGCAGACCGCACCGAACAGACCCGCTACTCGTTCGTCGTCGCCTCCAACCGTCTCCCGGTGGACCGCGTCGTCGACCAGGACGGGAACGAGGGCTGGCGGCACTCGCCCGGTGGCCTCGTCACCGCCCTCGAACCCGTGATGCGTGCGAACGACGGAGCCTGGGTCGGTTGGGTGGGGCAGCCCGAGGTCGAGGTGGCACCGTTCGACAACGAGGGCATCCACATCGTCCCCGTCCCGCTCTCCGACGACGACGTCGAGGAGTACTACGAGGGCTTCAGCAACGACACGCTCTGGCCGCTGTACCACGACGTCATCGAGCACCCGAGCTACCACCGCGACTGGTGGAACGCGTACAAGCGGGTCAACGAGCGCTTCGCCGCGCAGATCGCCGAGATCGTCGAGCAGGACGGCATCGTCTGGGTGCAGGACTACCAGCTGCAGCTCGTGCCGGCGCTGCTGCGGGCCAAGCGTCCCGACCTGACGATCGGGTTCTTCAACCACATCCCGTTCCCGCCGGTCGGCATCTACGCGCAGCTGCCGTGGCGTGCGCAGATCCTCGACGGGCTGCTCGGCGCCGACGTCATCGGCTTCCAGCGCCACGACGACGCCAGCGACTTCCTGCGCGCGGTGCGGCACATCAAGGGCTACACGACCAAGGGCACCACCATCGACGTCCCGGTGGACGACCCGGCCGCCCCGCGCAGCCGCAAGGGCATCACGGTCCGCCACGTCGAGGCGCGGCACTTCCCGATCTCCATCGACGCCGAGAGCTTCGAGGCGATCGCGCGGAAGCCCGAGGTGCAGGAGCGGGCACGCGAGATCCGCGAGAGCCTCGGCAACCCGAAGACGGTGCTGCTCGGCGTCGACCGACTCGACTACACCAAGGGCATCCGGCACCGCATCAAGGCCTTCGGCGAGCTGGTGGAGGACGGCCGCATCGCGGTCGAGGACGCCACGCTCATCCAGGTCGCCAGCCCGAGTCGCGAGCGTGTCGACTCGTACGCGGCGCTCCGCGACGAGATCGAGCTGAGCGTGGGCCGCATCAACGGCGACCTGGGAGTCATCGGCCACCAGCCGATCTCGTACCTGCACCACGGCTACCCGCGCGAGGAGATGGTCGCGCTCTACCTGGCCGCCGACATCATGCTCGTGACGGCACTGCGCGACGGCATGAACCTCGTGGCCAAGGAGTACGTCGCCGCCCGGTTCGACAACGACGGGGTGCTCATCCTGTCCGAGTTCGCCGGAGCCGCCGACGAGCTCAAGCAGGCCGTGATCGTGAACCCGCACGACATCGGGGCGCTCAAGGACTCGATCGAGCGCGCGATCCAGATGCCGCGTCGTGAGCGTTCGACCCGCATGCGCGCGCTCCGCAAGCGCGTGCGCGACAACGACGTGGCGCGCTGGTCGCGCGCGTTCCTCGAGGCACTCGACCGTCACGCGCCGCGGAACGCCCAGATCGACCCGTCCACCGTGGACCCGCGCGAGACGCACCGTGAGGCGCAGACCGACAACATGTCGATCTTCGATCAGGACGCCCAGTCCGCGCGTGCTGCCGAGGACACCCGGGAGGCCCGTGATGCGTGACGAGACGACGACCGGTGACCTCGACGCGGCCCTCGAGACGCTCGCGGCTGCGCCGCGACTGATCGTCGCCCTCGACTTCGACGGCACGCTGGCCCCCTTCGCCGACGATCCCTCGCAGGTCGGCGCGCTCCCCGGGTCGTGGGCCGCGGTGCTGACCCTGCACCGCGCCAGGGACACCGAGGTGGTGCTCGTTTCGGGGCGTCCCCTCGGCAGCCTCGCCGCGGTCACCCATGCGCCCGAGGACATGGCGCTCGTCGGGTCGCACGGCGTCGAGTGGCGCGTGGACGGCCACGACGAGGCCGCGCTGACGGACGACGAGGTCGCCCGGGTGGCACGGATCGGCGCTGCGCTCGACGAGGTCGGCGCACGGTTCCCGGGCGTCGTCATCGAGCACAAGCCCGCCGGGCACGGGGTGCACACGCGACGCGTCTCCGCCGAGACCGCGGCCGAGGCGAACGCGGCTGCGAGCCGCGCGGCGCACGAGGCCGACCCCGGGGTGCTGGAGCGCGGCGGCAAGGACATCGTCGAGTTCGCGGTGCGCCACGTGACGAAGGGCGACGCCATCGCCCGGCTCCGCGACCTGCACGGTGCCGACGCGGTCTTCTTCGCAGGCGACGACGTCACCGACGAGGACGGCTTCCGCGTCCTCGGCGACGGCGACGTCGGGGTGAAGGTCGGACCGGGCCAGACCCGGGCCGGGTACCGCATCGCCGACCCCGCGGCCCTGACCGGGGTCCTGAAGCAGCTGGCGAGGCTCCGCGCCACGCGCTGACCAGGGTGAGCCGGGCCTCCCGACCGCCCTTCATCATGCGTACGCATGTTGTTGCGCGACTGGTATCCCAAAGCGTCCTAGACTCCATCCATGCCTGATATCGACGTCAAGCCGCGCAGCCGGGTCGTCACCGACGGGATCGAAGCAACCACCTCGCGTGGCATGCTGCGGGCCGTCGGTATGGGAGACGAGGACTGGAGCAAGCCGCAGATCGGCATCGCGTCCTCGTGGAACGAGATCACGCCGTGCAACCTGTCGCTCGACCGCCTCGCGCAGGGTGCGAAGGAGGGCGTGCACTCCGGTGGCGGCTACCCGCTGCAGTTCGGCACCATCTCCGTCTCGGACGGCATCTCGATGGGTCACGAGGGCATGCACTTCTCCCTCGTCTCGCGTGAGGTCATCGCGGACAGCGTCGAGACCGTCGTCAACGCCGAGCGCCTCGACGGCACCGTCCTGCTCGCCGGCTGCGACAAGTCGCTCCCCGGCATGCTGATGGCCGCCGCGCGCCTCGACCTGGCGAGCGTGTTCCTCTACGCGGGCTCGGTCATGCCGGGCTACGTGAAGCAGGCCGACGGCTCGAAGAAGCAGGTCACGATCATCGACTCCTTCGAGGGGGTCGGTGCGTGCAAGGCCGGCACGATGAGCGAGGCCGAGCTCAAGGAGATCGAGTGCAACATCGTCCCGGGCGAGGGCGCCTGCGGCGGGATGTACACGGCGAACACGATGGCGAGCATCGCCGAGGCGCTCGGCATGTCGCTGCCGGGTTCCGCCGCGCCGCCGAGCGCCGACCGGCGTCGCGACTACTACGCGCACCGGTCGGGCGAGGCCGTCGTGAACATGCTCCGCCTCGGCCTCACCGCCCGTCAGATCCTGACCCGCGAGGCGTTCGAGAACGCCATCACCGTCCTGATGGCACTCGGCGGCTCGACGAACGCCGTCCTGCACCTCCTCGCCATCGCCTACGAGGCCGAGGTCGATCTCAGCCTCGACGACTTCAACCGCATCGGCGCGAAGGTCCCGCACCTGGCCGACATGAAGCCGTTCGGCAAGTACGTCATGCTCGACGTCGACCAGAACGGCGGCATCCCCGTGATCATGAAGGCGCTGCTCGACGCGGGCCTGATGCACGGCGACTGCATGACCGTGACCGGCAAGACCGTCGCCGAGAACCTCGCCGAGATCGACCCGCCGGCGCTCGACGGCGAGGTCTTCCGCACGCTCGACAACCCGATCCACGAGACCGGTGGCCTCACCGTCCTCCAGGGCTCCTTCGCCCCCGAGGGTGCCGTGGTGAAGACCGCCGGCTTCGACGCCGAGGTCTTCGAGGGCCCTGCCCGGGTGTTCGACCGTGAGCGCGCGGCGATGGATGCCCTGACCGAGGGCAAGATCGAGAAGGGCGACGTCGTCGTCATCCGCTACGAGGGACCCAAGGGCGGTCCCGGCATGCGCGAGATGCTCGCCATCACCGCGGCCATCAAGGGCGCGGGCCTCGGCAAGGATGTACTACTCTTGACCGACGGTCGATTCTCAGGCGGCACAACCGGCCTGTGCATCGGCCACATCGCACCGGAAGCAGTGGACGCAGGTCCAGTCGCTTTCGTTCGTGATGGCGACCGCATCCGTGTCGACATCGCGGCTCGCTCGCTCGACCTACTGGTCGACCCTGCCGAGCTGGAGGCCCGCCGTGACGGCTGGGCCCCGCTGCCCCCGCGCTACACCCGCGGAGTCCTCGCGAAGTACGCCAAGCTCGTCAAGTCCGCCGCCCAGGGCGCGGTCACGGGCTAGCGTCCGACACCCGCACCACCGCCACCACTCAGGCAAGGACCACTCATGCCCACGGAAGCAACTCCGTTGTCCGCGGCCGCCGGTGCACGCCGGTCGCCGGAGATCCTGACCGGCTCGGGAGCCGTCCTCCGGACGCTCGAGCACCTCGGGATCACCGACGTCTTCGGCCTGCCGGGCGGCGCGATCATCCCGTTCTACGACGAGCTGATGGCGTCGACCACGATCCGCCACATCCTCGTCCGTCACGAGCAGGGCGCGGGCCACGCCGCCGAGGGCTACGCCTCGTCGTCCGGCAAGGTCGGCGTCGCCATCGCGACGTCCGGCCCCGGCGCGACGAACCTCGTCACGGCCATCGCCGACGCCTACATGGACTCGGTGCCGTTCATCGCGATCACCGGCCAGGTGTTCTCGACGCTGATGGGCACGGACGCGTTCCAGGAAGCCGACATCGTCGGCATCACCATGCCGATCACGAAGCACTCGTTCCTGGTGACCGACCCGGCCGACGTGCCGGCGACCCTGGCCGCGGCGCACCTCATCGCGACGACCGGTCGGCCCGGCCCCGTGCTGGTGGACATCACGAAGGACGCCCAGCAGAAGTCGGCGCCGTACGTCTGGCCGCCCAAGATCGACCTGCCCGGGTACCGCCCGGTGACCAAGGCGCACGGCAAGCAGATCACCGCGGCCGCGCAGCTGCTGTCCGAGTCGAAGCGTCCGGTGCTCTACGTCGGCGGCGGCGTCATCCGCTCCCGTGCGACGGCCGAGCTCCTCCGCTTCGCCGAGGCGACCGGTGCGCCGGTCGTCACGACCCTGATGGCACGGGGCGCGTTCCCGGACTCGCACCCGCAGCACCTCGGCATGCCGGGCATGCACGGCACGGTGCCGGCGGTGCTCGGTCTGCAGGACAGCGACCTGATCGTCGCCCTCGGTGCCCGCTTCGACGACCGCGTGACGGGCAAGGCCGACGAGTTCGCGCCGGACGCCAAGGTCGTGCACGTCGACATCGACCCGGCCGAGATCTCGAAGATCCGCTTCGCCGACGTCCCGATCGTCGGCGACGCCCGCGAGGTCCTGGTCGACCTGCTCGACGCCTGGGGCGGCATCCCTGTGGAGGACCGCGCGTCGACCGACGAGTGGTGGGCGAAGCTCCACCAGCTCAAGACCGACTTCCCGCTCGGGTACGCCGAGCCGACCGACGGACTCCTCGCGCCGCAGGGCATCATCAAGCGCATCGGTCAGCTCTCCGGTCCCGAGGCCGTGTACGCCTCCGGTGTCGGCCAGCACCAGATGTGGTCGGCGCAGTTCATCAAGTACGAGCGGCCCAACGCCTGGCTCAACTCCGGTGGCGCCGGCACGATGGGCTACTCGGTCCCCGCGGCGATGGGTGCGAAGGTCGCCCAGCCGGACCGTGTGGTCTGGGCGATCGACGGCGACGGCTGCTTCCAGATGACGAACCAGGAACTCGCGACCTGCGTCATCAACGACATCCCGATCAAGGTCGCGATCATCAACAACTCGTCGCTCGGCATGGTCCGGCAGTGGCAGACGCTGTTCTACGACGGCCGGCACTCCTTCACCGACCTCGAGACGGGGCACGCCTCGCGCCGCGTGCCGGACTTCGTGAAGCTGGCCGACGCGTACGGTGCCCTCGGCATCCGCGTCGAGAAGGCCGACGAGGTCGACGCCGCGATCGAGCTCGCCCTCGCGACCAACGACCGTCCGGTGGTGATCGACTTCGTCGTGAGCCGTGACTCCATGGTCTGGCCGATGGTCCCGCAGGGCGTCAGCAACTCGTCCATCGAGTACGCCCAGGCACTCGCGCCCACCTGGGACGACGAGGACGCCGACATGACGGGAGAAACCGCATGAGCCACGTCCTCTCCCTCCTCGTGGAGGACAAGCCCGGTCTGCTGACACGTGTCGCCGGACTCTTCGCCCGCCGCGGGTTCAACATCGAGTCGCTCGCCGTCGGCAACACCGAGGTGGACGGCCTCAGCCGGATCACCGTCGTCGTCGACGTCGAGGACCTCCCGCTGGAACAGGTGACGAAGCAGCTCAACAAGCTGGTGAACGTCATCAAGATCGTCGAACTGGACTTCTCGCAGTCGGTCCAGCGCGAGCACATGCTCGTGAAGGTGCGTGTCGACAACCAGACGCGTTCGGCGGTGCTCGAAGCAGTGAACCTGTTCCGTGCCCAGGTCGTCGACGTGGCGACCGACTCCCTGATCGTCGAGGTGACCGGCGACCCCGGCAAGATCCAGGCGATCCTCCGCGTGCTCGAGCCCTACGGCGTCAAGGAGCTCGCCCGTGCGGGCCTCCTCGGCATGGGCCGCGGACCGAAGAGCATCACCGACCGGGTTCGCTGAGCGCCCGTCACACCCTTCCCGGGCGCCGATGGTGCCCGGCACCGACCCCAGAACCAAGGAGACACACCCTCGTGACTGACATCGTGTACGACGCCGACGCCGACCTGACGCTCATCCAGGGCAAGAAGGTCGCCGTCATCGGCTACGGCTCGCAGGGCCACGCCCACGCCCTCAACCTCCGTGACTCGGGCGTCGAGGTGAAGATCGGCCTGCAGGAGGGCTCGAAGAGCCGGCAGAAGGCCGAAGAGGCGGGCTTCGAGGTCCACACCCCGGCCGACGCCACGGCCTGGGCCGACGTCGTCGTCATCCTCGCGCCGGACCAGGTCCAGCGCATCGTCTACGCCGAGGACATCCGCCCGAACCTCAAGCCGGGCGCGACGCTCGTCTTCGGCCACGGCTTCAACATCCGCTTCGGCTACATCGAGGCGCCCGAGGGCGTCGACGTGTCGCTCGTCGCGCCGAAGGGTCCGGGGCACACCGTCCGACGCGAGTACGAGGCCGGCCGTGGCGTCCCCGTGATCGTCGCCGTCGAGGTCGACGCGTCCGGTTCCGCCTGGGAGCTCGCGTGGTCGTACTCGAAGGCCATCGGTGGCCTCCGCTCCGGCGGCATCAAGACGACCTTCACCGAGGAGACCGAGACCGACCTGTTCGGCGAGCAGGCCGTCCTCTGCGGTGGCACCTCGCAGCTCATCCAGTACGGCTTCGAGACCCTGGTCGAGGCGGGCTACCAGCCGCAGATCGCCTACTTCGAGGTCCTGCACGAGCTCAAGCTCATCGTCGACCTCATCTGGGAGGGCGGACTCACGAAGCAGCGCTGGTCCATCTCCGACACGGCCGAGTTCGGTGACTACGTCTCCGGCCCGCGCGTGATCTCGCCGGACGTCAAGGAGAACATGAAGGCGGTGCTCACGGACATCCAGAACGGTGCCTTCGCGAAGCGCTTCATCGACGACCAGGACGCCGGCGCACCCGAGTTCAAGGCGCTCCGTGCCAAGGGCGAGGGCCACCCGATCGAGGCCACCGGCCGTGAGCTCCGCGCGCTCTTCGCGTGGAAGCAGAACGACGGCGACTACGTGGACGGCTCGGCCGCGCGGTAGTCTTCCGAGAACCACTCGACGACGAGGCGGCGGTGCACCTGCACCGCCGCCTCGCGATGTGACCCGAACGTTATGCAGCAGCTCTTCTCCAGCCCCGACGCCGCGGACCGGCGTCCCTCCGCCGTGCGCCCGGACGATTCCCGACACCCGTCGGCCGTGCTGCGCACCCGCGGTCAGGACCGCCCCGACCAGCATGGGATGATCGTTCGATGGCGGTGACGAAGCGAGCGGTCCACATCGGCGCCGGCAAGATCGGGCGCGGGTTCGTGGGCCAGTTCCTCGTGGCGAGCGGCTACGAGCTCACCTTCGTCGACGTCGACGAACGCGTGGTCTCGGCGCTGAACGAAGCCGGCCGCTTCGTCGTGCACGAGGTCGGCGAGATGCCGGTCGAGCACCTCGTCTACGGGTTCCGTGCGCTGAACAGCAAGGCCGACCGTGAGCGCGTGGTCCAGGCCATCGCCGAGGCCGACGTCGTGACCACGGCCGTGGGTGCCCGCACCCTCCCGCTCGTCGCGCCGCTCATCGCCGAGGGACTCGCGGCACGCCCGCTCGAGCAGGGTGACGTCACGATCGTCGCGTGCGAGAACGCGTTCAACGCGACGGACTCCCTGCACGCCAGCATCCGCCGCGCCCCGATCCTCGAGGACCGCGACATCGCCGCCGTCTTCGCGAACTGCGCGATCGACCGCATCGTGCCGGACCAGTCCGGCGTGCTCGGTCAGTCCGGTGGCCTCGACGTCGTGCTCGAACCGTTCTACGAGTGGGTCATCGAGCGCACCCCGTTCCTGGCATCCGACGCCGAACCACCGACGATCGAGGGCGTCACCTGGGTCGACGACCTGCAGCCGTTCGTCGAGCGCAAGCTCTACACGGTGAACACGGCGCACGCCACCGCCGCCTACCACGGGTACGTGCGGGGCATCCGGCTCATCCGCGAAGCGCTCGAGGACGACGCCGTCCGTGCCGAGGTCGACGGGGTGCTCGCGGAGACCACAGCACTCCTGATCGCGAAGCACGGCTTCGACCCCGAGGACCACGCGCGCTACGTCGCCGCGAACCTCTCCCGCATCGCCAACCCGCACCTGCCGGACTCCACGGCGCGCGTCGGCCGCAACCCGCTCCGCAAGCTCGGCCGTCGTGAACGCTTCGTCGGCCCGGCGTCGCAGCTCGCCGAGCGCGGCCTGCCCGTCGAGCACCTGCTCGGTGCCGTCCGCGCGGCGCTCGCCTTCGACGACGAGAACGACCCGGAGTCGATCGAGCTGCACGCACTCCTGCGCTCCGGTGCGACCGCGCACGCGCTCACCGAGATCCTCACGGGCCTGATGGAGAGCCACCCGCTCTTCCCGGCCGTCCGGGACGTCGTCGCAGAGGTCCTCGCGACGCAGCCGGCCGACGTCTGACCGACGTCGACGCCGACACTCGGTGAACACCCGTACCGACGGTCGCTGGTCCTCCCGGTGTCCTGTCCCTCGTAGAATCGGGGCATGACCACGGCAGCATCCCCACCAGACGGGTCGATCGACCCGGACGTGCCGAACGCCGTCGACACCGACGACGCCGCCCTGCGCTGGGGTGACGCCGACGACGCCACCCACGTCGACGCGGCGCACAACCCGGTGGCGGTGCGTGACCGCGGAGAGCGCGACCCCGAGGCACCCGAGACCTCCGGCGCGCTCGTCGGGTTCGGTGTCTTCGGCGGCCTCTACCTGCTCTACACGGTGGCGTGGCTCCTCACCGCATCGACCGCGTACGTCTCGGGCGTCGACACGGTCCTCACGATCTTCGTCGAGGTGCTCCGCTTCCTCGCGATCCTCGCGCCGGCGCTCTGGTTCACGGTGGTGCTCTGGGCAGCGCGCAGCAGCCGCACCCGCACCCGTCTGCTCTGGATGCTCCTCGGAGCCGTCGTGCTCTTCCCGTGGCCGTTCCTCCTGACCCGGAGCTTCGGGTGACCGGCGCCGCGCCGGCGACGACCCGCCGGGACACCGCCCCCGTCGTCGCGAAGATCGTGGTCTGGGTCGTGTTCGCGGTGCTGTTCGCGTACATGACGGTGCAGGCCGTCGGCAACCTGACGCAGATCACCCAGCGGGTGGACGCCTTCAACGCGTTCCTCCAGACGACCTCGGGTGGTGCCTCGCTGCAGACCAGCACGCCGTGGCTGTGGCTCGTGCTCGACATCCTCATCGCGCCCGTCGCGTTCGTCGCGGCGATCGCCATCACCCGGCGTTCGAGCCTGCCCGTCACGATCGCGGTGTTCGTGGTCGCTTTCGCGGGCGCCGGTGCCCTCTGGCTCGACCTCCAGCTGTTCGTCCCGACGCTGCTGGACTTCTGACGCGACCCGACGACCGCCAGGAGGCGCGGTGCGGCCCCGCCCCGCGCCACCCTGCCGTCGTGTGGTTCTCCACAGGACCGCTCCTGCGGTCGTAACCACCGGCCCGCGTCGATAGCATGGTGGGATACCAACCGTCTCGAGTGAGGAAACAGCTGCTGTGTCGAAGCCGGTCGTCCTGATCGCCGAAGAACTCTCGCCCGCAACGGTCGACGCCCTCGGGCCCGACTTCGAGATCCGGAGCGTTGACGGAACCGACCGTCCGGCGCTCCTGGCGGCGCTGTCCGACGCGCACGCCGTCCTCGTGCGGTCCGCCACCAAGATCGACGCCGAGGCGATCGCCGCGGCTCCGAGCCTCAAGGTCGTCGCACGTGCCGGAGTCGGCCTCGACAACGTCGACATCAAGGCGGCGACGACCGCCGGCGTGATGGTGGTGAACGCGCCGACCTCGAACATCATCTCGGCAGCGGAGCTCACGGTCGGGCACATCCTGTCGCTCGCCCGGCACATCCCAGCGGCCCACGCGTCGCTGGCCGGCGGTGCGTGGAAGCGTTCGTCCTACACCGGTGTGGAGCTCTACGAGAAGACCGTCGGCATCATCGGCCTCGGCCGCATCGGCGCGCTCATCACCCAGCGCCTGCAGGCGTTCGGGGTGTCGGTCATCGCGTACGACCCGTACGTCACCACCGCGCGGGCGCAGCAGCTCGGGGTCGAGCTGGTCTCCCTCGACGACCTGCTCCGCCGCTCCGACTTCGTCACGATCCACATGCCGCGCACGCCGGAAACGCTCGGCATGATCTCGGACGCCCAGTTCGCGCTCATGAAGCCGACGGCGTTCGTCGTCAACGTGGCCCGCGGCGGCCTGATCGACGAGGACGCGCTGCACCGTGCCCTCACCGCGAACACCATCGCGGGGGCCGGTCTCGACGTCTTCGTGTCCGAGCCCCCGAAGGACTCGCGGCTCCTGTCCCTGCCGAACGTCGTCGTGACGCCGCACCTCGGCGCCTCCACCGACGAAGCGCAGGAGAAGGCGGGCGTGTCGGTCGCCAAGTCCGTCCGCCTCGCCCTCGGCGGCGAACTCGTACCGGATGCCGTGAACGTCGCGGGCGGCGTCATCGACCCGTACGTGCGCCCGGGTATCCCGCTCGTCGAGAAGCTCGGCCAGGTCTTCACCGCCCTCGCGACCTCGCCGGTCACGAGCATCGACGTCGAGGTGCACGGCGAGCTCGCCGAGTACGACGTCAGCGTGCTGAAGCTCGCGGCGCTCAAGGGCGTCTTCACCGACGTCGTGAGCGACCAGGTCTCCTACGTCAACGCTCCGCTCATCGCCGAGCAGCGCGGGGTCACCGTCCGCCTCATCACCGAGACCGACAGCCCCGAGTACCGCAACGTGCTGACGATCCGCGGTGCCCAGTCGGACGGCCCGGCGATCAGCGTGTCCGGCACGCTCACCGGCCCAAAGCAGGTCGAGAAGCTCGTCGAGATCAACGGGCACGACGTCGAGGTGCCGCTCGACCGGCACCACGTCGTGATGGAGTACACCGACCGACCGGGCATCGTCGCGGTGTACGGCAAGGAGTTCGGTCAGGCCGGCATCAACATCGCCGCGATGCAGATCTCGCGCGAAGCCGCCGGTGGCCAGGCGCTGAGCGTCCTGACCGTCGACTCGCCGGTGCCGGCCCAGATCCTCGAGCACGTCCGCTCGGCGATCGACGCGTCCTCGCTCCGCGAGATCGACATCACGCTCTAGGGGAGTGGCGGACATGAGCAGCGCGCAGACGATCAGACTCGCGGTCATCCGTGGTGACGGCATCGGTCCCGAGGTCGTCGACGAGGCCCTGAAGGTCCTCCACGCGGTCCTGCCGGACGACCTCGTGGTCCAGGAGACCCCGTTCTCCCTCGGGGCCGCACGGTACCTGGAGACCGGCGACGTCCTCACCGACGACGACATGGCGGCGATCGCGCAGCACGACGCGATCCTGCTCGGCGCGGTCGGCGGCGACCCGCGTGATCCACGTCTCGCCGGCGGCATCATCGAGCGTGGGCTGCTCCTCAAGCTCCGCTTCGCGTTCGACCACTACGTGAACCTCCGGCCGACGACGGTGCACCCGGCCGTCCCGACGCCGCTCGCCGACCCCGGCGAGGTCGACTTCGTGGTCGTGCGCGAAGGCACCGAGGGGCCGTACGTGGGCAACGGCGGTGCGATCCGGACCGGTACCCCGCACGAGATCGCGACCGAGGTCTCGTTGAACACCGCCTTCGGTGTCGAGCGGGTCGTGCGGTACGCCTTCGCGCTGGCGGACCGACGCCCGCGCCGGCACCTGACCCTCGTGCACAAGAGCAACGTCCTGGTGCACGCCGGCGCCCTCTGGCAGCGCACCGTCGCGGCCGTCGGCGCCGAGTACCCGGACGTCACCGTCGACTACCAGCACGTCGACGCGGTCACCATCCACATGGTCCGCGAGCCCGCACGGTTCGACGTCATCGTCACCGACAACCTGTTCGGCGACATCATCACCGACCTGGCCGGCGCGATCAGCGGCGGCATCGGTCTGGCGGCCTCGGGCAACATCAACCCGGACGGCACCTTCCCCAGCATGTTCGAGCCGGTCCACGGTTCCGCGCCGGACATCGCAGGTCAGCAGCTGGCCGACCCCACCGCCGCGATCCGTTCCGTCGCCCTGTTGCTCGACCACCTCGGTCGCGGTGACCTGGCGGCCGCGGTGACGGCTGCGGTGGAGTCCGACCTCGCCGACCGGGGCACCACGCCGCGTCGCACGGCCGAGATCGGCGACGCGATCGCCGCCGCGGCCACGGCACGCACCACCACCGCCTGAGAAGGAGTCCTCCCCATGAGCACCGACACCGCCTTCGGACTCGAGTTCGCCAGCACCCCGTCCGCCGACCGCCGCGCGGCCGCCGAGCGTGAGCAGATCCTCGCCGACCCGGGCTTCGGCAAGCACTTCACCGACCACATGGCGACGGTCGAGTGGACGCTCGACGACGGCTGGCACAGTGCGTCGATCCACCCGTACGGGCCGCTCTCCCTCGACCCGAGCGCGAGTGTCCTGCACTACGCCCAGGAGATCTTCGAGGGGCTCAAGGCCTACCGGCACGCGGACGGTTCGGTGTGGTCGTTCCGACCCGACGCCAACGCCCGGCGGTTCCAGCGATCCGCCCGGAGGCTCGCGCTCCCGGAGCTCCCGGTCGAGGCGTTCGTCGAGTCGATCCGGCAGCTCGTGCAGACCGACGTCGACTGGGTGCCGTCGGCGCCGGAGACGAGCCTGTACCTGCGGCCGTTCATGATCGCGACGGAGTCGTTCCTCGGGGTCCGCGCGGCACAGGCCGTCGCGTACCACTGCATCGCGAGCCCGGCCGGTGCGTACTTCACCTCGGGCCCGAAGCCCGTGTCGATCTGGCTGTCGACGCAGTACGCCCGTGCCGGCAAGGGCGGGACCGGTGCGGCGAAGACCGGCGGCAACTACGCCTCGTCGCTGCTGCCCCAGCAAGAGGCGTACGAGCACGGCTGCCAGCAGGTCATGTTCCTCGACTCGGTGGAGGGCAAGTACCTCGAAGAGCTCGGCGGCATGAACGTCGTCCTGGTCAAGTCCGACGGCACCCTCGTCACGCCCGACTCCGACTCGATCCTCGAAGGGATCACACGTGACTCGATCCTGCAGCTTGCCGAAGACCGGGGCCTGACCGTCGAGAAGCGCCGGGTGACCCTCGACGAGTGGCGTGACGGCGTCGCCGACGGCTCGATCACCGAGGCCTTCGCGTGCGGCACCGCCGCCGTGGTGACCCCGATCGCCGAACTCCGGGGTGACGGCTTCACGATCGGCTCGCCGACCGTCGGGGCGGGGGAACTCACGATGTCCCTGCGCGACGAGCTCACCGACATCCAGTACGGCCGTCGTCCCGACCCGCACGGGTGGATGACCAAGCTGACCGACGCGTCCTGATCGACCGGCGGGCGTGGGTAGGGTCGAACGGTGAAGATCGCACGGTTCAGCAGCAAGGGTGAAGACCCCCGGTACGGCATCCTCGACGAGCGCGCTCTGGTGGTGCTCGCGGGAGACCCGATGTACCAGGGGTTCGAGACCACCGGGGAGCGCGTCGCACTTGCCGACGCGAAGCTCCTCGCCCCCGTCATCCCGCGGTCGAAGGTCATCGGCGTCGGGCTCAACTACTCCGAGCACGCCTCGGAGATGGACGAGCGCGCCGGCGACGACCCGGTGGTGTTCCTCAAGCCGAACACCTCGGTGATCGGCCCGGACGAACCCATCCGCCTCCCCGCCGACATCGGACGCGTCGACCACGAGGGCGAACTCGCCATCGTGATCGGTTCGCTCGCGAAGAACGTCCGGCGTGAGGACTTCGCGAGCGTCATCCTCGGCTACACGATCGCCAACGACGTGACCGCCCGTGACCTCCAGGCACGTGACGGTCAGTGGACCCGGGCGAAGGGGTTCGACACGTTCTGCCCGCTCGGTCCCGTGATCGAGACCGAGATCGACCCGTCGGACATCCGCATCGAGACCCGCGTCGACGGTGACCTCCGGCAGGCGGCGTCGACGAACGAGATGGTGCACGACATCCCGTCGCTCGTCGAGTTCGTGTCCTCGATCTGGACCCTGCTGCCGGGTGACGTCATCCTGACCGGGACTCCGGCCGGTGTCGGACAGATCCGCGACGGCGAGATCGTCGAGGTCACCATCTCCGGCATCGGTTCGCTGAAGAACCCGGTCATCGCTCGGCACTGACAGCGCTGCCGAACGGCCCGTTCCCCCAGGTGGGGAGCGGGCCGTTCATTGTTGCCGGGGGAGTACCCAACCGCGGCGCAGAGGGCGACACGCCCGGGATCTGGCCCGGCTTGGCGCTGCCGTTCACCTCTGCGTAAAGTAATCACTCGTTGCCGCTGAGGCGGAGAACGGAACGGCCGAGACGATCACCGGGTTGAACACCTGGAGATGCAGTCCGGACGGGGTCCCGCTCAGGCAACCAACTCCTCGGAACCACGACCTCTGGTTGTGCGCCCAGGATGTTGTACAAGACGAATGCCTCTCTGGCGGAACCTTTCGTGGGTCGAGCGGGGAGTGCGTCTGGTCCTTGAGAACTCAACAGCGTGCACATTGTCAATGCCAATTTATTGATTGACCTCGTGCCTGGTCG
>NZ_QKLE01000059.1:0-1250 GCF_003224275.1 Curtobacterium sp. MCSS17_011 | reverse complement strand
TCAGGTCCGCTGAGCGGTCACGAATCGTCGGCTCGGCCCGCTCCAGTCGACGCATCGTGACCGTTGGCCGGCGCAGGAGCGGGGAGTCGTGGCCGGCTCGTGCGTGCGGCTTGCGCGTGTCTGGGGTCGTCTCTCCCGCACAGGAGGCCCGGCTCACCTCGTTCTCCACAGGTTCCGGCCGCGCATGGTCGGCTCGGGTGCCCCGCAACGACCATGACGGCATGCCAGCTGCCCGTCGCCTCCCTGCTCCGTTCGACCGATCCAACTTCCGCGTGGCCGATGCAGTGGCGCACGGCATCGATCCGGAACGACTCCGACGCGCCGACCTGGCAGCCCCGGTCCACGGTGTGCGTGCCCCGATCGACTCGGTGGACTTCATCGACGCCGTCGCCCTGGTCATGCGTCCCGACCAGTTCTTCAGTCACACGACCGCCGCCGCGATCTGGGGTGCACCACTGCCGCAGTCGGTGCGCTCGGTCGGGCCGGTGCACGTCTCGACCACGAGGGACGGTTGCCGGATGCGTCGGCCCGGCGTGGTCGCGCACCGCCTGGACCGACCGAGGACCGTCGAACACCGCGGGTTCCTGGTCAGTGTCCCTGCGCAGATGTGGTTCGAGTGCGCCGGTTTGCTCGAACGTGACGCGCTGGTCGCCGTCGGGGATCATCTCGTCGGGGCATCCGGTCTGGCGACGACGGACGACCTCCGTTCCGCGATCCGCCTCGGCACACGCTTCGCGGTCGCTGCTCGGCGCGCGCTGGACCTCGTCCGTGCCGGCGCGGAGTCACCGCAGGAGACCTGGCTCCGTCTGGCAGTGGTCGAAGCGGGGTTTCCCGAGCCGGAGCTGAACGTCGACGTGCACGACGGCGCGGGGCGGTTCCTCGGCCGCGTCGACATGGCGTGGTCGGAGTTCGGCATCGCGTTGGAGTACGACGGCGATCACCACCGCGAGCGCGACACCTTCCGACACGATCAGCGGCGGGACAACGGGTTCGTGGTGAACGACTGGCTCGTGATCCACGCGACGGCATCGGACGCACACCGACCCGCGGTGTTGTTCGAGCGACTCCGCCAGGCGTTCGAGGTCCGAGCGGTCAGAAGTCGTCGGCGGTCGGCGTGACGGCCGCGATCGCCACGCGGACGAATGGTTCGCCAGGCGGTCACGACAGGTCGCTAGCCGGTCGCCGGGCGGTCACGAACTGTCGGTCAGCGATCTCGTGGACGACATGTAGTGACCACTCGGCTGGGTCGG
>NZ_QKLE01000058.1:0-1424 GCF_003224275.1 Curtobacterium sp. MCSS17_011 | reverse complement strand
GTGGACTGGTCCCCGGTTCTTGGACTGATTAGTCGGTTCAAGATCCGGGGATGGTTCGTGTGGGTGGTACCGCGTCGTCGTTGACGAGTGCGCAGCGTGTGGCTGCGGTGGAGTGGTTCGGTCGGGGGTTGAGTGATTGGGCGACGGCTCGTCGGCTAGGAGTGACACGGAAACCGGTGCGACGCTTGCATCAACGGTGGTTGCTGCATGGTCCGGAGGTGCTCGTGGATTCCCCCAGACGCTCGTACTCGTTCGAGGTCAAACGTGACCTCGTGCGCCGCTTCCTTGCCGGGGAGTCAGCCGATGCGCTCGCCTCCGAGGGAGGGCTCTCATCAGCGCTGCTGCTGCGCAAATGGGTGAACCAGGTTCGCAAGGACGGTGAGGACGCCCTCCGGCCGCGCCCAACGGGGCGCCCGAAAGCGAAGCCGGACACCGATCTCAGCGAGCTGGAACGACTCCGGCGGGAGAACGAGTACTTGCGGGCAGAGAACGCGTACTTGGGAAAATTGCGGGCCTTGCAGGCGCAGCAACGGCGTCGGTGAAGACCGCAGCCGTTGCCGCTTGCAAGGCCGAACACGCATTACAGACGCTGCTGCAGATCGCCGGTCTTGCTCGCTCCACGTTCTTCTACCAGCAAGCCCGCTCGCGCGAACCTGACCGGCACGCTGACACCGCGGACGCGATCCGCGCGATCTTCGTCCGCACCAACGGCCGTTATGGGCACCGGCGGATCCACGCCGAGCTCCGCCGGACGGGGCCGGTGGCGAAGAAGACGGTGCTGGCGTTGATGCGACGCCAGGACCTGGTCTGCCTGGTGCGTCGTCGACGCAGATACTCGTCCTACGGCGGCGAGGTCGGAAAGGTTGCACCGAACCTGCTGAACCGGGACTTCACCGCGACAGCGCCGAACCAGAAATGGGTCACGGACGTGACGGAGTTCCGGGTTGGTGAGCACAAGCTCTACTTGTCACCGGTGATGGACCTCTTCGACCGGCAGATCATCGCCTATCGAACCGGAACGTCCCCGACCCTGGAACTCACCCACGGCTCGCTCCGCGACGCTTTCCACACAGCGCTCGGGGCGGCACCGCTGGTGCACTCGGACCAGGGCGTCCACTACCAGCACCGGTCCTGGCGGTCACTGCTGGCAGCTGCCGGCGCGTCCCAATCGATGTCGCGGAAGGGCAACTGCCACGACAACGCGATCATCGAGAACTTCTTCGGCCATCTGAAAGCCGAGATGTTCCACCCGACCCGTTTCGACAGCATCACCACGCTCGACGACGCGATCCATGACTACATCACCTGGTGGAACACCGACCGCTCCCAGGAACGACTCGAGGGCATGAGCCCGGTTCAATACCGAGCTCACGCCCTCGCGGCCTAATCTGAGTTCACGGTCCAACAAACCGGGACCAGTTCAC
>NZ_QKLE01000057.1:0-1806 GCF_003224275.1 Curtobacterium sp. MCSS17_011 | reverse complement strand
AGATGTGTATAAGAGACAGCCCCTGCTGCCGAGCCCTCCACGACCGCCCCCGCGGCCGGCCCGGCCACGCGCCCGGTGCGACAGGTCGTCGATCAGGTGACCAGCGCCTCCCGGCCGGTCACCGACACCGTCGCGAACGTCCTGCGCCCCGTCACCGGCACCGTGGAACGCGTTACCGACGCGCGCCCCGTGACCGCGGTCGTCGACACCGTCGACGACGTGGTCGGCAGCGTCCCGGTGGTCGGCACGGTCCTCGGCGACGACACCCTCGGCACCGTCACCGGCCCGGTCACCGGCCTGGTCGACGACACGCTCGGCTCGGTCGGAACGACCGTCGGCACCGTTCCCGACGTGGTCGAGGGCGTCGTCCCGTCCGTCGGCGGCACCCTGCCAGGAGGCACGGACCCCGTCGTCGACGTCCCCGCGCTCCCGGTGGGCGGCGGCTCGAACCCGTCCGCCGGGCCCGTCCCGTCGGTACCGGTCGCGAACGCACCCGTCCGGCCCGGAACCGTCCCCACGCAGAGGGCCCCGGCACCCGAACGCCCCATCGCCGCCGACACCGTGGGTCATCGCTCCACCGGGCTGCGCCCGTCGGAGCCGCTCGCCGCACCCGTCACGACGGCCACGGTCGGCCCGGTCATCGCGGCTGTCGAGGCGCAGGACGCGACCCTCGGCGGGCACGCGCTGCTCGTCCCCGCGGACGGCGAGGGCCACGGGCTCCCGTTCGACGGAGCTGACGCCGGCGTGCTCGGTGGCAGCGCCTCCTCGGCCTCCGGCGGCGCAGCAGCCGTCGGCATCGTCGGCTCGACCGACGACATCGTCTCCCTCGCCGCGGGGTCTCGCGGCACGCTCTCCGACGACGCGGTCCCCGCATCCGTCGTCGGCGAGCACGACGTCGCCCCTGACTGAGATCGGTGCGCCTGTCCGCCACGGCAGGCACGCACACATCCCGGCTGCGTCCGCGGTCGGTGACGATCTCGATCAGGGAGTACGACCATGAACAAGTACGTCTCCAGAGGGCTCTGGTTCGCCCTCTTCGTCGGCGGGCTCACGCTCGGCGGCACGGCTGCGGCGAACGCGGCCACGACATCCGGTGCCGACGGCACCGTCTCGGGCACCCAGGTGGCCCCCGCCGTGGACGCCCCGGTGTCCCTCGGCGGCAACGCGATCGCCGTGCTCGGCGACGCGGTGTCGACGGCGACCGGCTCGACGCCCGCCGCTCCGGCGCCTGCTCCGGCCACGACCGCTCCTGCCCCGAGCACCTCGGGCGAGGACGGCACGCTCGCGGGCACGCAGGTGGTGCCGGACGTCGCAGCACCGGTGACGGTCGGCGGCAACGCGGTGGCCGTCGCCGGTGACGCGGTCTCGGCCGCCGCACCCGCGGCAGCTCCGACGCCTGCAGCCCCGGCTCCGGCTCCGGCGCCTGCCGCTCCTGCGGTTCCCGCTCCGAGCACCTCGGGCGAGGACGGCACGGGTTCCGGCACCCAGGTCGCCCCGGCCGTGACCGTCCCCGTGACGGTGTCCGGCAACGGGATCGGTGTCCTCGGTGACGGTGCGTCGACCTCGACCGCCCCGTCGGCGACCACGCCGGCGCCGGCCGCCGACGCCCCGTCGGCGCCGGCCAGCACCTCGGGTACCGACGGACTGCTCTCCGGCACCCAGGTGACCGGTCTGGTCGACGTCCCGGTGACCATCGGCGGCAACGGGATCGGCGTCCTCGGTGACGGGACCGCGACGGGCACGGCGCCCGCCGCGGGCACGGGTACCGGTACCGGTACCGCTCCGGCGGCCGGTGGTTCGACCTCG
>NZ_QKLE01000056.1:0-1774 GCF_003224275.1 Curtobacterium sp. MCSS17_011 | reverse complement strand
ATCGGGGCGACCAGCGCGTCGGCGGCCTCGTCCGTCATGCCGGCTGGCTGCCAGCGGAACAGCACCGTGCTGAGCTGCGTCGGCGCGACGAGCACCAGGTCCGGGTGTTCCTCGACGATCCGGTGGGTGGCCACGGCGAGGTCGATGACGGCGTCGAACGCCGCACCGATCGCATCGGCACCCGTCGCCCGCAGCGTGGCCCAGAGCTTCAGGGCGTCGAACCGGCGGGTGGTCTGCAGCGACTTGTCGACCTGGTTCGGCTCGGCGGCGTCCTCGGGGTTCAGGTAGTCGGCGTACCAGGCGGTGCGCCGCAGGTCCTCCGGGCGCTGCACGAGCAGGGCGCTCGACGACACCGGCTGGAAGAACGACTTGTGCAGGTCGGCGGTCACGCTCCGCGCCCGTTCGACGCCGTCGAGCAGGTGCCGGCGGGTCGGGGACACGAGCAGACCGCAGCCGTACGCGGCGTCGACGTGCAGCCAGACTCCCTCGAGGTCACAGACGTCCGCGATCGGCTCGAGCGGGTCGATCACCCCGCGGTCGGTGGTGCCGGCGGTGGCGACGACGGCCATCGGCGTCTGCCCGGCTGCGCGGGCGGCGGCGATCGCCTCGGCGAGGGCGGCGGGCACCATCCGGCCGGCGTGGTCGTTGGCGACGGCGACCACGGCCTCGAGCCCGAGCAGTCGCGCCGACTTCGCGATGCTGAAGTGGGTCTCACCGGTCGTGAACACGGTGCCGCTGGTGCCGAGGGCCTCGCGCGCCAGCAGCAGGGCCTGCAGGTTCGACTGCGAGCCGCCCGAGGTGAAGATCCCGTCACCCGTGGCGAACCCGATCCGACCGGCGAGCCAGGAGACGACGTGTCGCTCGATCTCGGTGCCGATGCGGGACTGGTCCCAGGTGTCCACCGACGGGTTCACGGCGGCCAGGACCGACTCGGCGGCGACCGCGGGCAGCGCGACCGGGCAGTTCAGGTGCGCGAGGTACGCCGGGTCGTGGAACCAGACGGCCTCGCAGACGAACAGCTCGTCGAGTTCGGCGAGCGCGCGGTCCGTCCCGAGGGGTTCGGCGTCGAGGTCGACGCCCTGCACCCGGGCCCGGAGGACCTCGGGAGCGGTGTCGGTCGTCGGACGGTCGGCGGCGGCGAAGCGGTCGGCCAGACGGTCCACCGTGGACGTCACGGCGGAGCGGTAGCGCTCGGCGGTGGCGGTGGTCAGGAGTTCGATGGGAGGTGTCACGTTAGGTAAGGCTAACCTCACAAACCGTGATCGTGCCACCCGAACGAGGGGCGCCCTGTCCGGCCGTGCGTGTCAGACGCTCGTCTGCCGGACGGGCCCGCCGTCCCCGCCCGGCGGGACGAGGGCGTGCGTCGTGAGGATGACCGGGGCGTGCGGGCCGCAGCGCGTGCCGCGGTCAGCGTGTCGGCGACGGCCCGGACGCTGCCGATCACGGGGGAACGCCCCGGGTCCGTTCCGTGAACTCCAGACCGGCTGCGGCTGCCGGTTCGATGTGGACCGGTGAGGGCTCCTACAGCTTCTCGATGGGGGCGATCTTGATGAGGAGCTTCTTGCGGCCCGCGGAGTCGAACGCGATCTCGGCGATGCGCTTCGCACCCTGACCCGTCACCGCGGACACCGTGCCCTCGCCGAAGTCGACGTGCTTGATGCGGTCGCCGGCGACGAGTTCCATGTCGCCGTTGTCGCGCACCTGCCCGGACACCCGGTTCGCCCACTCGGTCTTCGGACGGGTCTTCGAGGCCGCCGCTGCGCGGTCGTACGAG
>NZ_QKLE01000055.1:0-1950 GCF_003224275.1 Curtobacterium sp. MCSS17_011 | reverse complement strand
TGCCGGGGCGGGCGCCGGCTTGCTCGGCGTGCTGGGGGTGCTCGGCTTGTTCGGGGTGCTCGGCTTCGCGGGGGTGCCGGGGTTCGACGGGGTGCTGGGCTTGGACGGCGTGCTCGGGACGGCCGGGCTGGAGGTCCCGCCGCCGGTGCCGCCCGTGTTGCCGGTCTTGCTGCCGCTCGTGCCCCCGCCGGTGGCGTTCCCGGTGCCGGAGCCGTTCCCGGTGCCGGCGTCGCGCGTCTGCTTGGCGATGGCGGCCGCGGCGGCCTTCGCCTGCTGCGCACTCCAGTACGCGGTCTCCGTCGCGACGCTCGTGCCCTTCAGGTACGCGAGCTGGCGCAGGACCTCGGCCTGCTGGTCCTGTTCCTTCTGCACCCGGGCCTGGGCGCCTGCGGCCACGTCGTTGGCCGTCGCGAAGGTGGTCTTCGTCGCCTCGGTCGCCTTGCTCAGGGCCTTCTCTGCGGCGGACTGCTGGGCAGCCAGGGACTCGACGGTCTTCTGGTCGGCGCGTGCCTCGGCCAGGACGGTCGCGGAGCGCTCGGACAGGTGCGACATCGTGCCGACGCGGTAGAGCAGGTCCTTCGAGTCCGACGAGTCCATGAGCATCGTCGTCGACAGGTCACCGCCGCCCGTGCGGGACAGCTCGACCACGAGCCCGGCGACCTGGCCGGCAGAGTCGTCCGCCCGGTCCTTCGCACGCTTCGACTGCGCGGACAGGTCGGTGAGGGTGTCCTTCGCCTCCTGCTGCTGCGACGCCGCCAGGGCGTACGCCTGCCCGGCCTGCTGCTCGGCGACACCTGCCTGGTCGGCGGCGTCCTGCAGCGTGCCGAGCCGGTCGCTCAGCTCGTCGACCGTCTGCTGGGCGTCGGCCGCGTCGGACTTGGCGGCCTTGACGTCGTCCCAGGACGGACCAGAGGGCGCGGCCTGGGCCGGTCCGGCGATGACGACCGACAGGCCGATGCCGAGCACGGCGATGGTCGCGATCCCGCAGGAGAACGAGCGAGCGGAGGTGGTCATGACGTGGAAGGACTCGTTCCGGTGGCGCTGATGCTCATACCGAGATCCCCCGCGCTGCCATGAAGGGGACCGGGTCGACGGCAGCGCCGTTGATCCGGGTCTCGAAGTGGAGGTGGCACCCGGTCGACCAGCCGGTCGAGCCGATCTTGGCGATCTGCTGTCCCGCGGTGACGTGCTGGCCGGCGGTGACCATGATCCCGCCGTCGACGACGTGGCCGTACGCGGTGGAGATGCCGCCGCCGTTGTCGAGGATGACCTCGTTGCCGTACCCGCCACCGTTGCCGGCGAAGGTGACGGTGCCGTCGTGCGCCGCGTAGATCGGGGCGTAGCAGGCCGGGGCCAGGTCGACACCGGCGTGCAGGGCGCTGACGTGCGTGTAGGGGTCGACGCGGTAACCGTAGGGGCTGGTCTGGAACCCACCGGCGGGTCGGACCCACCCGGCCGGGTTGGCGCTGCCGCCACCGGTGCCGCCCTGGCTGGTCGCTGCGGCCTTGGCTGCTGCCTTCGCGGCGGCTGCGGCGAGGCGGGCCTGGCGGGCCTTCTCGGCGGCGACGCCCTTGCGGTAGTCGGCCTCGACGCCCCGCTGCTTCGAGGTGAGCGCGGTCAGCTGCGCCTCGAGCCGCGACTCGTTGTCGTTCTGGGCGTCCACCGCGGTCTGTGCGGCGTCGGCGGCTCCCTGGGCCTGCTGCATCTTCGACTGCGCGGCGTCGGCGAGGTCCCCGAGGGCCTGCTTGGCACGATCGGCCTTGTCGGCGAGCCCCTGGGCCACGCCGCGGTCCTGCGAAGCCTGCGCGTAGATGCCCTCGGACTGCTCGCTGAGCTTCGACATGGCGCCGAGCTCGTAGAGCAGGTCGCCGGAGTCGGACGGGTGCGTGAGGATGTCCGTCGTCACGTCGTCACCGCTGGTGCGACCGAGCTGCGCGGCGAGTTGACCGG
>NZ_QKLE01000054.1:0-2235 GCF_003224275.1 Curtobacterium sp. MCSS17_011 | reverse complement strand
AGATGTGTATAAGAGACGGGAACTAGACCGCGATGGTGGGGAGCGGGGTCTCCACGCGCGGCTGAGGCGTGCCCCGGAAGGACGGCGTGCCGCCCCACGAGGTCTCGACGTCGGCGAGCTCGACGACCTCACCGAACGACCAGCCCATGCCGAACAGGGCGAAGTGGTTCCGTTCCGGTGTGAACTCGGCGACCGCGTCCCGCACGACGTACGTGGCGTAGTCGCGCTGACCGGCGTCGCGGACGGTGGTCTCGACGCAGATGTTCGTCGTCACGCCGCAGACCACCAGGTTCCGGACGCCGAGTCCGGTCAGGACGGGCTCCATCCGGGTGCCGTAGAACGCGCTCGGGCGGGACTTGTCGATCACGACCTCGTCGGGCCGTGCACCGAGCTCGGGGATGAGCTCGATCTCGTCGGTGCCGTACCCGAGGGAGTTCGCGGCGATGCGGTCGGACGCCTTGGCGCCCTTCGTGACGCCGAAGTCGACCATGCCGGGCATGTAGACGTAGCGGGTGAAGATCACCGGGACGCCGGCCGCGCGGGCGGCGTCGACGAGGGCGACGGTGCCGGGGATCGCGTGCCGGAGCGGGGTGACGTCGATGCCGGCGCGTCCGAGCGAGTCGTCGTTGTCGAAGAACGCGCGTTGCATGTCGACGACGATGACGGCGGTGTTCTCGGTGGGGATGGTGGTGGTCATCGTGTGACTCCTAGTCGAAGAGGATCATGCCGTTGGGACGGGGCGTCCAGTCGAGCCCCTTGGTGACGCCGTACGTGTACGTGTCGGCGATGAGCGGTGCGTAGTACGTGTTGTTGTCGACGATCGTCGACACCTTGCCGAGGTCGGCGTTGCGGGCTGCCTCGTCAGGTTCCGCGAGCTCCTGCTCGAGCAGCGCGTCGATCTCGGGGTTCTTCGCGTAGCCCTGACCGCCGGACTTCGTGAGCATCGTGAGCGGCAGGTCGGCGTCCAGCACCGACGGGGCGAACGCGTAGATGTACAGGCCGGAGAACTTGCTCGCGAACCAGTTCGACGAGAACGTCGAGAACTCCTGGCCGTCGAGCTTCACCGTGATGCCCACCGCCTCGAGGTACTGCTGGACCGACTGGGCGAGCTGCTGGATCTGCGGCAGCGTGGTCGTCGGGTAGCTCAGCGTGATGGTGGAGCCGTCGTACCCGGAGGCCTTGACGAGCTCCTTCGCCTGGGCGACGTCCTGCTCCGTGGGTTCGATCGAGTCGTCGTAGCCCTGGGTCACCGACGCGACGAGCTGACTGGCCGGCTCGGTCGTGCCGGCCATGAGCTTCTCCGAGATCGCGTCGCGGTCGACGGCGAGGCTGACGGCCTTGCGGAAGTCGGGGTCGTCGAGCCACTTCGCGGTGGCGTTGAAGCCGGTGTAGATGACCCGGTTGGACTTGGTGTCGACGACGTCGACGGCGTCGGACGACTTCGCGGTGCCGACGCTGGCCGGTCCGAGCAGGGCGATGTCGAGGTCACCGGACTGCACGGAGTTGGCGCGGGTGGTCTCGTCCGGCACGAACTGGAACACGACGTTCTCGTAGGTGCCCTGCTTGCCCCAGTAGTCCGGGTTCCGCTTCAGCGTGATGGAGTCGCCGCGAGTCCACTTCACGACCTCGTACGGACCGGATCCGACCGGCTTCTGGCCGAAGGCCTTCGCACCCTCGGAGTAGATCGCCTCGGGCAGGATCGACACCAGGGTGACCTGCCGGTCGAACGGCGCGTACGGGGTGTTCAGGTGGAAGACGACGGTGGTGTCGTCGGTCGCCTCGAGGGAGTCGATCGCGGTCATGTAGCCGCCGAGGTTCGACTCGGGGTCCTTCATCGCGGTCTCGTACGTGTAGACCACGTCGTCGGCGGTGACGGGGGACCCGTCGGAGAACTCGGCGTCGTCACGGAGTGTGAACGTCCACGTCGTCAGAACGTCGTCGTGGGTCCACTGCGTCGCCAGGCCCGGCTCGACGCTGCCGTCCTTCCCGATGGTCGTGAGCTGGTCGAAGACGTTCTCGAAGACGTTGAGCGACTGCAGGTTCGTGTCGAACACCGGGTCGAGGGTCGACGGCTCCGCGGTGAGTGCGGCGGTGACGGTGTCCTTGGTGGTCGAGCCGCTGCCGGCGTCGGCGGACGAGAAGCCCGAGCAGCCGGTGAGCACGAGTGCTGCGGCGCCGGTGATGCCGACCGCGACGAACAGTCGGTGGATCCGAGGCTGTCTCTTATACACATCT
>NZ_QKLE01000053.1:0-3435 GCF_003224275.1 Curtobacterium sp. MCSS17_011 | reverse complement strand
AGTGCGTCTGGTCCTTGAGAACTCAACAGCGTGCACATTGTCAATGCCAATTTATTGATTGACCTCGTGCCTGGTCGGCTTGCTGACCGGGTCATGAAGCAATTCCTTTTGGATTGAAGATTGTCAGTAGACAGTCAACAGTCAGAATCAACTCGGTCTGACACTTTCGGGTGTTGGGTCTGTATTTTTTTACGGAGAGTTTGATCCTGGCTCAGGACGAACGCTGGCGGCGTGCTTAACACATGCAAGTCGAACGATGATGCCCAGCTTGCTGGGTGGATTAGTGGCGAACGGGTGAGTAACACGTGAGTAACCTGCCCCTGACTCTGGGATAAGCGTTGGAAACGACGTCTAATACTGGATATGATCACTGGCCGCATGGTCTGGTGGTGGAAAGATTTTTTGGTTGGGGATGGACTCGCGGCCTATCAGCTTGTTGGTGAGGTAATGGCTCACCAAGGCGACGACGGGTAGCCGGCCTGAGAGGGTGACCGGCCACACTGGGACTGAGACACGGCCCAGACTCCTACGGGAGGCAGCAGTGGGGAATATTGCACAATGGGCGAAAGCCTGATGCAGCAACGCCGCGTGAGGGATGACGGCCTTCGGGTTGTAAACCTCTTTTAGTAGGGAAGAAGCGAAAGTGACGGTACCTGCAGAAAAAGCACCGGCTAACTACGTGCCAGCAGCCGCGGTAATACGTAGGGTGCAAGCGTTGTCCGGAATTATTGGGCGTAAAGAGCTCGTAGGCGGTTTGTCGCGTCTGCTGTGAAATCCCGAGGCTCAACCTCGGGCTTGCAGTGGGTACGGGCAGACTAGAGTGCGGTAGGGGAGATTGGAATTCCTGGTGTAGCGGTGGAATGCGCAGATATCAGGAGGAACACCGATGGCGAAGGCAGATCTCTGGGCCGTAACTGACGCTGAGGAGCGAAAGCATGGGGAGCGAACAGGATTAGATACCCTGGTAGTCCATGCCGTAAACGTTGGGCGCTAGATGTAGGGACCTTTCCACGGTTTCTGTGTCGTAGCTAACGCATTAAGCGCCCCGCCTGGGGAGTACGGCCGCAAGGCTAAAACTCAAAGGAATTGACGGGGGCCCGCACAAGCGGCGGAGCATGCGGATTAATTCGATGCAACGCGAAGAACCTTACCAAGGCTTGACATACACCGGAAACGGCCAGAGATGGTCGCCCCCTTGTGGTCGGTGTACAGGTGGTGCATGGTTGTCGTCAGCTCGTGTCGTGAGATGTTGGGTTAAGTCCCGCAACGAGCGCAACCCTCGTTCTATGTTGCCAGCGGGTTATGCCGGGGACTCATAGGAGACTGCCGGGGTCAACTCGGAGGAAGGTGGGGATGACGTCAAATCATCATGCCCCTTATGTCTTGGGCTTCACGCATGCTACAATGGCCGGTACAAAGGGCTGCGATACCGTAAGGTGGAGCGAATCCCAAAAAGCCGGTCTCAGTTCGGATTGAGGTCTGCAACTCGACCTCATGAAGTCGGAGTCGCTAGTAATCGCAGATCAGCAACGCTGCGGTGAATACGTTCCCGGGCCTTGTACACACCGCCCGTCAAGTCATGAAAGTCGGTAACACCCGAAGCCGGTGGCCTAACCCTTGTGGAAGGAGCCGTCGAAGGTGGGATCGGTGATTAGGACTAAGTCGTAACAAGGTAGCCGTACCGGAAGGTGCGGCTGGATCACCTCCTTTCTAAGGAGCATCTGGTCAGTGCTGGTTGCCCATCATGGGTGGTTGGTTGCTGGTCCAGGCGCCTGTTTCGGACCGAACGTGTCCGACGGGTAGCTCATGGGTGGAACATTGACAGTGCAGTTGGGAGTGATGCTTCCGACCTCAGTACGCTCTGCTTGCAGGGTTGGGACGGGTCGGGGGTGGAGCTGCTCAGCTGGTGCACGTTGTTGGGTCCTGAGGGACCAGGCTTCCCGCTGTCACGTGAGTGGTGGTGGGGGTTGGGCCTACGGGTCCTTCGTCGGGCCGGGGTGAACCTACTGTTGTGGTGGGGGAGTGCTGGTGCCGATCGTATGTTGAGAACTACACAGTGGACGCGAGCATCTTTGATTCGCGTCATCCATGACCGGCCTTCGGGTTGGTGTGGTGACGTTGGATCGCAATTTTAATCTTTGTGGTCAAGTTTCTAAGAGCAAACGGTGGATGCCTTGGCATCTGGAGCCGATGAAGGACGTAGAAATCTGCGATAAGCCTCGGGGAGCTGATAATCGAGCTGTGATCCGAGGATTTCCGAATGGGGAAACCCCGCCAGGCGTTTTGCGACCTGGTGACTCCCGCCTGAATATATAGGGCGGGTAGAGGGAACGTGGGGAAGTGAAACATCTCAGTACCCACAGGAAGAGAAAACAACATGTGATTCCGTGAGTAGTGGCGAGCGAAAGCGGATGAGGCTAAACCGATCATGTGTGATAGCCGGCGGGCGTTGCATGGTCGGGGTTGTGGGACACGTCACTCAGTTCTGCCGGACTGGGACGGTTACAGCGCATCATAGTCGAACCGGTTTGAAAGCCGGGCCGTAGTGGGTGCCAGCCCCGTAGACGAAATGGTGTTATGGCCGGATGTGTATCCCAAGTAGCACGGGGCCCGAGAAATCCCGTGTGAATCTGTCAGGACCACCTGATAAGCCTAAATACTCCCAGATGACCGATAGCGGACAAGTACCGTGAGGGAAAGGTGAAAAGTACCCCGGGAGGGGAGTGAAATAGTACCTGAAACCGTTTGCTTACAAACCGTCGGAGCCTCCTTAGTAGGGGTGACGGCGTGCCTTTTGAAGAATGAGCCTGCGAGTTAGTGATATGTGGCGAGGTTAACCCGTGAGGGGCAGCCGTAGCGAAAGCGAGTCTGAATAGGGCGTTTGAGTCGCATGTTCTAGACCCGAAGCGAAGTGATCTATCCATGGCCAGGTTGAAGCGACGGTAAGACGTCGTGGAGGACCGAACCCACTTCAGTTGAAAATGGAGGGGATGAGCTGTGGATAGGGGTGAAAGGCCAATCAAACTTCGTGATAGCTGGTTCTCTCCGAAATGCATTTAGGTGCAGCGTTGCGTGTTTCTCGCCGGAGGTAGAGCTACTGGATGGCCGATGGGCCTCAACAGGTTACTGACGTCAGCCAAACTCCGAATGCCGGTGAGTGAGAGCGCAGCAGTGAGACGGTGGGGGATAAGCTTCATCGTCGAGAGGGAAACAACCCAGACTACCAACTAAGGTCCCTAAGCGTGTGCTAAGTGGGAAAGGATGTGGAGTTGCACAGACAACCAGGAGGTTGGCTTAGAAGCAGCCACCCTTGAAAGAGTGCGTAATAGCTCACTGGTCAAGTGATTCCGCGCCGACAATGTAACGGGGCTCAAGCACACCACCGAAGTTGTAGATTTCGCACTATAGACAAGCCTTCGTGGTTCAGTCGTGCGG
>NZ_QKLE01000052.1:0-3958 GCF_003224275.1 Curtobacterium sp. MCSS17_011 | reverse complement strand
GGCGGGGTGGGCCTCCGAAGCGGGTGCGAACGGTCCGGGAACCGTCGACGAGCAGGACCGTGGGGGTCTGCAGGACGTTGAAGCGGCTCGCCAGTCCGGGGTGCTCGGCGAGGTCGATCTCCAGCCGGGTGACGCCGTCGTGCCGGGCGGCGACGGAGTCCAGGTGCCTGGCCGTCGCGGGGCAGCGGGCGCAGGTCGGGGTGGAGAACTGGACGAGGGTGGCGCGCGTGCCGAAGGCTGTCGACGGCGCGAGGTCAGCGACCGTCCCGGCGTCGCCCGGTGCCGTGGTGGTCCGTGCGCGGCCGGTCTTCGCGCGCAGGAGCAGGCCGAGCACCGTGGCGACTGCGAGGACTCCCACGAGCACGGCGACGGCCAGGATGACGGTCATGCCGTGACGGTACGTGGTTCGGCAGCGTTCCGGGCCAACGTGACCGAACGTGACGGGGAGGGGCGAGTGTCGGGGCACGGTTCGTGGGCCGTGGGCCGTGGGTCTTCGGTCTTGGTTCGGGTCTCACCTGCTGTCGGGGGCCGGGCCTCTGGCGCGCTTGAATAGGCATACTTTTGTAGGCAATCGGCCACGGCTCGACGGGGCGTTCCAGAAAACGGTTCCCGGTCCGCGCGGGTGTCGAGGTGCGTCCCGCATGCCCTCGAACCGGGACGCACCGTGCTCACACCCGTCGGAGCAGCCGGGCGACGGTGCCCTGCAACAGCAGCAGCAGCGCCCAGAGCAGGCCGATGCTCGGGAACACCACCGACAAGACCAGCGCCGCCGACAGCAGTCCGGCGGCGATGAGCCCCCGCGCGGAGTCGCCCAGCGGTGTGGCGAGCAACTCGGGGTTCCGTCGGAGCACGAGTTCGATGGCGGTGAGCGCCAGGCTCGTCACGACCATGCTGCCGAGGTAGAGCGCGTGGGCCACACGGTCGTCGTTCTCGCCGCTGTTGAGCAGGTTGGCGGCGAACGGCAGGAACACGATGCTGATGAGCCAGACGAAGTTCAGCTGCATGATCCGCGGGTTGTAGGACCGGACGTGCTCGAACACCTGGTGGTGGAGGATCCAAAAGCGCGAGATCAACCAGAAGGTGATGAGGAACTCGAGTAGCGCCGGCCAGTGCTGGCGGAGCAGGTCGCCGGCGCTCTCGCCCGAGGACATCTCGCTGGCGATGTCGACCAGCGGCAGGATCAGCAGCGTGATGGCGATCGCGACGGTGGCGTCGGAGAAGTTCACCAGGCGGTCGAGTCCGCGGTCGGTCCTTGCCGGTTCCGTCATGACCCGAGTCTAGGAACGCTTAGTGTCGGGTCGTGAGCTTCAACGTGACACCTGGGCGGTACCGGCACTTCAAGGGCAACGACTACGAGGTGCTCCTCGTCGCCCGCGACGTCGAGACCGAGGAACCGGTCGTCGTGTACCAGGCGCTCTACGGCGATCGCGGACACTGGGTGCGTTCACTCGCCGACTTCACTGCACACGTCACCCGCGACGGGTACGACGGGCCGCGGTTCGTGCCGGTCGGCAGCTGACAGCCCGAGCAACCGGTGTCGGCGCTCGCCCCTAGGCTTTCAGCGCACCGAAGAGCAAGGGGGAGCGCATGCAGATCGGCGTCGACGGGCACGTGCTGCTCAGCCCGAGTGACCTGAGCACGTGGTCGGCCTGCGAGTGGGCGTTCCTGCGACGGCTCGACGCCAAGCTCGGTCGCGGGGAAGCCCTGCCGGACGTGCACGACGACATGCTCGAGCGCACCGCACGGCTGGGGGACCAGCACGAGCTCGACTACCTCGACATCCTCAAGCAGACCCGCGACGTCGTCGAGTTCGACCGCCCCGCCCCGCCGGACTACGCACGCGCCGCCGCCGAAGCACGACAGGCCTTCGCCGACGGCGCCGACGTGCTGTACCAGCCGACGTTCCACGCAGCACCGACGGCCGACGCCCCCGGGTTCATCGGCTTCGCGGACTTCATCATCCGCAACGACCGCGGCGAGTACGAGGTCTACGACACCAAGCTCGCCCGCCACGCCAAGATCAGCGCCCTGCTGCAGCTCGCCGCGTACGCCGAGCAGATGCAGGCGCACGGCATCCCCACCGGTGAGCAGGTGCACCTGGTACTCGGCGACCGGACGACGACCACGCACGACCTCGCCGACATCGCGCCGGTGTACCGCACGCAGCGCGCCGAACTGCAGCGGGTCATCGCCGAGCGCATCGCCGCCGACGAGTCACTGCAGTGGGGTGACCCGCGCTACTCCTCGTGTGGCCGATGCGACGTCTGCTCGACACAGGTCGCCGAGCACCGCGACCTCGTCCTCGTCGCGGGCATGCGCCTGGACCAGCGCGCGAAGCTGATCAAGCACGAGGTGCGGACGATCGACGACCTGGCGGTCCGCACCCGGGCAGTGCCGGGCTTGTCCCGCGCGACGCAGGATCGGCTGGTGCGTCAGGCGAGCCTCCAGATCGAGACGGAAGACGCCCGACGGAAGGGCGCCGACGGGCCGGACCAGCCCGTCAAGCCGCGCTTTGAGGTCCTCGACGCCCGCGCGCTCGACGCGATCCCGGCGCCGGACCCGGGCGACGTGTTCTTCGACTTCGAGGGCGACCCGCTGCACACCGAGGACGGCGTGCACTGGGGCCTCGACTACCTGTTCGGCCTGGTCGACGACCGCGCCGAGTTCACCGCGTTCTGGGCGCACACGATCCGCGACGAACGCACAGCGCTCGAAGGCTTTCTCGCCTTCATCGACGAGCGCCGCCAGCAGTACCCGGGCATGCACATCTACCACTACGCGGCCTACGAGCGGACGCACCTGCTGTCGCTCGCCGCCCGCCACGGCGTGGGCGAGGACGCCGTCGACGGCCTGCTGCGCGCCGGGGTCCTGGTCGACCTGTACCCGATCGTCCGCAAGGCCCTGGTCGTCGGCAGCCACAGCTACTCGATCAAGAAGCTCGAACCGCTGTACATGGGATCGGACCTGCGCGAGAGCGACGTCACGAACGCCGCGGACAGCATCACCGCCTACGTCGACGCGATCGAGGAACTCCGGAACGGTGACGCTGCCGAGGGGCAGCGGATGCTCGACCAGGTCGCCGACTACAACGCCTACGACTGCCGCTCGACCCTGCGCCTGCGCGACTGGCTCCGCTCGCTGCGTACCGAAGACTTCGATGCGGCCGACCCGGCGCTCGAGCTCGAGGTCCCACCGATCCCCGTCGAGCGCGAACCGAATCCGGTGTACGTCGCGCTGGCCGCGCAGCTCGAGGACGTCGACGCCCTGGACCGGACGCCCGACCAGACCGCGTTGGCGCTCGCCGCGGCCGCAATCGACTACCACCGCCGCGAGGCCAAGACCTTCTGGCAGGACCACTTCGACCGCCTGCGGAACCCGGTCGACGACTGGGCCGACACGCGTGACGTGCTGGTCGTGGAACGTGCGTCCGTCGAGCGCGACTGGGACACGCTGCCGCGTGCCCGCTCGCAGTCGCGAGAGCTCCGGTTGTCGGGGACGCTCGCGCCCGGTTCGCGGCTCCGGCCTGGAGGCACGCCCCACCTGGTCTACGACGACCCGCTTCCGCCATCGGTCGCCTCTCCGGGCCCCGGGTCGAAGGGCGCGTCGTCGCGCGCCGTGATCGTGGATGTGTGGGACAACGGCGATGCCGTCGAGGTGCTCGTGAAGGAAGGACTGCCCGTCGGTGGCGAGCCGCACCACGAGTTCCCGGTGGCCCTCGCCCCGTCGGCACCGCCGCGCGCGAAGCCACAGCCCGAGGCGATCGCCTGGTGGGGTCAGGCAGTGCTCGACGAGCTGCCGACGATGCTGCCCGACCCCGCGCTCGACCTGCTGCGTCGGGTGCCCCCGCGTGGCCCGATCGTCCCGGCGCAGGGCGACGACACGGTGTCGGCGGTCGTGTCGACCCTGCTCGACCTCGACCGGTCGTACCTGGCGATCCAGGGCCCTCCCGGCACGGGCA
>NZ_QKLE01000051.1:0-4461 GCF_003224275.1 Curtobacterium sp. MCSS17_011 | reverse complement strand
GCCCTGCACCACGAGCTCGCCGCCGAACGAGCGGTGCGCGTCGACGAGGGCCGTCAGGCCCGACGCGTGGTCGGCGGACGGACTGGAGGCACGGGTCGGTTCCGACGGTGCGGGCTGCGGCTGGTCCGGATGCGGCTCGTCGGGCTCCGGCTCGTCGCGCAGCGCGTGCACCGCGCGGCGTGCCTCGGCCAGGCCGTCCGCGGCCAGCGCGCGGGCTTCGCCGGCTCGGCGGGTGGCCTCGTCGACGCGGCCGGCCTCGAGCAGGGCCTCGACCGCGTCGAGCTGCAGCACCAGGCCGCCGAGCGAGTGGGCGAGGACGTCGTGGACGTCCCGGGACGCCCGCGACCGGTCGGCGAGGAGCCGCGCGCGCTGCTGCTGCCGCTCGGTCTCGCGAGCCTGCGCCGTCGTGATCCGGACCTGCCGACGACCGAAGCCGACGAGCACGCCGAGCAGCAGCCCGCCGCTGACACCGAGGACGAACTGCACCGACGTCTGCTCGAGCGTCGCGGTGACGGCGACCACCACGACGGCGGCGAGCGCGGCGACGGCAGCCGTCCAGACCGGCAGGTGGAGGTCGGCGCCGAGGACGACGAGCCCGGTGATCACCGGGACGACCAGGAGCGAGTCGGTCGGCACCACGGTGCAGGATCCGGCGGCGATCATCACGCCGGCTGCGGCGACGAGCACACGGGGCGTGCGCGCCCCTTCGCGGACGGCCCAGGCGGCGAGCGCGACGGCCCCGAGGACCCAGACCCACGCGGGGTGGTGGAGCAGGAGGCCGTTCCGGACGAACCAGAAGGCGACCACGGCGATCCCGACCGCGTTGAGTCCCCAGGAGACCACCGAGCGGGACCGGACCCCGGCGGGGTCGGTCCGGTCCGGGTCGGTCGGCACGCTCACCGCACCATCATGCCGCGGCGGGCGGCCTCCGACCGGTCGCCGCCGGTGTCCGCGCTTCCCCGGGGGATGCGCTGGTCGACGACCAGGGCACGGGCAGCGCGGTTCAGGGCGAGGACGAGCAGGATCGTGCCGGTCGAGGTGAGCAGGTGTGCTCCGAGGTGGCCACCGAGGACGTCGAGCCCGATGCGGGCGGCGATCAGGACGACCCATAGGCCGGCGCCGAGCCACCCGGTGCGGGACTGCAGGGTGCGACCCTCGGCGTCCGGCGTCGTGATGGTACGGAACCGGGTCATGGCCCCCATCGCGAGGCCGACGCCGACGGTGAGCAGGGCCTCGAGGCCGAGGAACACGACGTCGGTGGTGGTGACGGTCGACGTGGTCTGTGCGAGGACGACCACGCCGACGATCGCCATGACGAGCGGCCCCCGCCAGATGCGCGCCGGGTCGAGGGCCCGCCAGGTCGCCTGCCGGTACGCCAGGAAGCCGACGAGGGCGAGGCCGATGAGCACGTTCGCGAGGAGCTGGACCGACATGGTGTGCCTTTCGAGGTGGTCCGGCGGAGTGTTCCGACCGGTGCGACCAGCCTCGTTCCGGGCGCTCCGCGGGCACACCAACCAGGGGTGGGGACGCGGGTGGTGATCGCGGTGGTGTTCCATTGACGGCATGGCTGATGCGTTCGACGGGTTCCGGATCGGTGCGGGGTACTCGGTGGTGGAGCCGGACCGGCACCGACCGGGGTCCTTCACCCTGGTGGTGGACGGCACCCCGCAGTCGCACGTGGACCTCGAGGACCCGACGCACCTGGCGTTCGAGTACATCCGGCGGATCGGGCACGCGATCGACCTGCTGCCGGACGGCCCCATCACGGCACTGCACCTGGGCGCCGGTGCCCTCACCCTGCCCCGCTACGTCGCGGTGACCCGTCCGGGGTCGCGGCAGCAGGTGATCGAGCTCGAGCGCGACCTGGTCGAGCACGTGCGCGAGGCCCTGCCGTTCCCCCGCGGCGCCTCGATCCGGGTGCGGTACGGCGACGCCCGCGAGGTCCTCGGCAAGCTGCCCGCCGGACTCCGCGGCACCGTGGACCTGGCGGTGGTGGACGTCTTCGGCGGTTCGCAGATCCCCGCCCACGTGACGAGCGTCGAGTTCTACCGCGAGGTCGCCGCGTTCCTGTCGCCGACGGGCATCGTCGCGGTGAACGTGGCCGACGGCGCCGGGTTGGCCTTCGCCCGCGGGCAGGCGTCGACGCTGCAGTCGGTGCTGCCGTCGGTCGCCGCGGTCGCGGACACCGGCATGCTCAAGGGCCGGCGGTTCGGCAACATCGTGCTGCTCGGGTCGCCGACCGACCTGCCGGTGGCGGACATGCCCAGGCGGTACTCGTCCGACCCGATGCCGGCCAAGGTCGTGCACGGTGCGGAGCTCAAGGCGTTCATCGCCGGGGCGCCGATCGTCACCGACCAGACGGCGGTCGCGTCGCCGGAGCCGAACCGGAGCGTGTTCGGGGGCTGACCCCGCCCGGGGCGTCGCCGGGGACGGACTTCGGGCACTCGGCGGGTCCGGCTGTCAGGATGGTCTGAACGACCGCGCAGGTGCGCGACCGAGCGATGGGAACCCTGATGACGAACGACGACCGGAACGACCAGGACCGGACGGGCGACGGCCAGGCGCCGCGCTGGGGCGACGCCCCGCAGCAGCAGCCCGACGCCGATGCCCCGCGGTACGGCGAGCGGGTGGACCCGGCGCCGACCTCGACCCCGCAGTACGGCGAGCAGTACGGGCAGGGCCAGCAGCAGTACGGCCAGCCGAACGTCGGGCAGCAGTACGGCCAGCAGCAGTACGGCCAGCAGCAGTACGGCCAGCCGTCGAGCACGCCGAGCTGGAACGACCAGCAGCGCCACGACCAGGGTCAGCACCACGACCAGCAGCCGTACGCCGCCGCACCCGCACACTCCGGTGCCCCGGCCTGGCAGAGCCACGACGAGCCGAAGGCCAAGAAGAAGAAGACCGTGGGCATCATCGCCTTCGTGCTCGGCCTGCTCGCGCTCGTGCTCGGCGTCATCGGTGGCTACATCATGGGTTCGGCCATCAGCAACAGCGGCGCGCTCAGCGACATGCTCCAGAACGGTTCGACGACGGTCACCCCGGAGATGCAGACCGAGATCATGAACGACCCGGCCGTCCGGTCGCAGTTCATGGGTGGCATCGCGGTGGCCGGCGTGGCGGCAGTCCTCGGTCTCTGGGCACTCGTGCAGGGCATCATCGCGGCCGTGACCAAGCGCGGTCGTGCCTGGGGCATCCTCGCGATCGTCCTGGCGGTCGTCGCCACCATCGCGACGTTCGTCACCTACATCGGCGTCGCGGCGGCTTCGGCCATGGGTTCCGCTTCCTGATCAACCGCTCGACAGAACGGCCCGTCGCGCTCCGGCACGGCGGGCCGTTCGTCGTCCCGGGGGCAGGCGCGGACGACCGCACCCGCGCAACCTGAGCGCGTCGCACCGACCGCTCCCGGGAGACCGCGGCTACCCTCGAACCGATGTCCCTCCCGCCCGACGACCGCCAGCAGCCCGACTCGTCCGACCGTTCCCGTGAACCGCGCCACGCGGCTCCCGTGACGGCCGGGGTCAGCCCGGGCAGCACCTTCGCGCCCATCAGCCTGCGACCCGCGGTCGACGTCGACGCCGTGCACCAGCGGCTCCGTGACCTCGGCCAGAGCCGCAGCACCGACGCCCTCGCGGAACGCGCCGAACTCCTCCGTCTGCTCGGTCGACTGGACGAGTCGCTCGTCATCGCGGAAGAGGTGTTCCGCCTCGCGATGTTCACCGGGGAGCGACAGGACAAGGTCGCCGCGCGGATCCGTCGTGCGCACGTCCTGCACGACCTGGGGCGGCACGACCGTGCCGCCACCGAGGCCGCCATGGCCCGCGACACCGCCGCCACCGAGGAGTGGCCCGAACTCGAGGGCGCCGCAGCCGAGATCGAGGGCTGGTCGCTGTTCGAGAACGACCGCTTCGACGAGGCCCGCGCCGCACTGTCGCGGGCGTACCAGGCCTTCCGTCAGGCGGGCGCACCGTCCGAGCGCACCGACGCACTCCGCACCGCGGTCGAGGCCGCGATGCGTGCCGCCATCACGAACCCGGCGGAACCGTCCGACAAGCCACGGACCGCCCGCGAGGTCGCCGCCCGCCGTGCCGAGGACGACGAACCCACCACCCGCGTCGCCGAGCCGGTGAAGCAGGTCCCACCGATCCGCCGCCGCGTGCTCGGTGCGCCCGATGCCGCCCGGACCGAGGCCGACGACATCTGGGGCCGGATCGCGGCCCGGGCAGCGAGGAAGGGCCAGGCCGACCCGCGCGCCGAGCAGTGACCACGCTCGAGACCGTCCGGCTCCGCGCCGAGGCCCTCATCGCCGAACACCTCGGCGCCGGGACGTGGGCGTTCGGGTTCGACCACGCCAAGACCCGCGCCGGCCAGTGCGACTTCGCGCGGAAGCGGATCACGGTGAGCCGCCACCTGGCCACCCGGTTCTCGGACGACGACGTCGAACAGGTCCTGCTGCACGAGGTC
>NZ_QKLE01000050.1:0-5444 GCF_003224275.1 Curtobacterium sp. MCSS17_011 | reverse complement strand
CGGACTCATCGTCGAGGTGCCGGGCAAGCGCCGTATCTTCGTGAGCATCGGCCGCATCACCTCGATCGGTGCCGGACAGGTCATCACCACCGGTCTGGTCAACATGCGCCGCTTCGAGCAGCGCGGCGGCGAGGTCCGCGTCATCGCCGAGATGCTCGGCCGCAAGGTGCTCATCAAGAACCAGCGGATCCGCGCCACCATCGAGGACGTCGCGATCGAGGACCGCGGGCAGGGCGACTGGGAGGTCGCACAGCTCTTCCTCCGCAAGCCGAAGACCACGCCGTCACCGTTCGGCAAGGGCCCCACGACGTTCGCGACGTGGAACGAGGTCACCGAGGACGAGCTCCCCGGCGAGGCCCAGTCCGCCGAGCACGTGATCGCCGCCTACTCCGACCTGCTGCCGGCCGACCTGGCGTCGACGCTGCTCGACCTGCCCGCCGAGCGCCGGTTCGAGGTCGCCGAGGAACTTCCCGACGACCGCCTCGCCGACGTGCTCGAGGAGATGCCCGACCAGGAGCGCATCGAGATCCTCACCCGCCTGGTCGACGCCCGTGCCGCCGACGTCCTCGACCAGATGCAGCCGGACGACGCGGCCGACGTCCTCGCCCAGTTCTCCGACGAGCGGAGCGAAGCCCTCCTGCAGCTCATGGAGCCGGAGGAGGCGCAGGACGTCCGCATGCTCCTGGAGTACGAGCCGGACACCGCCGGTGGTCTGATGACCACCGAACCGGTGATCGTCTCGGCCGACGCCACCGTGGCTGAGGGCCTCGCGCTGGTCCGCCGCCACGAGCTCGCGCCGGTGCTCGGCGCCGCCGTCTGCGTCACCCTGCCGCCGTACGAGCCGCCGACCGGTCGGTTCCTCGGGCTCGTGCACTTCCAGCGGATGCTCCGCTACCCGCCGAACGAGCGGCTCGGCACGCTCATCGACCAGCAGACCGAACCGGTCCGGGTCGACGCGAGTGCCGCCGAGGTCACCCGCATCATGGCGACCTACAACCTGCTGTCCGTCCCCGTGGTCGACGACGCCCACCGTCTCGTCGGGGTGGTGACGATCGACGACGTCCTCGACCACGTCCTGCCGGACGACTGGCGAAGTCAGGGCGAGGGGGAACCCTCACCGCTTCCACGTCAACGCCCGCGCAGGACAACCGTGACGACGGGAAGGAGGACCACCCGTGGCCCGAACGGATGACAACCGTCGCGACCGTGACCGGCAAGAGGTCCGGCTCGACTCCCCGAAGGGCATGCGCACGCGTGTGCTCCCCAGCCGCCGCCGTGGTCGCGGGGACACCTTCGGTCGCGCGACCGAGGGCATCGCCCGCGGCATGGGCACGCCCTGGTTCCTCATCGGGCTCACGCTGTTCTGCGTGGTCTGGATGGGCTACAACACCCTCGCGCCGAAGCCGTGGCAGTTCGACTCGGCGGCCATCGGCTTCACGGCTCTGACGCTCGTGCTCTCGCTGCAGGCCTCGTACGCCGCCCCGCTGATCCTGCTCGCGCAGAACCGGCAGGACGACCGCGACCGCGTGCAGTTCGAGCAGGACCGCCAGCGCGCCGAGCGCAACCTGGCCGACACCGAGTACCTGGCCCGCGAGGTCGTGGCCCTGCGCCTGGCGATGCGCGACATGGCGTCGAAGGACTTCATCCGTGCCGAGCTCCGCTCCCTGCTCGAGGAACTCGACCGCCGCGACGCCGACGAGGCCGGCTACGCGGACGAACACGACAGCTCCACCCGTGGCTGACGCCGTCCCCACCGACGAACAGCTCGGCACGGCGGTCCTCGCCGCGCTCGGCCGCGTCATCGACCCCGAGATCCGCCGGCCCGTCACGGAGCTCGACATGATCCGTGGTGTCGACGTCCAGCCAGGAGGCGCGGTGCGCGTCGACCTGCAGCTCACGATCGTGGGGTGTCCCGCCGCCGACACCATCGAGCGCGACGTCCGCGTCGCCGCCGGGTCCGTCCCGGGGGTCGCGGCAGTCGACGTCGACGTGTCCGTGATGGCCCCGGCCACACGCGCCGCGCTGACCGAGCGGCTGCGAGCCGGTCGACCGAAGGGCGTCCAGTTCACCGCGGACTCGCTCACCCGCGTCATCGCCGTCACGAGCGGCAAGGGCGGCGTCGGCAAGTCCACCGTCACCGTGAACCTCGCCGTCGCGCTCGCCCACCGGGGCTTGCGGGTCGGGGTCGTCGACGTCGACGTGCACGGCTTCAGCGTCCCCGGCCTGATGGGCCTGACCGACGAGCACGGGGTCGCACCCCGCCCGACGCGGGTGGACAGCATGATCCTGCCGCCGGTGGCGCACGACGTGAAGGTCGTCTCGATCGGCATGTTCGTCGACGACGTCTCGACGGCGGTGTCGTGGCGCGGACCGATGCTGCACCGCACCGTGAACCAGTTCCTGACCGATGTGTGGTTCGGTGACCTCGACGTCCTGCTGCTCGACCTGCCTCCGGGCACCGGCGACGTCGCGATCTCGGTGGGGCAGCTGCTGCCGCACGCCGAGGTCCTGGTCGTGACGACCCCGCAGGCCGCCGCCGCCGACGTCGCCGAGCGCAGCGGGATCGTCGCTCGGCAGACCGGGCAGCGGGTCATCGGCGTGATCGAGAACATGGCCGGGCTCGTGCAGCCCGACGGCGCGGTCCTGCACCTGTTCGGCGAGGGCGGGGGCGCCGAGACCGCCGCGCGGCTGTCCCGCGGGCAGGAAACCCCCGTACCGGTGCTCGGCAGCGTGCCGCTGTCCGTGCCGCTGCGCGAGGGCGGCGACGCGGGCGTCCCGGTGGTGCTCGGTGCCCCGGAGGACCCGTCCGCGGTGGCCCTGACAGCGATCGCCGACCGGATCACCACGATGGGGCGTGGGCTTGCCGGCCGGAAGCTCGGGCTCTCGCCGTCCTGACGGTCGGGTGCCCGCCACCGGCCTCGGTAGGGTCGGACACATGAGCACGGATCACGTCGACGTCGACTGGGACCACGCCCGCGACACCAACCGCGCGAACTGGGACGACCGGGTGCCGATCCACGAGGGCGCCTACGCCATCGACGCCCTGTCGGACCCGGACCACCGGTCGGACGTGGTGCGTGACGACCTGCCGGCCCTGATGCCCTGGCTGCCGAACGGTTCGCTCGCCGGGCTGGACGTCTGCCACCTGCAGTGCCACATCGGCACCGACACGGTGTCGCTCGCCCGCGAGGGTGCCCGGTTGACCGGCGTCGACTTCTCCCCCGCAGCCCTCGCATCGGCCAGCGGGCTCGCATCACGGCTCGGCCTCGACGTCACCTGGGTCGAGACCGACGTCCTCGATGCCCGGGCCGCCGTCACCGGGGACTTCGACGTCGTCTACACGAGCATCGGCACGATCTGCTGGCTCGCCGACCTCGACCGCTGGGCCGCACAGGTGGCCGGGCTGCTGCGCCCCGGTGGCGTGTTCTTCATCCGCGACGGCCACCCGGCGATGTACGCCCTCGACGAGGACGCCGACGAGCTCGTCACCCGGTACCGGTACTTCCCCGACGGCACAGCCCAGCAGTGGGACGACGCCGGCACCTACGCCGGCGACGGCACGGTGGCGAACACCCGCACCTTCGAGTGGCCGCACCCGCTGTCCGAGATCGTGAACGCCCTGCTCGGTGCCGGGCTGCGGCTCCGACGACTCGACGAGGGCCAGACCCTGCCGTGGCGCTTCAGCTCCCGCATGGTCGAGACCGGCACCGGTTCGTGGGCTTGGCCGGATCACGACCGCGACCGGATGCCGACCACCTACACGATCGTCGCCACCCGCGACTGACCTGACCCCCTGGTCCGTTCGACGCATCCTGTGCGTTCGCTCATGGACAGGACGTTCTACCCCGGCGCATTATGCAAGGGCATTACACAATGCCCTTGCGGAATGTGTCGCGAGGGCTCCACCCGCCGGACGACGACGTCCGACCGAGGACAGGAGAACCGTGTGAACCAGAACACCCGCGTGCGATCGGGCCTCGTGGCCACCATCGCCGCCCTCATGGTCGCTGGGGGCTCGCTCGCTGCGGCGCCGGCCGTCGCGGCGACGACCTGCGCGACCGCCTGGAGCGCCGGCACCGCCTACAACGGCGGAGCCACCGTCAGCGAGAACGGCTCGAACTACACCGCGAACTGGTGGACCCAGGGCGACGAACCGGCGACCCACTCCGGCGCGACCGGCAGCGGCCAGCCGTGGACGTCGACCGGCACCTGCACCGGTGGCGGCACCGGTGGCGGGACCACCCCTGGTGGCGGTGGGACCACCACGCCGGGCAACGGCAGCACCGGCACCGCGAGCGGCCTGGTCTTCAGCCCGTACAAGGACATCACTGTGAACCTCGACTGGAACACGAACGTCATGAACACCGCGGTCACCGGCACGCGGATCCCGGTCGTCGGGTCGAGCAACAGCCTGGTGTCGACGCGGGAACCCGGTCTCAAGGCCATCACGCTCGCCTTCGCCACCGGCACCTGCGGCAGCGAGAACTGGGGCGGAGTCGCTGCCGACGCGTTCGCCAGCGCCAACATCGCGAAGCTCGACGCGGCCGGGGTGAACTACATCGTCAGCACCGGTGGCGCCGCAGGCTCGTTCAAGTGCTCCGGCACCGCGCTGCAGTCCTTCATCGCCCGCTACGCCTCCCCGCACATGATCGGCGTCGACTTCGACATCGAGAGCGGGCAGTCCGCGGCGGACGTGCAGAACCTGGTGAGCGCGGCGGCCCTGGCGCAGTCGAAGTACCCGGGCCTGCGCTTCTCGTTCACGCTCGCCACCCTGGCCGCGTCCGACGGTTCGTTCGGCGGGCTGAACAGCACCGGCGACGCCACCGTCAAGGCGGTCAAGGCCTCGGCACTCACGAACTACACGGTCAACCTCATGACGATGGACTTCGGACGCGCGACCACGGCGAACTGCGTGATCGTCGGGTCGACGTGCCAGATGGGGCAGTCCACGATCCAGGCGGTCACGAACCTGCAGCACACCTACGGGATCGCCTCGTCGAAGATCGAGGTCACCCCGATGATCGGCGTCAACGACACCACCGACGAGGTCTTCACCCTCGCGGACGCCGACACCGTCGCCGCGTACGCCAAGTCCCACGGGCTCGCCGGGGTGCACACCTGGTCGCTCGACCGGGACACCCCCTGCCCGACGGCGCAGAGCACCGCATCGCCGACCTGCAACTCCGTGGCCGGGTCTGCGCCGCTCGCCTGGACGGACCGCTTCCTGGCGGCCCTGAGGTAGGGAAGAACCGGGCGTACCTGGTCGGATCGGGCGTACCTCGTCGTTCCTTCCGACCAGGTACGCCCGATTCCACTCGCCATCGGGATCGCCACGCGACCCCACGACGGACTGGAGGCCCGGTGCCAGTGAACTGGTCCCGGTTTGTTGGACCGTGAACTCAGATTAGGCCGCGAGGGCGTGAGCTCGGTATTGAACCGGGCTC